>NZ_FMVA01000002.1:0-495006 GCF_900101425.1 Rhizobium sp. NFACC06-2 | reverse complement strand
GGCGGTGCCGGTATTGGCGATGCGGACGGCTTTTTGTGTCGCGGCATCGAAAAGATCCAGATGTGCCTTTGAGACGTCGCATCCGATGTAAACAGGGTGTACCATGGCAAGCCTCATCCTGTGCTACGAGGTCCGCGCTCACGGCCTCCATCAACTGTTCAGGTTGGGATCATCAAGAGCGGGCGGAGGTCCAAAAGCCAGCAGGCGGTCTCTAACGACCAGGATTCCGACGGCCTTCCGCCCGCACTCTACATAGCACAAATCCAATACACAGGATTCCGGCTCAAGGCCGGAATGACGGCACTCGATATCAGCCCAGCGCCTTGAGGACCTTCGGCAGCGCCTGTTCGAACAGATCGAGCTTGTCACCCGGCCCCACGCTCACGCGAATGCAGCGGTTGAGCGGGGCGACGCCCGGCATGCGGATGAAGACGCCATGTTCCATCAGCCCATCGACGATGGCGCGGGCATAGACCCCGTCGCGGTGGCAATCGATGGTGACGAAATTGGTGGCGGAGGGGAGCGGGGAAAGGCCGTTATTGCGCGCGATTGCCGAAATGCGCTCACGGGCGTCAGAAATTTTACCAACGACTTCACGCAGATAGGCCTGATCTTTCAGGGCCGCCAAAGCGCCGGCGACCGAAATGCGCGCCATGCCGAAATGGTTGCGGATCTTGTCGAAGGCTTCGACATTGCCGAGCGTGCCGATGGCGTAACCCACGCGCGCACCCGCCAGCCCATAGGCTTTCGAGAAGGTGCGCATGCGCAGGATGTTCGGCTGGCCGATCAGCGTGTCGATCGCTGGGACGGCGCTTTCGGGCGCGGTTTCGCAATAGGCCTCATCCAGAATGAGCAGGCAGGTTTCCGGCAACGCGCGGGCAAAGGCGATCACTTCGCTCGCTTCCCACCAGCTTCCCATCGGATTGTCGGGATTGGCGAAATAAACGAGCGGCGCATTTTCCCGGATGACGAGATCGAGAAGCCCGTCAAGGTCTTCGTGATCGTCGACATAGGGTGTGGTCACGAGTTTCCCGCCAAAACCGTTCACATGGTAATTGAAGGTGGGGTAGCCGCCAAAAGAGGTGACGACAGGCGTGCCCGGCTCGACGATCAGCCGCGCGATCTCACCCAGCAGCCCATCGACGCCGCTGCCGATGGCGATATTGCCGCGTGCAACGCCATGGTGGATGGCAAGCGCTTCCTTCAGCTCATAATTTTCCGGATCGCTGTACATCCACGTCTCCGCCGCCGCATCGCGCATGGCCAGAAGCACGGAAGGGGCGGGGCCGAAGCCGCTCTCATTGGCGCCGATACGCGCTTCAACCTTCAGGCCGCGGTTGCGCTCGATGGCCTCCGGGCCGACGAAGGGAACGGTTGAGGGAAGCGAAGCGGCAAGCGGCGTGAGGCGGGAAAAGGCTGACATTGGCTGAGAGTTCCGGTACCTGTGTGTTTAAAACCCGGCTCACAATAGGTGCAAAAAAACCGGACGCAAGGCGCAGCCGGTTCCGGCACGACTGTTTTGGAACAGAATTTTACGTCCCGGCGAGGAGACGGAGAAGCCATCGGCCTGTCATGTCGGGATCATGCGTTGGTCTCGAAGCTCAGGCGTCGCACATGGTGCAGGAACTCCGCATCGATCAGCATATTGAAGCCGATCGTCACTTTTTCCTCTTCGCGGCGGATCAGCGTGCAGCCGATCTCATCGCGGATACCGAGAATTTCCAGATAGAAATTGGCCGGCATTTCCAGATCGGGACTGACATCCAGTTCCGCGCCGTAAAGGGAAATAGTCCGCACCAGGCAGCGCATGGTGTCCTTGGCGCTGAGATGATGCCCGATGAAGGTGATCTTGCCGGGCCGGTCGATCTGAAATTTCTCGTACATTTCGTCCTGGGGGACGTTCTGACGGGGATCCATATGCAAAGCCATGACAACCTCCCGGATTGCCTCTTTTGATGCCGATTTTAACGCCGCTTCCTTGCCAGGGCATGAAGGAAATCCGCGCAATTGTCTGTTCTGTGTCTCGATCTCGACCAATCTTCCCTTCGGAAGCCGATGTTTCCGCTATGGAAATGCGTTCGGCCCCATCCGGTTGCAGTCTGTGCTGATACTGCGTCACGCTTGCACGGGGCTGGTGTTGACTGGGGCCGTACTTGGCGTTACGCCTGAGCCTTGCAATATCGCTTCGCGAGGCCCGGCAGGACCGGCGCTTCGTGATTCTTCTGGGAGTGGACTGTGACGGGAAGGCTGGTAATCGTCGGGGCGGGGCAGGCCGCTTTCGCGCTGGCGTCGAA
Source organism: Rhizobium sp. NFACC06-2 (assembly GCF_900101425.1). Lineage (NCBI taxonomy): Bacteria > Pseudomonadati > Pseudomonadota > Alphaproteobacteria > Hyphomicrobiales > Rhizobiaceae > Rhizobium > Rhizobium sp. NFACC06-2. The sequence goes on along the minus strand of NZ_FMVA01000002.1, from coordinate 492,712 downwards.
GCTTCGGGCGCTGAAGGACGAGCGCCCCATCACCATCGTCGGTTCCGAGGATGCCTATCCTTACCAGAGGCCGCCGCTCTCCAAAAAATACCTCCTCGGCGAGATGAGCTTCGACCGGCTGATGTTCCGGCCGGAGGAATGGTACGCGGAAAACAATGTCGATATCCGGCTTTCCACCTGGGTCGAGGAGATAGACCGTGCCGCCAAATCCCTGCGCATGCAGGACGGCAGCACGCTTTCCTATGACAGGCTGGTGCTGGCGACCGGGGCGGCTCCCCGCCTGCTGCCCGCCAGTATCGGCGGCGATCTGGAAGGCGTCCTGACCGTGCGCGACAAGCGCGATGCCGACCGGCTTGTGGAGGAGATGAAGCCGGGCCGCAGGCTGCTGGTGATCGGCGGCGGTTATATCGGTCTCGAAGCAGCCGCCGTCGCGCGCAAGCTCGGCCTCGAAGTGACCTTGATCGAAATGGCCGACCGCATTCTCCAGCGTGTGGCGGCGAAGGAAACCGCCGATATCATGCGCGGCATCCATCAGGCCCACGGCGTTTCCATTCGCGAAAAGACCGGTCTTGTGCGCCTTGTCGGCATGGATGGCCGGGTGGCCGCCGCCGAACTCTCCGACGGCTCGACGCTGGATGTGGATTTTGTGATTGTCGGCATCGGCGTGACGCCGAATGATCGCCTCGCTCGCGAATCGGGCCTTGATGTCGGCAATGGCATCGTGGTGGACGACCATACCCGCACCTCCGACAGCGCCATTCATGCCGTGGGCGATTGCGCGCTGCTGCCGTGGCGCGGCCAGCATGTGCGTCTCGAATCGGTACAGAATGCTGTCGATCAGGCCGAGGCGGCCGCTGCCGTGCTTACCGGGGCTGAAGCCGCCTATGATCCGAAGCCATGGTTCTGGTCGGATCAGTATGACGCCAAGCTGCAGATTGCCGGCTTCAACCTTGGTTATGACGAGACAATACTGAGGCAGGGCGCGCGTGAGGGCAGCTGGTCCGTCTGGTATTTCCGCGAGGGGCGATTCGTGGCGGTGGATGCCGTCAACGATGCCAAGGCCTATGTCGCGGGCAAGAAATTGCTCGATACCGGCGCGGAGCCGGATCGCGCCATCCTGGCGGATGCTTCCGCCGATCTGAAATTACTGCTTTCCTGAGGACATCATGCCTGCTCCCGAAAACCGTTTTAAAACCGCCATCCATGCCGGCAAGCCGCAGATCGGCCTCTGGCTCGATATGGGTGAGGCCATCACGGCGGAAATCGCCGGTACGGCGGGGTTCGACTGGCTGGTGATCGACGGCGAGCATGGGCCGAACGATCTGCGCAGCATCATCGACCAGTTGCGCGCCCTTGCCACATCGCCTGCGGAGCCCGTCGTGCGCGTGCCGGTCGGCGAAAGCTGGATAATCAAGCAGCTTCTGGATGCGGGTGCGCGCACGCTTCTGGTGCCGATGGTCGATTCGGCTGACCAGGCGAAGGATCTGGTCAGCGCCATGCATTATCCGCCGCGCGGCATTCGCGGCATGGGTGCTGCCGTTGCCCGCGCTTCCGCCTTCAACACGATAACCGACTATGCCGACAGCGCCTCGGACAGCGTCTGCCTGCTGGTGCAGGCCGAAACGCGCGCGGCGATCAACGATCTCGACAATATTCTTGCGGTGGAGGGCGTGGACGGCGTCTTCATCGGCCCGGCGGATCTGGCCGCCGATATGGGCTATCTCGGCAGGATAGACGAGCCGGAAGTGCAGGCGGTGATCGAGGCGGCCATCGTCAAGATCGTCAAGGCCGGCAAGGCCGCCGGTATTCTCACCTTCAACGAAGCCTATAATCGCCGCTATCTCGAACTCGGCGCGTCCTTCGTGGCCGTCGGCGCGGATGTGACGGAATTCGCCAGCACCCTGCGTGCGCTCTCGGCCCGTTACAAGGGCGGAGCAGCGCCCGCACCATCCCGGTCTGGCTATTAATTCAGTCGTCGTTGCTGGCGTTCAGCTTTTCCGGCGGAATGCCTTCTTCGCCGGAGGCGAGATAACCGGTGTTGATAAGCGCGGCGCGAATGATTCGCTGGATGGCCTCATCCCTGTCGACGCCGTGATCCCTCGCAAAATCCGACAGAGCCGCTTCAATATCGTCGCTGAACCGCATATCCGCCCCCATTCATCACATTTCAAACCAGTAAGAAAAGGCAAGGCAGGATAGACCCGCCTTGCCTCAATTTTAATTCGATGCCGCGATCAGCGCCAGCGATAAAGGCTGCTGTTCGACGAGTTCTGCTGCGTGCTCGCGCCAACCGCATAACCGATGGCAAAACCGAGTGCGCCAACGATCGTCAGCAGGGAAGTCGCCGTGCCGGGATTTTCCTTGACGGCTTCCACGACATTCTGGCCCTGGGCGCGGACATTATGCGCGGCCTTGCGAACGCGTCCGCGCGCCTCATCCAGAAATTCGGACGCATCCTCGCCCACGCCTTCCGCGCGGGCGGATACGGATTTGGAGAGGGACGAGATCTGCGAACGCAACTCCGCAATCTGGTTTTCGATCGTGTCTTCGACAACATTCAGTTTGGTCTGAGCCATTAGAACACCTCTTTTGTTACCGAAGGCAGAACGTGCCGACCTGCAAGAAGTTCCCGAAAGGCCCGCAAAGTTTCGCAGGAAGATGTTCAGCCAACAGGTTTTTGTGCTTCTTGGCGAAAAAGCCTTGCAATCATTTTTTTTACGCAATAATCAGGCCGCACCGGAGAGGTGGCCGAGTGGTCGAAGGCGCTCCCCTGCTAAGGGAGTATACGTCAAAAGCGTATCGTGGGTTCGAATCCCATCCTCTCCGCCACTTCGGCGCAAGACCGGAAAATTCCAGCCCCATCGTTCCCAGTACCAAGCCACCGCCGGAGCGCTTTGGCGACGGTCTCCGCATGTCGCTTGTTCTTCCGTCTGTTTCGAATTGACACGCGTGACAAATCGGCTGCTGCCGATATTGACGGGCAATCGTCAAACGCGAGGTCACGTCATCAAATCAGTTCTCACGACAAACCTGACGAGTGGCGGCGTATCGGTATCGTAACCGACATGCGGCGAGCCTTTCGAATCGTTATGCGGGGAATCGGGCGGCAAACGGCATGGGTTTTTCCATCGTTTCTTCATGCGCGCTGCGAAGGAGTGTCAGGTGCGGGGGTGTGAGGAAGCAAAAGTTTCCATCATCCTTGCCCGGCGAGGCAAGGCTTCGCCGAAAAAGCCGGTAGTTTAGAAAGACCTTGTTAACCTCGCTAACTAACGGATTTTCAAGCAATTTCTTAACGCATGGTAAAGCCGCCTGCGGCCCGGCTGCGCACTGTGTGTTGTTTCCGCAACAAACCGAAATGAAGCATATACGTAAATGCTATTTATCGGATGTTGGCGATTGCAAGCGGCGAAACCTTTTGTATTTTCACCACCAGAAGCGAGGCGGTGGATCGTTTGGCTTCTAAGAACACGGGAATGGGGCAGGGAATGCTGTCCTTCAGCGAAAGTACCCAGACCCACTTAAAAACTTTGACTGGAGGTCAACAATGAACATCAAGAGCCTTCTGATCGGCTCCGCTGCGGCTCTCGCAGCAGTATCTGGCGCTCACGCTGCCGACGCTATCGTCGCTGCTGAGCCTGAGCCCCTGGAATACGTTCGCGTTTGCGACGCTTTCGGCACCGGCTTCTTCTACATCCCCGGCACCGAAACCTGCCTGAAGTTCGACGGTTACATCCGTTTCCAGACCGACTTCGGCCGCAACAAGTCCGGCACGTCTGACTGGGATTCGTTCACCCGCGCCCAGTTCAACATCGACACCCGCACCGACACCGAACTCGGCGCTCTGCGCGGCTACATCGGCTTCCGCGGCCAGGCCGACAACGACAGCAACCGTGGCGTTGTTGTCGACCAGGCTTTCATCGAACTCGGCGGTCTGAAGGTCGGTTACTACTACAACTGGTGGGATGACGGTCTCTCCGGCGAAGTTGACGTTCTCAGCTCTAACCAGACCCGTCTGAACGCTATCCGTTACACGTACGACGCTGGCTCGTTCTACGTTGGCGTTGCAGCTGAAGAACTCGAAGCTGCTCGCGGCGGTTCCAACATCTCTGACGACTTCGTAAAGGGCGGTTTCTTTGAAGGCTCCAACAACGTTGGCGTATCCGCTATCGTTGGCGCGAAGTTCGGCGGCGTAAGCGCTAACCTGCTCGGTGGCTACGACACCGACGCTGAAGAAGGTGCAATCCGCGCTATCGTCACGGCTGACATCGGTCCGGGCACGCTTGGCCTCTCCGGCGTTTGGGCTTCTGGCGCAAACCGCTACTACGAAGAGTCCGAGTGGGCGGTTGCTGCTGAATACGCCATCAAGGCAACTGACAAGCTGACCATCACCCCCGGCTTCCAGTACTTCAACACGATCGACCTCGGCTTCGATAACGACTGGGTTGGCGATCGCGATGCATGGCGCGCTGGTGTAGCTGTTGGCTACAAGATCACCGACGGCCTCTCCACGCTCGTTTCGGTTAACTACCAGGACGTCGACGGCACCGAAGGTGTTGACACCGGCGCTGGCGACAGCTGGGTTGGTTTCGTTCGCCTTCAGCGCACGTTCTAATCTGATCTGACATTGTCAGTGATGGAAAGCCCGGCTCTCGAGCCGGGCTTTTTGTTTGAATTGCATCTTGATAGGGCAGGCATCGCCACAGCTGACGAGATCGTGGCGGCGTTCCGATTTTCCGCAGGTTTATCCTCTGAGCAGACCGCTACACATGCCCATCGATTCGCTCGGTAACGGGAGCCTTGAGTCGTCTAAGGAATCCGAATCTGCGGGTTTTTGCTTTTCGCTCAGTTTTTTCTTGCAGAGGTAGGGTCCTCTGCACATTGCAATCGTCTTTTGAACAATTTCCGGTGGCCTGATCGTGTCCAGATTCAGGTGATCTCGTGGGTTTTCTCACGGCGGATTTTTCGAGCCTCTTGTTAAGTTATTGAAAAGCATAAGTTATTAACGATTTTTTAACGAATGGGGTCCCGTCGGTTAGAATTGTAGCTATTTCGCAACAATGAAAAACTAAGGACACCTTACTGTCTTCCTTCTGTCATGATTACGATTGCCTGAGCGACCGGTTTTGGCTCTAATCAGCTTCATAAGCGGCACGCATTTCTGAAGTGCTTTCCCACCCGCTGCTTAGAAGATTAAGCGTTTGACTGGAGGTCAACCATGAACATCAAGAGCCTTCTCATCGGCTCCGCTGCAGCTCTCGCAGCAGTATCCGGCGCACAGGCCGCTGACGCTATCGTCGCTGCCGAGCCCGAGCCCCTGGAATACGTTCGCGTCTGCGACGCTTTCGGCACCGGCTTCTTCTACATCCCCGGCACCGAAACCTGCCTGAAGTTCGACGGTTACATCCGTTTCCAGACCGACTTCGGTCGCAATCAGTCTGGTACGTCTGACTGGAACTCGTTCACGCGCGCCCAGTTCAACATCGACACCCGCACCGACACCGAGCTTGGCGCTCTGCGCGGCTACATAGGTCTGCGTGGTCAGGCTGACAACGACAGCGATCGCGCTGTTCGCGTTGACCAGGCTTTCATCGAACTCGGCGGCCTGAAGGTCGGTTACATGTACACCTGGTGGGATGACGATCTCTCCGGCGAAACCGATATCCTGTCTTCGAACACGACCCGTGGCAACGCTCTGCGTTACACCTATGACGCTGGTTCGTTCTACGCAGGTATCAGCGTTGAAGAACTGGATGCCGGCCGTGGCGGCTCGAACATCTCCGGCGACTTCGTTAAGGGCGGTTCGTTTGAAGGCCCGAACAATGTTGGCGTAAGCGGTATCATCGGCGCTAAGTTCGGTGCAGTTGCTGCGAACCTGCTCGGCTCCTACGACACCGACCAGGAAAATGGTGCAATCCGCGCTATCGTAACGGCTGACATCGGTCCCGGTACTTTCGGTCTCTCTGGTGTTTGGGCTTCTGGCGCAAACTACTACTACGAAGAGTCCGAGTGGGCAGTTGCTGCTGAATACGCAATCAAGGCGACCGACAAGCTGACCATCACCCCCGGTGCTCAGTACCTCGGCACGATCGACATCGGTGCTGACAACGACTTCACTGGCGACCGTGATGCATGGCGCGCTGGTGTAACGGTTGACTACAAGATCACCCAGGGTCTGGATGCCAAGGTCGCTGTTAACTATCAGGACGTCGACGGCACCGAAGGTCTTGACACCGGCGCTGGCGACAGCTGGGTTGGTTTCGTTCGCCTTCAGCGCACGTTCTAATCTGATCTGACATTGTCAGTGATGGAAACCCCGGCAGAAATGCCGGGGTTTTTCTTTTGGATGACTAGATGGGACTGTAGGTCGTCGGACACCGCGTCGGCTTTGAAGCATCCACCAGCTGGCCTCTCGCCTATCGGCAAATCTGCCCAAGCCGTCGACCTTAGCTCCGGGACTCGTCCCAGTGATCTAATCACGTCGCATGAAATCTAAACGCCGCAAATGCTCGAGACAGGCCCGAGCATGACGGAAGAGAACTTCAGGCTTTTCAGCGGTCTGGAACGCTGGCCGGCAGGCGCTTGAATGCTCCGCTTGTCAGCCGGGGAAGCCGGCTTTACCCCGCACGCCCATGGCGCAGGTCGTCAACGATATCGGCCTGTTGTCCGAGCCTCGTCTTGTAGACCTGATAATTCTCCATCACCCGCTGCACGTAATTGCGGGTTTCGGGGAAGGGGATGCGCTCGATCCAGTCGACCACCTCGTCGATCGGCTTGCCGCGCGGGTCGCCATAGCGGGCGATCCATTCCGGCACGCGCTTCGGCCCGGCATTGTAGGCGATGAAGGTGAGGATGTAGGAACCGCCGAAACTGTCGATCTGCTCGCCGAGATAATGCGCGCCGAGCGTGGCGTTATAGCCCGCATCGGTGGTCAGCCGTGCCTGGGTATAGGGCAGGCCATGGCGTCCGGCCACGCCTTTGGCGGTTCCGGGCAGCAGTTGCAGCAGACCGCGCGCATTGGCGGCGGAGACGGCGGCCGGGTTGAAGGCGCTTTCCTGCCGGGCAATCGCGTAAGCAAGCGCCTTGCCAGAGCCGACAATATTGGCGCTGGCGGGAATGACGCCGAGCGGATAGGCCAGTGCGGCCGCATCGATGCCGCGGCTGAAAGCCGTCTTGCCGATCTGCAGCGAGACTTGATGATTGCCGTTGCCCTCCGCCCTTGCCGCCAGAATGGCAAGCTCGCCGGGACTGTCGAGCTGTTCGGCCAGCGAGCGGTAAAGGCTGTCGGCCCGCCAGCCGTAACCGGCTGCTTCCAGCCGGTCGATGGCGCGCACGGCTTCGCGGCCGGCGAAACGTTCGCGGTCGCCGCTGCTGGGGCTTGGATAGGTGACATTCAGTGTCTTGGCGCCGATTCGCGCGGCGGCAAGCTGGCCATAGAACGTGCCGGGATGAGCGGCGGCTTTGGTGAAAAAGTCGCGGGCATCCCCCGGTCCGCCGGCTTCCGCCGCCCGCCCGAGCCAATAATAGGCGCGCGACGCCGAAAGCGGCCGGTTCGAAGTCTGAAGCAGCGTGTTGAAGTGGCGTGAAGCCGTGGCCGGATCGCGCAGCGCTCTTAGCGCATACCAGCCGGCATGGAATTCCGCATCGGCGGTATCGACGGCAGAGGTGGCCGAATGATTGGCGACGATGCGATAGGCCTCGGCGAAATCGCCGAGATCGGCGACGCCGCGCGCGATGATGCGCCGCTCGTTCCACCATTCGCCCGGATTGACGAGCTTGGCCGTTTCCTTCGGGGCCTGCCTCAAAAGCACGGCGGCTTCGGAATATTTCTGCTGGTTGCGCAGGTTTTCTACCCGCGCGAAAAGATAGGCGGGGTCGCTGCGCCAGGAGGCGTCGACTTTGCCGAGCAGTGCAGTCGCAGTAGTGGATCGCTGCAACACGGCCGCCCAGGCATTGTAAAGCGACTGCGCCTTGCCGAGATCGCCGAAACGCTTCGCCTGGCTGATGCGGCTGCGATACATCAGATAATCCATGCGCGCCTTGTGGTCGGCGGGCGTCAGATAGGTGGGAAACTCGGCAAGCACACGGTCTTCCATGTCCTTGTCCATGCCTTCGCTCACCCAGAGCTGACGAATGAGATGCTGCGATTCCGCACCCTTGCCGGAGGAGGCGAGCGCCTTGGCGAGCACCACGCTGCCTTCCGCGGTTTCCGGCCGGCTATTGCCGAAGGCGGCAAGCACCTGCGATGCCGGCGGATCTTCGCGGTAAAGCGCTTTTTCGGAATTGGCGCGCAGGGTGGCAGCACCCGGCCAGCCGGAGAGCTCGCGCTGGGCTGCGGCGATTTCGGCCGAAGTGACGTCCTTCTGGCCGGAAACGGCGATTGCCCAGGTAAGGATATGGCGGTCGAGGCTGCCGGTCGGCATGGTGTTGCGCAACGCAATCGCCCGGGCCCCATCGCGGCTGGAAAGCGCGTCGAGGCCGGCCTTTAACTGGCTTGTATCGTCGGGGCGGTCGAGGCGCGGTATGGCGCCGGTGATCTCGGGCGAGGCCGGCATGAAAGCCGGAACGGTCGGCGCATTCGGCTTGACATAGGGAAGCGGTGCCGCACCTTCCGGCAGCGGCCCGGCCAATGCGTTCCAAACGGTTGCGGCAAGACCCGCCGCCATCAATCCCCAGACTGTCTTTTTCATGCCGTTCTTCATCGTGTAACGGAGTTGCCGACTTTCCTGTAATATCATTTCATTGCAGCGGGATTGCCGAAACCGGTCTGATGTCCCACCCGGAAATCTTGGGATTTCAGGCTTAATGAAATGTTAATCGCCGCCCTGCAATTCAATCAACTTTTATTCACCGTCCCGCGAGCGGCGTCTCATTTCGACGCCTGCTTTTTTTGCTTGCCGATTGCGGCCCGGAGACTGTCACACTTCCGACAATTTCGGACAAAATACCCTGCCTTTGCGCTTGTCGGCGCCAAGGGCTGGCACTAATGTGTGCCGGTTTTAACCATCGAATGCGGCCGAAGCATGAACCGGCTCGGCGCCAGGAGCTTTGCATGTTCAAGGGATCAATTCCCGCCCTCATTACCCCGTTCACGGACAATGGCGCCGTGGACGAACAGGCATTTGCCGCCCATGTGGAATGGCAGATCGCCGAAGGCAGCAACGGACTTGTGCCCGTGGGCACGACGGGGGAATCTCCAACCCTGTCCCACGACGAGCACAAACGTGTCGTCGAGCTGTGCATCGAGGTAGCGGCGAAACGGGTTCCGGTCATTGCGGGTGCTGGCTCCAACAATACCGATGAGGCGATCGAGCTTGCGCTGCACGCGCAGGAAGCCGGCGCGGATGCGCTCTTGGTGGTCACTCCCTATTACAACAAGCCGACCCAGAAGGGTCTGTTCGCGCATTTCTCAGCCGTTGCCGAAGCGGTGAAGCTGCCGATCGTCATCTACAATATCCCGCCGCGCTCGGTGGTGGATATGTCGCCGGAAACCATGGGTGCGCTGGTCAAGGCGCACAGGAACATCGTCGGCGTCAAGGATGCGACGGGCAAGATCGACCGCGTTTCCGAACAGCGCATTTCCTGCGGCAAGGATTTCATCCAGCTTTCGGGCGAGGATGGCACGGCGCTCGGTTTCAACGCCCATGGCGGCGTCGGCTGCATTTCCGTCACCGCCAATGTCGCGCCGCGCCTCTGTTCGGAGTTCCAGGCGGCGATGCTCGCCGGCGATTATGCCAAGGCGCTGGATTATCAGGATCGCCTGATGCCGCTGCACAAGGCGATCTTCATGGAGCCCGGTGTTTGCGGCACCAAATATGCACTGTCGAAGACGCGCGGCGGCAACCGCCGGGTCCGCTCGCCCTTGATGAGCACGCTGGAACCGGCAACGGAGGCGGCCATCGATGCGGCGCTGAAGCACGCCGGCCTGATGAACTGAGACAGGCCTGAAAGCGTTTAAGGCGCGCCATGAACCGCTTCGCAACAGAAGCCGTTCGGCGCGCCTTTTCTTTTCGCGGCGACAACATTAAATAGGGGTTCGAAAACCGCTCTCGGCGGTAAGCCGAAGGCGCAATAAGAAAAACAAGGGATTGAAATATCATGGCCCCCAAAGGCAGCCAGCGCGTGGTGAACAAGATCGTTGCGGAAAACCGCAAGGCTCGTTTCAACTACGAAATCATCGACACCTATGAGGCAGGGCTCGTGCTGACCGGCACCGAGGTCAAGTCGCTGCGTGAAGGCAAGGCGAATATTGCCGAATCCTACGCATCGGACGAGGGTGATGAAATCTGGCTCATCAATTCCCACCTGCCGGAATATCTGCAGGCCAACCGCTTCAATCACGAGCCGCGCCGCCGCCGCAAGCTGCTTTTGAGCAAGCGCGAGATCAACCGTCTGCGCGCCGGCATCAACCGTGAAGGCATGACGCTGGTGCCCTTGAAGATTTATTTCAACGACAGGGGCCGCGCGAAGCTGGAACTGGCGCTCGCCAAGGGCAAGAAACTGCACGACAAGCGCGAGACGGAGAAGGAACGCGACTGGAACCGGCAGAAATCGCGGTTGCTGAAGGGTGGGGCGGCCTAAGTCTCGGTGAGTTTTGCGTATAAGGCATGCCGCCTTTCGCAGCATACTCCTTCGTCATGCCGGACTTGATCCGGCATCCAGTCACAGCGCGTCTGCGCTGTGGAACGAGTCCTTTCAGCCCAAGGACTTGGGCTGGCTGGATCCCGGCTCAAGGCCGGGATGACGGGAGTGTGTTGTTGCCCGTCACGCCGCCCGATAGGTCCGCTCCACATGCGCCTTCGTCGTCGAAACGCTGAACCGGCTGACAAGCGCCGCCAGATTGGCGCTGACATCGCTCAGATTATGCGTCGCCGCATTCGTCTCTTCCACCATGGCCGCATTCTTCTGGGTCAGATTGTCCATGCTGTTGATGGCGGCATTGATTTCCTGAATGCCGACGGACTGTTCCTGCGCCGCCTTGGTCAGCGAGGCGATATGCTCCTGAATATGATCCACCTTGTTGCCGATCGTATTCAAGGATTCGCCCGTCTTGTTGACCAACGAAACACCCTGCATCACGTCTTCGGAGGACTTGGCGATCAGCGTCTTGATTTCCTTGGCGGCGGTGGCGGAGCGCTGCGCGAGTTCACGCACTTCCTGGGCGACGACGGCGAAACCCTTGCCGGCCTCGCCGGCGCGCGCGGCTTCGACACCGGCATTCAGCGCCAGAAGATTGGTCTGGAACGAAATCTCGTCGATGACGGAAATGATCTGGGTGATCTTCTGCGATGAGTCCTCGATGGCCCCCATTGCTTTCACCGCTTCCGTCACCACATCGCGCGAGCGCGCGGCTTCAACGGCCGAGCTTTCGACAATGGCCTTGGCCTCTTCGGAACGCTGCGCCGACAATTTGGAAATGGTGGTGATTTCCTCGACGGCGGCGGCGGTTTCCTCAAGGGCGGCGGCCTGCTGCTCCGTGCGGCGGGCCATGTCGTCGGTCGCGGATGTCAGTTCGCGCGTATTGCCGGAAATCTTGTTCGCCTCTTCGACGATCTGCGCAAATGCGCCGGAGAGATTGCCGACCGCCGCGTTGAAATTGGCGACCAGCCCTTCGAATTGCGGTGCGGGTTTTTCGCCGATGCTGGAGGTGAGGTCGCCATTGGCCAGCCTGTCGAGAGCGCTGTTGAGCAGTGCGAGAACGTGCTCCTGTTCCTTCTTCATCTGCGCCTGTTCGGCTTCCACCTTCTGCCGCTCGGCGGCCAGCACGTCGAGATAGACGGAGATCGAATAATCCATGTCGAGAAGGGCGGCCTTGATGGTGGCCGACAGGGCGTCCTTCACCTTTTTGGCCTTCTTTTCCATGAAAAAGCCCTTCAGTTCGGACTCGATCACCGCCTTGACGATGCCGTCGAGCATCAGGGCATAACCGCCGATGTACCATCTCGGCTCCAACCCCAGTCTCGCATGGGTGCGGCCGATGGCGGTTACGGCATCGGTATAATCCGCGTTGAATGTGCCGGAAGCGATCCTTGCCCAGTGTTTGAGTTGCATGCCCTTGGCGTGCTGCACATGCGCGTCGTTGGCGAAGAATTTCGCCGTCTCCGGTACTGAGCGAACCTTCGCGTAAAAACGATCCAGAGATGCATCGAGAGAGCCGGTGATGACGCCCTTCATGTCTGAAAGATTTTGCCGTTGCTCGTGGCCGAGCCCCAGAAAATTCAGTCTTTCGTCGAGTTGTCGGTCGGTTTTTGCTTGGCCATGCATGTCTAAACATCCTGATTTGGCACCGAAATCATATCGTTGGCGCCGTTACATCTTTTAGACACCTCTAAAATTAACCAAGTTATAATTTTGACTTATCGAATTTGATGTTTGTTAATTCTAAAAAGAATTTTTAACGCGCCGGCGTCACGCAAAACAAAAACGCGCCCGTCTGTTGGACGGACGCGTCGATGATGTCTTCGCAGCAAAAGCTGGGATCAGACCGTCTCAGGACCCTCGGCGTGCCGGGCAGGGCGCTCGTTCGGGTCACGCCCGATCTCGGCCTTTAGCGTCATCAGATCGATGAAGTGATCGGCCTGGCGGCGCAGGTCGTCGGCGATCATGGCGGGCTGCGTGGCCATGGTGGAAACCACGGAAACCTTGCGGCCCTTGCGCTGCAGCGCGTCTACCAGCGTGGTGAAATCGCCGTCGCCGGAGAAGAGCACCAGATGATCGACCGTCTCGGACTGTTCCATGGCATCGACTGCCAGTTCGATATCCATGTTGCCCTTGATCTTGCGGCGGCCGAGAGCGTCGGTGAATTCCTTCGCCGGCTTCGTCACGACCTTGTAGCCGTTATAATCCAGCCAGTCGATCAGCGGGCGGATCGAGGAATATTCCTGATCCTCGATGAGCGCGGTGTAATAATAGGCGCGCAGCAGGTATCCACGCTTTTGAAACGCCTTCAGGAGCTTGCGGTAGTCGATATCGAATCCCAGGCTTTTCGATGCTGCATAAAGATTGGCTCCGTCTATGAAGAGCGCAATTTTCTCCCGTGGATCGAACATTCCATCCCATTCCTTTTTTTGGAAAGGCCATTATCTGGCTTTTATTTCCGGTCGATAACGCAAAAAAACATGTCGTATCAACGAGCTTTGCGTATCGCCGTTGCGTTTTAAGTAAGCTACCTTCCCCCTTATTCCAAGACAATTCTTCCAGACATTTTGTTCATCAGGCGCCAAACATCGAGGATAAGGTGCCAAAAGACGCCAAAGACAGGAAAAACTTGAATTCCGCGGCCAATGGCTGTATCGGAAGCTGGAAAGCTTCGTCGCGAGAAATTCCAGGTGTTTTCCGCAAGGCACGAAGCGCAGATTCAATAGGTTAGAGCAACCCTTGTGCATCCTGAAACCGCACGGCGCTCTGATCCACGACATTACGACCCGCAAAGGACAGGCAATGGCCCGCGTCACAGTTGAAGATTGCATTGATAAAGTAGACAACCGTTTCGAGCTGGTGCTTCTCGCCAGCCACCGTGCGCGCCAGATTTCTCAAGGGTCCTCCATCACGGTTGACCGCGACAACGACAAGAACCCCGTCGTGGCGCTGCGCGAAATCGCCGACGAGACGCTGTCTCCCGACGATCTGAAGGAAGACCTGATCCATTCGCTGCAGAAGCACGTGGAAGTGGACGAGCCCGAGCCCGATCCGGTCACGCTCGCCGCCGCCGCTGCCGACAGCGAAGAAGACGATCAGCCGGAAACCGTTACTTTCGACCAGATGTCGGAAGAAGAACTGCTGGCCGGTATCGAAGGCCTTGTGCCGCCGGAAAAAAATGACGACTATTGATAGGATTTTATGATGCCTTTGGCAGGCGGCGGTTACCGTCTGTCAATAGTTGCCGTCATAATCTGATCCCTATTGATGCAGCATTGTGCGCCGACCCTCAGGTTGGCGCGCTTTCTTTTTGTGGAATATCGCATGATGCGGCAATACGAACTCGTCGAGCGGGTTCAAAAATATAAACCGGATGCGAATGAGGCCCTGCTGAACAAGGCCTATGTTTACGCCATGCAGAAACACGGCCAGCAGAAGCGGGCCAATGGCGACCCCTATATTTCGCATCCGCTCGAAGTTGCCGCGATCCTCACCGAAATGCATCTCGACGAATCGACCATCGCGGTGGCGTTGCTGCACGATACGATCGAGGACACCACCGCCACCCGCGCCGAAATCGATGAGTTGTTCGGCGAAGATATCGGCCGGCTGGTGGAGGGGCTGACCAAGCTCAAGAAGCTCGATCTCGTTACCCGCAAGGCCAAGCAGGCCGAAAACCTGCGCAAGCTGCTGCTCGCCATTTCCGACGACGTGCGCGTTCTCCTGGTGAAGCTCGCAGACCGTCTGCACAATATGCGCACCATGGAATATATGCCGGCCGACAAGCGCAGCCGCATTTCCGAAGAAACCATGGAAATCTATGCGCCGCTCGCCGGCCGCATGGGCATGCAGGATATGCGCGACGAGCTGGAGGACCTGTCCTTCCGGTATCTCAACCCGGAAGCCTATGGCACGGTGACGAACCGCCTGCAGGAACTGGAAACGCGCAATGAAGGGCTGATCAAAAAGATCGAGGACGAGCTGCGCGAGCTTCTCGTGGCGAATGGTCTGGTCGGCGCCAATGTCAAAGGGCGGCAGAAAAAACCCTATTCGGTGTTCCGCAAGATGCAGTCGAAGTCGCTTTCCTTCGAGCAGCTTTCCGATGTCTACGGTTTCCGCATTCTGGTGGATGACATTCCATCCTGCTACCGGGCGCTGGGTGTAGTGCATACGCGCTGGCGCGTCGTGCCGGGCCGCTTCAAGGATTATATCTCGACACCCAAGCAGAACGATTATCGTTCCATCCACACCACCATCGTTGGCCCGTCGCGCCAGCGTATCGAGCTGCAGATCCGCACCAAGCGCATGCATGAGATCGCCGAATTCGGTATCGCCGCCCATGCGCTTTACAAGGATGGCGAAAACGGGGAGGGCGATCTGCTCTCGCCGGAGAGCAATGCCTATTCCTGGCTGCGCCACACCATCGAATCGCTGGCCGAAGGCGACAGCCCGGAAGAATTCCTCGAGCACACCAAGCTCGAACTTTTCCAGGACCAAGTGTTCTGCTTCACGCCCAAAGGCAAGCTGATCGCCCTGCCGCGCGGCGCCACCCCCATCGATTTCGCCTATGCGGTGCACACCAATATCGGCGACACCACGGTTGGCGCGAAGATCAACGGCCGGATCATGCCGCTCGTCACCCGCCTGAACAACGGTGACGAGGTGGAGATTATCCGCTCGGGCGTGCAGGTGCCGCCTGCCGCATGGGAAGAGGTTGTAGTGACGGGCAAGGCCCGCTCTGCCATCCGCCGCGCCACCCGCATGGCCATCCGCAAACAATATTCCGGCCTCGGCTATCGCATTCTCGAGCGCACCTTCGAGCGCGCCGGCAAGGCCTTCTCCCGTGAAGCGCTAAAGCCCGTGCTGCATCGTCTGGCGCAGAAGGACGTGGAAGATGCCATCGCCGCCGTCGGCCGTGGCGAGGTTTCCTCGCTCGATGTCCTGCGCGCGGTGTTCCCGGATTATCAGGACGAACGCGTGACGGTGAAGATGACCGGCGACGATGGCTGGTTCAACATGCGCAGCGCCTCCGGCATGGTCTTCAAGATCCCCGGCAAGTCGCGCTCGGTGCTTGAGGACGATGGCGCGGCCGAAATGCTGGATGGACCGGACCCGCTGCCCATCCGTGGTCTCTCCGGCAATGTCGATGTGCATTTCGGTGCCGCTGGCGCCGTTCCGGGTGACCGCATTGTCGGCATCATGGAAAAAGGCAAGGGCATCACCATCTATCCCATTCAGGCGCCGGCGCTGCAACGCTTCGATGACGAGCCGGAACGGTGGATCGATGTGCGCTGGGATCTGGACGAGGCGAACAAGTCGCGCTTCATGGCGCGGGTGATGATCAATGCGCTGAACGAGCCGGGCACGCTCGCCTCGGTGGCGCAGTCTATCGCCACGCTCGACGTCAATATTCGCGGCCTCAACATGGTACGCATCGGCACGGATTTCTCCGAGCTGGCGCTGGATGTCGAAGTCTGGGATCTCAGGCAGCTGAACCAGCTTCTGTCGCAGCTCAAGGATCTCGATTGCGTCTCGACAGTGACGCGTGCCTTCGATTGAGGCATTTTTGATCCTTTGTAAATACTAGAAGGCCGCTGTTATGCATTGAGCGCATGGCAGCGGCCTTTTCCTGTCTCTGGTGGTGGAGGCGGTTTGCGACTATTTTCTTCTCAGAAATTGAAGAGAAGGAAACGCGGCGTGCCGGTGGATGAACACCGATGAGAAACGCCAGTTCCAAACCGAAAGGACCGAAAATCATGTTTACTCCGCTTCGCAAGATCGCCCGCGCCGTTCGTGGCAAGACCACCCAGGAACGCGAATTCGAATATCTCAGCGGCTCGGTATCGAATGTCGACCTGGAATTCCGCCAGCGCGAAATCGATCGCGGCCTGTTCCGCCGGTAATGCACTCAGCGCATGGCAGCCCATCGCCATGCGTATGAGACTCGGAGGGTGCGCGGCCGTTGTTGGCACGCTCGCCCCTGTATCCTGCAAAACTATGTGAATGCGCGCTTCAAGCGGTTGTCCCAAACTGGTTGACCAATACGCCGCAAAAAAACCCGGTTCACTCCCCTGTCGCAATAGACGACACTAAATTGGGACTGATATCGAAGGCTCGCTATTCACTGTATTCGTGACATCCCCGCGTCCGTCATGCCGGACTTGATCCGGCATCCAGCCAGCCCAAGTCCTTTGGCTGGAAAGAGTCTTCTCGCCGCGCAGACGCACGTCGGCTAGATTCCGGCTCAAGGCCGGAATGACGGACGCGGAGAATATACCTGCAAAAGAAATCGCTGCGTCATCTATGATGCTCTTGGCGCGGCCGGGGCGATGAAATAGACTGCCTCCATGCCGTTTCGCCGCCGTGAACCCGTTGGTTTTTCAGAGAAGATTCGCGACCTCTTCTGGCCGCGTACGGGTTTTTCCCGTTCGTTGCGCTATATGAAGCTGCGCCTTCTGCGGCTTTCCGCCTCTCCGCATTCGGTTGCCGCCGGTGTCGCTCTCGGTGTCGGCGTGGCGTGGACACCGTTTCTCGGCGTTCATATCATTATCGCCATGGCGCTCGGTTTTCTCATGCGCGTCAATCTCGTGGCGGCAGCGCTCGGCACCACCTTCGCCAATCCGCTGACATTTCCCTTCATCTGGGCATCCACCTGGGAGCTGGGGCACTTCATCCTCGGCCGGCAGAAGACGGAAAGCGCTGCGCATGTGGATTTCGTGGCGCTGTTCAGCCATCTCGAATTCCGGCAGATATGGACGCCGGTGCTGGAACCCATGACCATCGGCGCGCTACTTCCTGCCGTTATCAGCGCAATCATCGCCTATATCGCCGTCTATGGTCTCATCAGCGGTTTCCAGCGCCGCAAGATGGAAAATCTCGCACATCGCGCCGCCAACAAGAATGCTTCTCTGGAGATGCTGAAATGATCATTGGATTGGGCAGCGACCTGATCGATATTCGCCGCGTTGAAAAGTCGATCGAACGTTTCGGCGAGCGCTTCACCCATCGCTGTTTCACCGATATCGAGCGCGCCAAGTCCGATGGCCGCAAGAACCGCGCCGCTTCCTATGCCAAACGTTTCGCCGCCAAGGAAGCCTGTTCCAAGGCGCTGGGGACAGGCCTTGCGAACGGCGTTTTCTGGAAGGATATGGGCGTCGTCAATCTGCCGGGCGGCAAGCCGACCATGGTGTTGACCAATGGGGCAGGGGAAAGGCTGGCGGCGCTGCTGCCCGCCGGCCACCGCGCCAATATTCACCTGACGATCACGGACGATTTTCCTTACGCTCAGGCATTCGTGATTATCGAGGCGCTTCCCGTGAACGGGTAAGACCCGGTGAGGCCGCATTGGCGTCCTATTTGCGGACGTGTCACAGAAGCGCTTCCCTTCGGGCTGGAAAGGTTCTAGAGAAGTCGCAGAAATATGAAAGCGTTGCCGGCTGCGTAAAAACCGCTTGCCCGCCGCATACGCGATAAAACAACGGCCCGGCGGCTTTCGTGAAACCGAAGAAGCCGGGAAACAATCAGGCAGGTCTTTAAGTGTCGGAAAAAGCTGAAAAGAAGCAGAACGCCCTCTGGGAGAACGTCAAGGTCATCATTCAGGCGCTGCTGCTGGCCATGGTCATCCGCACTGTGCTGTTTCAGCCCTTCACGATCCCGTCCGGCTCGATGATGCCGACGCTTCTGGTTGGCGACTATCTTTTCGTCAACAAGTTCTCCTACGGCTATTCGAGATATTCGCTGCCTTTCTCGCCGAACCTGTTTTCGGGCCGCATTCTCGAATTCAGCAAGCCGAAGCGCGGCGATGTCGTGGTCTTCCGCCTGCCGCCCAATCCTGAAGTCGATTACATCAAGCGCCTCGTCGGCCTGCCTGGTGACCGTATCCAGGTGACGAACGGCGTGCTGTTCATCAACGGCCAGCCGGTGCCGAAGCAGCCCGATGGCACCTTCACTTCCGATTACCGGGCCGATCCGGGCGCCAATGTACCGGTCTTCCGCGAAACGCTCGACAATGGCGTTACCTATGACACGCTCGATCAGTCGCCTGATTCGCGCGGCGACAACACGCGTGAATTCGTGGTGCCGGAAGGCCATTATTTCATGATGGGCGACAATCGCGACAATTCGCTCGATAGCCGCTTCGACGTCGGTTTCGTACCGGAAGAAAACCTGATCGGCCGCGCCAGCGTCATCTTCTTCTCGCTGGGCAATGACACGCCGTTCAGCCTCATTTGGGAATGGCCGGCCAACATGCGTTGGGACCGCCTCTTCAAGGTTGTGGAATGAGCAAGACCAAGCCGCTTTCGGCGGACGAGATTTCCCGTCTGGAAGCGTTGATCGGATATGAGTTCAAGGAAAAGGCCCGGCTCGACCGGGCCTTGACCCATGCCAGTGCTCGCTCGGCGGCGGCCGGCAATTACGAGCGGCTGGAATTTCTAGGCGACCGTGTTCTCGGTCTCTGCGTTGCCGAATTGCTGTTCTCCACCTTCCGCAACGCCACCGAAGGCGAGCTTTCGGTTCGTCTGAACCAGCTCGTCAGCGCCGAATCCTGTGCCGCGATCGGTGACGAGATGGGCCTGCATAATTTCATCCGTACCGGCTCGGATGTGAAGAAACTGACCGGCAAGGCGATGCTGAACGTGCGCGCCGATGTCGTCGAAAGCCTGATCGCCACCATCTATCTGGATGGCGGGCTGGAAGCATCGCGCAAATTCATTCTGAAATACTGGCAGGGCCGCGCAACCAGCGTGGATGCCGGTCGGCGCGACGCCAAGACCGAATTGCAGGAATGGGCGCATGCCAGATTTGCGACCACGCCCTCTTACCGGGTTGACGATCGCTCCGGACCGGATCACGATCCCCGCTTTACGGTGACTGTCGAAATTCCCGGCGTAAAGCCGGAAACCGGTGTCGAGCGCTCCAAGCGCGCGGCCGAACAGGTGGCGGCAACAAGATTGCTGGAACGCGAAGGCGTCTGGCAGAAGACCTCCACCCGGGACTGAGCGCCCGGCGAACCGGGTGCTGAACATCGAGCGCATGACAGGCCCTTTGGCCGCATGTTGAATACCTCTGACCTTGAATGGATATCATGACCGATCACGAAAACCCCGCCATGACTGGCGAAGATGCAGCCCTTCCGACCCGCTCCGGCTTCGTGGCCCTCATCGGCCCCACAAATGCCGGCAAGTCGACGCTGGTGAACCGTCTGGTGGGCGCCAAGGTTTCGATCGTCAGCCACAAGGTGCAGACGACGCGCGCCGTGATGCGTGGCATCGCCATTCACGATAACGCCCAGATCGTTTTCATGGACACGCCCGGCATCTTCAAGCCGCGCCGCCGGCTGGACCGCGCCATGGTCACCTCCGCCTGGGGCGGCGCGAAGGATGCCGATCTCATCCTGCTGCTGATCGACAGCGAACGCGGCCTGAAGGGCGATGCGGAGACCATTCTCGAAGGTCTGAAGGATGTCCCGCAGAAGAAGATCCTCTGCCTCAACAAGATCGACCAGGTGAAGCGCGAAGACCTTCTGAAACTCGCCGCCGCCGCCAATGAGACGGTCGCCTTCGACCGCACCTTCATGATCTCGGCGACCAACGGTTCGGGCTGCGACGACCTGATGAACTATCTGGCCGCCGAACTGCCGGAAGGCCCGTGGTATTATCCGGAAGACCAGATTTCCGATCTGCCGATGCGCCAGCTCGCTGCCGAAATCACCCGCGAAAAACTGTTCCTGCGCCTGCATCAGGAGCTTCCCTACGCCTCGCATGTCGAGACCGAAAAGTGGGAAGAACGCAAGGACGGCTCCGTGCGCATCGAGCAGGTGATCTATGTCGAGCGCGACAGCCAGAAGAAGATTGCGCTCGGCAAGAACGGCGATGCGATCAAGGCCATCTCCACCGCCTCGCGCAAGGAGCTGTCGGAAATCCTCGAACAGCCGGTGCATCTCTTCCTGTTCGTCAAGGTGCGCGAGAACTGGGGCGACGACCCCGAGCGCTTCCGTGAAATGGGACTGGAGTTCCCGCGGGGCTAGTTGCCGGGCATCTCCCTCATCCCTGTGCCTGTCACAGGGATTCAGCCAGCCCAAGTCCTTGGGCTGAAAGGAGTCCTTCCCGCCGCGCAGACGCGCGTCGGCTGGATTTCTGTGACGGGCACAGGAGTGAGGAAGGAGTGCAAGGTACGCTTCACGAATCTTCACTCACCATCGGGAACCGAATAGGTTCGGGCGGGTTGTTCCAAAACAATTGGGCGCAACCTTTTTCGATGATGGATATTCATGTCGCCAAAAAAACCGAACGGAATTTCCACCACCCCGTGCCAGCAATGTCCCCTGCGCGACCTGCCGCATTTCCGGGATTTTTCCTCTTCCGAACTGGATTTCGTATCGCGTTTCAAGACGGGGGAACTTGCGGTGGAAAGCGGCTCCGTCATCCTGATGGAAGGCTCGCACAGCGCCCATCTTTACACCGTTCTGCAGGGCTGGGCTTTCCGTTACAAGACGCTTGAGGACGGCCGGCGGCAAATCCTCAACTATGTCATGCCCGGCGATCTCGTCGGTCTTCAGGGCACGGTGATGGGGGAAATGCAGCATTCGGTGGAGGCGCTGTCGCCGGTGACGCTCTGCGTCTTCGAGCGCTCCCGCCTCAACAACCTCTTCACCGATCACCCGACGCTTGCCTATGATCTCACCTGGATCGCGGCGAGCGAGGAACGCATGCTGGACAACCACCTCCTCAGCATCGGCCGCCGCACCGCGCTGGAACGCGCCGCCTATCTGATCGCGTTTCTTTATCGCAAGGCGAAAGCGGTTAACCTCATCCCCGGCGAAACACCGATCCCGGTCACCCAGCAACACGTTGCCGATACGCTCGGCCTGTCCATCGTTCACACCAACAAGACCTTGAGAAAGCTCGTCGATCGCGGTCTCATCCGCTGGACGGACAAGGGCTGTCTGGTGCTGGACGATGCCGGCTTGACCAACGTGGCGGGTTGGGAAAGCGATGAAAAGCGGCAAAGACCCTTCATCTGATCTTCCTTTGACATGTCTTTTTTAAATGACGGCGGAGCCGCAATTTGCGACTCCTGTCGTGTTATCTGACGGGAGAATCATGTCGGAGACCGTAGCTTCGAGCCGTGCGGTCCTCTTTTTTGGGAAGAAGAAAACATATGGTGCCACAACGGGTTATCATCGTTGAGGATGAATATCTGGTGGCGCTCGATGTCGAAGCGGTTCTCCAGTCCATGGGGGTGGAATCCGTCGCCATCGCCACCACGCTTGCGCAGGCGAGGCGGGCTGTCGAAGAGGAGGGCGCCGATTGCGTGCTTCTCGATGTCAGCCTCACCGACGGCAAGAGCTACGATTTCGCGCGCGGGCTGCGCGATGCGGGCATTCCCTTCGGTTTCGTCAGCGGTTATGGCGACACGACGGGTTTTCCGGAAGATCTCACGCACGCGCCGTTGCTCGGCAAACCCTTCGGGGAAAACGAAATTATCGATTTCGTTCTCAACCTCGTCGGCGTGGTTGACGGTGCCGTAAAAGAATAACGTTTTGCCGCCAGATCGGGTATGATCGGGCCTGAATCGAAATCCTGAATCGAAATTCGGACGCGTTTCATGCAGTGGCAGGAAGAGGCAATCATTCTCGGCGTCAAACGCCATGGCGAGACGAGTGTCATCGCCGAGGTGATGACCCCTTCGCGTGGCCGCCATCTGGGGCTGGTGCGTTCCGGCCGTTCCCGCAGCATGCAGCCCGTGCTACAGGCGGGCAACCGGGTGGATGTCATCTGGCGGGCGCGCCTTCACGATCATCTGGGTGAATTCCGCATCGAGCCGCTGCAATTGCGCGCCGCGCAGCTGATGGAAACGGCGACCGCCGTTTATGGCGTGCAGGCCATGGGCGCTCTGCTCAGGCTTCTGCCGGAGCGCGATCCGCACCCGCATCTCTATCAGGCGCTGGATATCATTCTCGACAATCTGCATGACCCCGTCGATGCCGGGGAATTGTTCGTGCGCTTTGAACTGGCGGTGCTGAACGAACTCGGTTTCGGGCTCGATCTTACCGAATGCGCGGCGACGGGGCTGCGCACCGACCTCATCTATGTATCGCCGAAAACGGGCAGGGCGGTGTGCCGCACGGCAGGTGCGCCCTATGCGGAGCGGATGCTGTCGCTTCCGGCTTTCTTAAGCGAAGGCCAGTCGAAGGCCGCCGATCCTGA
The DNA here is from genome assembly GCF_900101425.1 of Rhizobium sp. NFACC06-2. Lineage (NCBI taxonomy): Bacteria > Pseudomonadati > Pseudomonadota > Alphaproteobacteria > Hyphomicrobiales > Rhizobiaceae > Rhizobium > Rhizobium sp. NFACC06-2. Next base: position 469,868 of record NZ_FMVA01000002.1, on the reverse strand, counting down.
CAGCCTCGCGGCGGCTTTCCGCCTCACCGCTCATTTCCTCAACCGGCATGTCTACGATCCGCGTGGCCTCAACGAAAACGCCGCCCGCGACGGTTTCGTGCAGGCCGCGCTGAAGGCGCTTGAGCGTAGGGCGACGGATGGCAGGGGGATGCCACCCGCCCTCGATAAGGCTGTCTGACTAGGCCATTGCAGGCCTCGGAGCCGGTCGCTCCTGAATGGGCCAATGCACGATGGCCGCGAAAATCCCCATGCCGACGCCCAGCCACCAGACGAGATCATAGGAACCCAGCCTGTCGTAAAGGAAGCCGCCAAGCCAGACGCCGAGGAACGAGCCGATCTGGTGCGACAGGAACACGACGCCGCCGAGCATGCCGAGATGGCGCGTGCCGAACATGATCGCCACCAGCGCATTGGTCGGTGGCACGGTGGAAAGCCAGAGGATGCCCATGACGGCCGCAAAGATGATGACTGAAAGCGGCGATTGCGGCAGGAGCATGAAAGCGGTGACGGCAACCGAACGGGCGATATAGATATAGGCCAGCAGATAGGGTTTCGAATAACGCTGGGCGATGACGCCGGCGGCAAGCGACCCGATGATGTTGAAGAAGCCGATCAGCGCCATGGCGATGACGGCGTAGCGCGGCTCGATGCCGATATCACCGAGATAGGCCGGGAAATGCGCGGTGATGAAGGCCACCTGAAAACCGCAGACGAAAAAGCCCGTGGTCAAAAGCAGGTAGCTTTTATGGCCGAGCGCTTCTTTCAGCGCTTCGCCCGCCGTCTGCTGGAACTGCACCTGCGACTGGCTGCCGGAAGAGGAATTGCCACGCATCGGAAAGGCGAGCAGCGGCACGAGCATCATCATCGCGGCAAGCCAGACGAGGCTGTCCGACCAGCCATAGGTGGAAATCAGGCCCTGGCTGATCGGCGCGAACAGGAACATGCCGGCTGAGCCCGCCGCGGTGCCGATGCCGAAGGCGAGCGAACGCTGCTGCGGCGTGACATGGCGCGCAAAGGCCGAAAGGATGACGCTGAAGGAGCCGGCGGCAATGCCGAGCCCGACGAGAACGCCGCCGCCGAAATGCAGCCAGAAGGGCGAGGTGCCGAAGGACATGCAGATGAGGCCGGCGGCATAAAGCAGGCCGGAAAGCACCAGCACGCGGCCAGTGCCGTATTTATCGGCGATGGCGCCAAAGAAGGGCTGACCGAGCCCCCAGAAGAGGTTCTGCAGGGCCATGGCGAGACCGAAGGTGGAACGGTCCCAGCCGGTATCGGCGAGCATCGGCAGCTGGAAAAAGCCCATGGCGGAACGGGGGCCGAAGGTCATGACCGCGATCAGCGACCCGGCGGCGATAATCAGCCAGGGCATGGTCTGGCGTGTGGCTTGCGACATGAATATTCCCCCATCGCGGCGCCGCGTCCCAAAAAAATAGGGACATGGCTTGCCGCAGATTCCGCTACGATGGGATGAATATTATCTTTTGTCAGCCGGTCCCACTAGCGACTTTTCTTGACGGCCACTATTCATGGGATTGATAAGACGCTGTCAGCGCATCTTGCCTATCAGAGCCTCGTTTTTGCCGAGAATATCCTCAACGCTCTGCTGCCGCTGCTGAATATCGCCCAGGAGCGAGTCTGATTTGTCTATCGATGAGCTCAGATTCTTCTGGATTTGAAGCCAATTTATCTTTGGCGTAAAGGAATTATCCGACCCGGCGGCAGGCGTGCTGGCAAATGTTTGCACCACGGTGTTGAGTGCCGCCAGCCCCTGTTTCACTTCCTCGATGGCTTGCGTTTGCTTAGCTACGGTCGTCGCCAGTTCAATATTGGCCTTCTGGCTATTGGTCAAAATCTCCAATCCGTCCCTATTGACCTTCATGCTGGTGATGAAGGGCAGAGCGGTAAAAACGGCGCCGACAAGAGCAAGCAGGAGCCCATGTGTTTTGCCAACGGAAAAGAAGCACAGAAGCAAACCCGACACGCACATCAATATGCCTATCGTTGCTACGACGGATATATGATTATTTGAAATGACATTGAAAAAATCGACCATGGAACATCTCCTGAAAATAAACCCATGATTGATTTTTGTTATTCGAAAATCAACTTAAAACTACGGCCTCCGACTAACGCCGCTTGATCGCCCAGCCTTCCGGCCTTTCCTCGATCACCTTCGCCACATCACCGACGGACAGCCTGCCTTCGCCCCGCGGCGTCACGTTCCAGCCGAACAGCGGGCCGGGCACGCGCCGGTCGCCGGACATGCGGATGCGGCCCATGGCTTTCATGGGGGAGGGCACATCGCGGGAGCCGGTCGTCTGGTCCTGCGTGGTCATGATGCAGCGGGCGCAGGGTTTGACGAGATCGAAGCGAATGCCGCCGATCTCGATGGCCGCCCAGCGGTCCTCGGCCCATGGCTCGTCCGTATCAAGCACGATATTGGGCCGGAAGCGTTCCATGCCGACCGCGTCCTCACCATTGGCGCGCATATTGTCGTTCAGCGCGGCAAGCGAGGCGGTGGTAGTGACGAGGATCTGGTAACCGTCCGCAAAGGTGACGGGCGTTTCATTGCCGGTCCATTCCAGGCTTGCAATACGTTTCGAGGCGTCGTCGAAGAACACCAGCTTCACCTCACGCCCCAGCCATGCCGAGAGCGTCTCGTTGGTCTCACCATCGGCGATATTGGCGCTGACGATCGATTTCCACACCGCCACATCCATGCGCTCCCCGGAAGGTCTTGCGAGAACCTCGCCATTCGCTTCCCGCGAAAGCACCATGCCGCCATCGTCATGCCGGGCCAGAACCGTGGCAATTGCCGGCAATTCGCGCTGGGTGATGAAATGGCCGGTGGGATCGATGAGCATGGCGCGGCGGTCGCCCGGCAGGCCTTCTGCCGAAACAGTGCTTTCGGAGAGGGGAATGCCGCGCGCGCTTTTCAGCGGATAGATGTTTAGCTCGGTCACACGCATCTCGGGTCTCCTCAAATTTCGTCGAGAAACAGGTCCAGCACCTGTTTCAGCCGCTCATGGCGGGCCTTGGCCATCTGCCGGCCCGTCTCGGTGCGAAAGCCGTCGGCCAGCTTGAACAGCTTGGTTTCGAAATGGTCGATGGCAAAGGCGCGGTCGTCAAGCGGCCGCTCCTTCGCCAGCGGGTCGACCGGGTCGTAGAGAGCCGAACCCATGCGTCCGGCAATATAAAAGCAGCGCGCCGCTCCCACCATGCCGATGGCGTCCAGCCGGTCGGCGTCCTGAAGGATTTTCGCCTCCAGCGTCTGCGGCTCTATATTGGCGGAAAAGCTGTGGGTGGTGATGGCATGGGCGGCGGCGTCGATATCCGCCTGTTGCCAGCCGAGAGACTCGAGAATGCCCGAGGCTTTTTCCGCAGCCAGCCGTGAGGCCTGCGCGCGGAGCGGCGAGTTCTTCTCCACCGCCACGCAATCATGCAACAGCACGCTGGCGGCCAGCACGGTGCCATCGCCGCCTTCGCCCGCATGGATGCGCATGGCGTTGCGGAAGACGCGGTGAATATGGGCAAGATCATGCGAGCCGTCGCCCGTATCGGCGGCGTGCGGTATCAAATCCTGCGCAAGCGCCGCATAGGGCGCGAAAGCCTCGGCCGCGATCATGCCTGCGGCTTCCGTGTGAGGATTTTCTGGTAGAACAGGCCGATGCCGATCAGCACCGCGCCGAGACCGATGAAGGACAGGGCCCTGAGCACACCTTCTAGATTGCTCATGTCGATCAGGAAGGCCTTGGCAACCGAGATCAGCACGAAGGCGGCGGATGCAAGACGCAGGCTGCGGGCATTGAAGCGCGAGCCGAGCACGAGCAGCAACACGCCGATCAGCAGCCAGACCACCGAATAGCTATAGGTCTCGCCCTGCAGGAAGCCCTTCCAGTCGGCAATGTTCTCACCCTGCCAGAAACGGCGCACCGAAAGCGTGGCCCAGGCAAAGCCGAGTGCGGCGCCCGCCACCGCCAGCATGCTGACATAGGGCGGCGGACGTTTTCCGCGCGCATAATAGGCCAGGCCGCCATAGGCGAGCGCCGGCAACAGGTAGCCGATCAGCAGCAGGTTGAGGAACGGAATGCTGCCGGTATTTTCGCCGGTGAAATAGGGGTTGAGCGTGAAGAAATGCATCGTCAGCACATTGATGACGGCAATCACGCCGGCAATCATCGAGCCGTAGCGGAAGACGGGGCTGGGGCTCTTCAGGTCCAGCGTCATCAAGACGCCCGAGAAGCCGATGGTCAGCAGCGTGTAGATCGACTGTTCGCCAAGCGTCGGCACGCTGTCATCCAGCGTGCCGCCATTCATCGCGTGGCGGATGAGGATGGCGACGGCGAGAAGGCCCATGACGCTGGCAATTGCCTGCAGGAAGTTCTTCGCCCTGACCCCCGGCCAGTCGCGCAGCAGCCATGCCGAAGCGACAGCCAGCAGTGCGGGAATGCCGTAACCCGGCAGAAGCGCGTTGAAGACCGGCGTGGTGCCGAGGTTCTGCGGCCCGACAATGGTGGGTTCCCAGGCGATGCGGCCGAGAACGGCAACGCTCGCCACGGCCATCACCCAGGGCAGCACATCCCAGTTGCGGTAACGTGTCGCGAGCACATAAACGAAACCGATGACGGAGAGCAGCACGGTCGTCGCAAGCCCCTCCGTCAGCGTGTGCAGGCAAAGCGTAAAGGCGGCGAAGGAGCCGAGCACGAGGATGTTCAGCGGCTTGCGATAGGCTTCGTCGTTCTGCCGGTGCAGCCACTCGGCGCCTGCAAGCAACACCAGCCCAAGGCCAAGGCCATAGGCGGCGTGCAGCCAGTCACGGCCGAGATTGCCGTATTCGACAAAGCTTGCGGTTGCGAGCCAGACCGGGAAAAGTGCTGCGATACCGGCCCAGAGCTGGGCGAAATCCGCATCGTCAGCGCCTTTGCGTTTCAGGAAAGAGAAGGCGCAGAGCACGAAGACAGCCCCGAGGCCGAGCGCCATGGCGATTTCCGCCGTGTAGCCGACCGATACGGGCGGAAGGGACACGGACGTATCGTTGATAAGGCCAATGAAGTCGATGCCCTGCCGCGACATCAGCGACACGGCAGCCTGCGCACCGAGCGCTGCGATAATGGCGGGCCATACCGCATAGTGGCGGGCGGCGCCAAGGGCCGCAAGGGCGGCGATGAGCGCTGAAACGATGAGTGCCGGATGGGTGTCGATACCGCCATCGGCAAACAGGAAACCCATGGCCGGCAGGATCACGGCCATCGACACGGTGAGATTGAGAGCAAGCGACGGCCGCAGCAGAAGGCGCAGGGCGCGGATGGCGCGCCGCTCGGGAGCGGCGGTTTCGCCGGTCTCCGCAGGCGGCGTGTCGAATGTCTTTCCGGGCCAGAGGAATATGGTTCCCGCCAGCATGACGAGCAGGGCAAGCGTTGGCGGTTCGGCGCTGATCGTTTCGGAAAATCCGATATAGCCGAGCGCCCAGAGGCCGAGGCCGGCATTGGCGAGAGAGGGAACCACGGTCCAGCCCTGCCTGCGCGCCGCGGCCGCTGTTGCCAGCCAGGAGATGGTGAGGAACAGGAAGAGCGCCCAGATATTCGGCGTTTCGGTAGAAATCAGCGCCGGCGTCAGCATCGAACCGAGAAGGCCGAGACCGGCCAGCGCCTGCCCGTGCAGCAGCGAAAGCCCGATGGTGGCGAAGGCGACGAGCCCAAGCAGGCCAAAAGCCACGCCGGGGCCGATATAGCCATAAATGCCATAGGCCGCATAAACCACGCCGAACAGCGTCAAGGCGCCGGCCGCCGTCAGCACGCCCGGTATCATGGCGTTGGAATAGGTGGCGGCGATGCCCGGCACCGCCTTGCGGCGGACAGCCTCGCCGGCAAGCCCGAGGAGGAGGCCGAAAATGGCGGCGAGCGACAGCCTGACCGCCGGGCTGAGCAGCCCCGATTCGATCGAATATTTGACGAGGAAAATACCGCCGAGCGCCAGCGCCAGCCCACCGGCCCAGACGGCCCAGCGCGCGCCGAGCAGGCTTTCGAAGCTTTCCTTCGTTGCCGGTGATTCGACAGTCGTTGCGACAGGTGCGGGCTGTGCTTCTTCGCGCGCGACCTCTTCCGTGGCTGCGGCTTCTTCTGGCTCGGATGCGTATTCAGCTTGGAAGGCTGTTGCTCCCGGCGCGGTTTCGCTTTCCGTTTCCGCTGCGAAGTCTGGTTTTTCCGCGGTTTCCGCGCTCTCCGCCTGCGCCGCCACAGGAGACGTGACGCCCGCAGCCATCAGCCGCTTGAGACTGAGAACTTCCCGTTCCAGCGACTTGATTCGACTTGAATTGCGGATGCTCGCGACCAGCGTGTAGATGAAGGCCGCGACGAGGGCGAGGATAAACAGCGGGATTTCCAAACGGACTCTCCAATTACGAAGCTGTTTTTAAAGCCCTTTTGGTGAACTTATGCAAGGCCCGGTTGATGAATGGCTGGGTGGCGAGTGGGTGGCACAGGCCCGCCCGCCGTGTCAGGAAACATCCGCCAGCCAGCGCCGCGCCGCTTCGATATCGGCAACCCCGAGCTCATGCCCATCCTCAACCGTTTCCATCTCGGCTCTTGCTCCGCTCGCCGCCAGCCGGCCCTGCAATTCGTGCGCCTTGTCGAGATATTTGTCGCGTTCTCCCGCCACAAGCATGACATTGCGGCCGGAAAGATCGGACTGCGGCCATGTTTCCAGAACCGGCATCGGGCGGTAGAGCAGGGCGTCTCCGGCAAGTTCGGGATAAAGCGCGGCAAAGGCCGCGTAGAAATTTGCACCATTGGAATGGCCGATAAACCGCAGTTTCGAACGGTCGAGACCATAGGACCGTATCGCCCCCTCCACGAAGGCGGCGAATGCTTCCGTTTCCGAGACGATATCCTTCTGGTCGAAGCTGAAATCGGGATTGCGGCGGAACCAGCGGGCGATGTCCTCCTCCGTGCTGCGGCCGCGCACGCCGAGAAGCGTGGCGCGCGGCGCTGCCCGGTGCGCGAGCGGCATCAGGCTCGTTTCGCTGCCGCCGGAACCGTGCAGCAGGATGATGGTGCTGCCATCCGGCTCCTCGGGCGTATAGAAACGGTGCACGAAGGGCAGGTCGCGATAGACGATGCGCTCTTCGCCCGGCATTGCAAACTGTGGCAGGGCGACACGCACATCCGCCTCGTCCTTCATGAAGAGCGGCGGGATGAACAGTTTTTCCCCGAGCGATTCCAACGGTTCGTCCACCGTCATGCCCGGCCCGTCGGTCGCCATTTCGATCAGCACGCCGCCCGGTTCGCGGACATAGAGCGAGTGGAAATATTTGCGGTCATGGGCATTGGTGGTGCTGGAATTCAGCGATTTCAGCCCCGTATGAACCGCGTTCAGCTCGTCCATGTCCTTGGCCCGGAAGGCAATATGGTCGACGGTGCCGGTGCCCGGCGCGCTGGACCAGAAGCCGGTGGCGTCGCGCACGTCGATAATGTCGCCGCTTTCGGAAACGAGCCGGCGGATTGCGCCTGCCTGGCTTTCCTGCCGGTAACCGAAATGTTTCTCCAGAAACGCCACGGTTTCTTCCGGCACTTCGCTCAGCACCGTCGCGCCATAGATGCGGCGAATGGCGTCCTGCGCGGAAATATCGTCCGTCACATGCGGCGTGGCATCGGCAAAGGCGTGGGTGCCGACCAGCTTGACGATCAGGCCGTCAGGATCCTTCAGCCGGATGACCGGAGCGCCGAACTCATCGGAGGGGCCTTCCGCCCGGATGCCGAATTTCAGCGCCCGCGTCAGCCAGAAGCCGATGGCGGCGGGATCGATGGCCACGGAAATCTCCAGCGTCTGGCCATAACCGACACGGCCCTGGCCGCCATCTTCCCAGACGAGAAAGGTGAGAAGGGAGCCGGGCGAGGCGATATCGTCGCCATAAAGCAGGTGCAGCTGCATGGCGTCTTCGAAACCGGCCGTGCGCTTGGCCAGCCTCAGGCCCAGAAAGCCGGCGTAAAAATCCACATTCGCCTGCACTTTGCGGGTAATCATGGTGATGTGGTGTATGCCCAGTGCAGAATTCATCTTGCCGTCCCGCTGTTTCGCCTGCTGTTCGTGGCCCTATTTGTCGCACGCTGCCCCTGATCCGCAACCCCGGCAAATGAGAACGCTGTGTTCTCTGCGTGAACGATCCCGCTTTCGCTTCGTTGCATGCGCGATGGGCAAAATGCCGGCTTTTTGCCTGCCTTGTGCGCGTTTGTGCATATAAAATAAGCATACAAAATAACGGCTATTTTGTATGCAATTTTATCTTGCCTTGAGGGTTGGAATTGGGTCTTATGCAACCAATCCAACAAAACTATCAGGGGGAATAGATGATTTTAACGCGCAGGTTGTTGACCAGGGCTCTGGCCATTGCCGCCATCGGTGTAGCCGCTGGTTTTTCGCTGCCGGTCGTAGAGGTGCGGGCCGAAACGCCGGTGAAATTCACGCTCGACTGGAAGTTCGAAGGCCCCGCCGCCGGTTTCCTGCTGGCGCTCGACAAGGGTTACTTCAAGGCTGAAGGTCTCGATGTCACCATCGATAGCGGCAACGGCTCGGTGGAAGCCATTCCGCGCGTGGCGACCGGCGCCTACCAGATGGGCTTCGGCGACATCAACTCGGTGATGAAGTTCCTCGACGAGGATCCGAGCCAGAAGATCAAGGCCGTTTATATGGTCTATGAGCGCCCGACTTTTGCCGTGGTGGGCCGCAAGTCGCTCGGTGTCACCGGCGATCCGAAGTCGCTGGAAGGCAAGAAGCTCGGCGCGCCGCCGCCGGATGGCGCGTTTGCGCAATGGCCCGCCTTCAAGCAGGTGGCGGGTCTCGATGACAGCAAGATCAAGATCGAATCGATCGGTTTTCCGGTGCGTGAGCCCATGCTCGCCAAGGGCGATGTCGACGCCGTTTTCGGCTTTGCCTTTTCGGTGATCCTCAACCTCAAGAAGCAGGGCATCGCCGATGACGATATATCGACCATCCTGATGGCCGAGCACGGCTTGAATCTCTATGGCAATGCGGTGCTGGTAAACACTGATTTCGCAGAGAAAAACCCGGATGCCGTGAAGGGCTTCCTGAAAGCGCTGGCCAAGGGCTTCGCCGATTCCGTCAAGAACCCCGAAGAGGGCGTGGCGGCCGTGCTCAAGCGCAACGAGACGCTCGACAGCGCCATCGAGCTTGAACGCCTTAACATGGCCAACAGCATGAATATCAAGACGCCCTATGTGGTGGAAAACGGCATGGGCGGCGTCGATCCGGCCCGGCTTTCCGCCTCCATCGAGACGCTGAAAGTTTCTCTCGGCCTGAAGGGCAACGTCAAGGCGGAGCAGGTCTTCGATGCGACCTACCTGCCGGCCAAGGAAGAACGCATGCTTCCGTAATGGACGAAGTGAGCGGGTGCGGCATGCTTCTTCTCCCCGCCGGGGAGAAGTCCGCGGCAGCGGGATGAGGGGGCAAGCTCTCGGTCTATCGCTGGCGCTGCCCCCTCATCCGACCCTTCGGGCCACCGTCTCCCCGGCGGGGAGAAGAAACAAGCCGCAACGCTGCAGGGTTCAACCGCCCGATCAGCAACTTAAAACGGGAACAGCAATGTCACATCTCGTGGAAATAGACAGTGTGGACATGCGCTATGGCGGCTCCGCCGGCACGCTGGCCGTATCCGGCTTGAATCTCACGGTCGACAAGGGTGAATTCGCGGCCGTGGTCGGACCCTCCGGCTGCGGCAAGTCGACCCTGATGAAGCTGGTGACAGGGCTGCACATTCCGCAGAAGGGCAATGTCATCGTTGCCGGGCGGCAGGTCACGGAGCCGGTTTCCATCGTCGGCATGGCGTTTCAGAACCCGACGATGCTGCCGTGGCGCACCACGCTTGAGAACATCCTGCTGCCGCTGGAGATCGTCGAGAAACATCGTCGACGCCTGCGCGCCCACAAGGCGGAGTATGTCGCGAAAGCCGAGCGCCTTCTGGAAATCGTCGGCCTGAAGGGGTTCGGTTCGAAGTATCCGTGGCAGCTTTCCGGTGGCATGCAGCAGCGCGCCAATCTTTGCCGGGCCCTGATCCACGAACCGGAACTGCTGATGCTGGACGAGCCTTTCGGTGCGCTCGATGCCTTCACCCGCGAGGAATTGTGGTGCGTCATCCGCGACCTGCACGCCGCGCAGCGCGTCACCATCATCCTCGTGACCCATGATCTGCGCGAGGCGACATTTCTGGCCGACAAGATTTTCGTGATGAGCGCAAGGCCGGGCCGGGTGTTGGCGGAACACCGCGTGCCGTTTGCCCGCCCGCGCCAGCTCGATATCATGTATGACAAGGGTTTCAACGACATGGTGCAGGAACTGCATGGCGAGATCGCGCAGGCGAGGGTGGCGGCATGAGCGCGATCATGGAAGGCACCGTCGCGGCCGAGCCGCGCAAGCCGCTGATTGCCCGCGTCAACTGGGTGAAAGCCGCCCCCTGGCTTTATACGCTGGCGCTTTTCGTGTTGTGGGAACTGTTGGTCTACGCGCTGAAAATGCCGCCCACCATTCTGCCGTCACCGGTAAGGGTCGGACAGGCCATTGTGCAATATTGGTCGCCGATCTGGAAGAACTCGCTGCAGACGCTTTATACCACGACGCTGGGTTTCGCCATTGCGGTGGCCGCCGGTCTCGCCATCGGCCTTTTCATCGGCTGGTCCAAAACCATTTATGCCGGGCTTTATCCGCTGATGATCGGCTTCAACGCCATCCCGAAAGTGGCGCTGGTGCCGATCCTCGTCATCTGGTTCGGCATCGGCACGGTGCCCGCCGTGTTGACCGCCTTCCTGATCTCTTTCTTCCCCATCGTCGTCAACGTCGCGACCGGGCTTGCCACCATAGAGCCGGAAACGGAAGATGTGCTGCGGGCGCTTGGCGCAAAGAAGATGGACATCATGCTGAAGGTCGGCATTCCGCGCTCCATGCCCTATTTCTTCGGCTCGCTGAAAATCGCCATCACGCTCGCCTTTGTCGGCTCGGTCGTGTCGGAAACAGTCGCCTCCAATTACGGCCTCGGCAACATGATGAGTTCGGCGCAGAGCCAGTTCAATGTGCCGCTCGTCTTTGCCGGCCTGCTGATGCTCGCGGTGGAAGGCATCGTCATGTATGCGATCATGGCCTGGCTTGAAAAGCGCATGACCGGCTGGGCGCATCGCTCCACCATGGGGCAATAAGGAATGCGGCACGGGCATGAAGACTATGCCCGTGCCGGAATGTCGTGCGAAGTTAATGCGCCGCCATTTCTTCCACGATATCGCCGCCGTCCATCAGGAACGGGTAGTAGGTCGGCCAATTGGTCACTTCGTCCAGCAATGCCTTGCGGTCGTTGCCCCAGTAGAGATGGTAATGGCCGGCCTTGACCGGGGCGATGGAGTGGTCGCTGAACTGGATGAATTGCGGTGCGGCCTCATCGCCGCCGGTTTTCTTGAAGATGTAGCGGACACCGCGATTGCCCTTCTTGTAGGTCAGGATTTCATGGCCATCGCTGACATAGGTGCCTTCAGCGGGTTTGCCGTCCTTATAAAACGCCACGCTGTCGCTCTTGATGACGATGCGGTTCACATCGGTCTTGTAACCGATCTCGTAATAGGCGCGGTACTCCGCCGCCGTCTTGTCGCCATGCGCCGCCTTTTCGGCCATGACGGAATCGAGCGAGCCGTTCAGCAGATAGGGATAGACCGACTGCCAGTCGCCTTCCCAGTCGGAAAGCGTGCGCGCCTTCACCTGCGCATCCTCGAAATAACCCTTGTAAATCTGCTTTTCAGCCTCGGTCATCTGGTGGCCGTGATCGTGCCCATGGTCGTGGCTGTGGGCTGCGGATTTGTCGCCACCGGCAGCCATTGCCGCTGTCGCCGCCAGCAGCATGGAACCAAGTGCGACGGCGCCGGTGACGCGGGTGAGTATCTTCTGCATTGTTTCGGCCCTCTCATATCGACAAAGATAGTTACGTAATAACATTACGTATCGACCTATAGAGGCCGCATTCGCGGGATGCAAGTGCGCACTGCAACGTGGCGCAACGAAAAAGCGCGGTGGCTGTTGCAGCCACCGCGCTTGAAAAGAGAGGGAGACGTGAGGTCTCAGGCCGGCTGGGCGCTCACTTCCGCCTTGCGCTCGTCGAAGGCGAGTTTCATGGCTTTCGTCACATCGCGGGTCGTCGCGAAATAAGTGTCGCTGCGCACCCAGTAGCGCAATTTGACGGTGGCACTGTCGGCGCTGACCGAATCGACGAAGGTGACGGGGGCGGGATCCAGCAAAACCCGGCTCTCCGAACGCACGACTTTCATCAGCATATCCTGCGCGGCCGCCAGATCCTCATCATTCTTGACTGTCAGGCTGAGTTCGTGACGGCGCGAGGGAAAGCGGCTGTAATTGGTGATGGGCACGTTCCAGAGCGTGGAGTTGGGCGCGAGACGGTAAAGTCCGTCGCTTGTCTTCAGCTCGGTCGCAAACAGCCCGATCTCGATCACCGTGCCGCTGACCGTGCTGGTCTCGATATATTCGCCGACGCGGAAGGGGCGCAGCACCAGAAGCATGATGCCGGCGGCAATATTCTGCAGCGTGCCCTGCAACGCAAGGCCGATGGCCAGACCGGCGGCGCCAAGGGCGGCAAGAATGGAGGCCGTCTGCACCCCGAACTGGCCAAGCACCATGACCAGCACCAGAATGAGAACCACGTAGCGGATGGCGCCGGCGAAGAAACCGGCGAGTGTCGCATCGAAACCGCGAATGCGCGACAGGCCCTGAAAAGCCCAGCGTTGCAGGAAAGTGGCGGCCAGCCAGCCGACGATCAGCAGCAGAAGCGCACCGACGACCGAGAAGGAATATTGCACCGCAAGCGCGCTTGCCTGCTGCAACGCCGCCTGCGATGCGACGATGATATCCGTTGCCTGTTGTTCCATGAATTATCCTGTGATTTTCATTGCTCTTCAGGGTTGGTAACGACTGGACGCCGTGAGGGTTCCGACAAAACGGCCTCAGTTGCCAAGCGGCAGCACGAAGGGCACGTTACCATCCGTATCCGCGCCTCTGCCGATTTTTTTGATCGCCGCCACCAGCCGGCCCTCGCGCCCGAGCAGACAGTCGCCGATGGCGATGATGCGGGCATTGGGCGTGGCATAGGGCGAGACGGCGCGCAGGCGCAGCGCAAGTTCCATCTCATCCTGGTCCGGATAAAGGCTGAGCGCGGCGATGACGGCGGCGGCGGGTGAGCGGGAGACGCCCATCCAGCAATGGATGAGCAGCGGCGCGGACTGGTCCCATTGCCGGGTGAAATCGATCAGCTTCAGCACATGCGCATCGTCAGGCGCGATGAGATCGGCGGTGCCCTTGAATGCGATGTCGTTCATGGCGAGCGTCAGATGCCGGTCTGCCGCAATGACGGCGGGGCGGTGAAAGGACTGCTCTTTGGCGATCAGCGTCACCATTTCGCGGGCCTTGTGTTTGACGGCCATCTCCGCGATCCGCGATAGCGGCGATACGACAATGGCCGTCATGGCGCGCTCCCCGTCTTGACCGCACGCAGCGCCTCGATCGCCTCGAAACGGTCGATGAACAGCTTCTGCGCTTCGGTTGAGGGCAGGGGCGTCATGTCGAACATGTCGCGGGTGATGCCGCGCGGCAGGCCGAAGAATTTCTGCGCCTCGGCGGTGGAAAACCCGGCAAGCTCCGTCGCCTCGAAAAAGGCGGCGACCGTATCGGCCTTCTTGATGCGATCCTTCAAGTCGCGCGACGCATGCGGCGGCAGGCCGAAACGCAGATGCACGGCGGCTTCCAGCCGTTTTTCCACGGTCTTGTAACCGCCGCCGACCACGGATTTGAACGGCGAGATCATGTCGCCGATGACATATTCCGGCGCGTCGTGCAGAAGCGCCATCTGCATGTCGTCAGGCGTCGCGCCCGCGCACATGCGGCAGAAGATGGTCTCGACGATGAGGCAATGCTGGGCGACGGAAAAGGCGTGGTCGCCGCGCGTCTGGCCGTTCCAGCGGGCGACACGGGCAAGGCCATGGGCGATATCGGCGATTTCCACATCGAGCGGCGAAGGGTCGAGCAGATCGAGCCGCCGGCCGGACAGCATGCGCTGCCAGGCGCGCGGGCTTTTTGCGGGCGCCACTCTCAGTCCTCCGCCCGCGCCGCCGGATCGGCCGCCGGGAAGGAGAGGCCGCTCCAGACCGGTAGGGCCACGGTCACCGGAACAGTCTCCGCCAGAAGCGGCGTGCCGGATGCGAGCGCATCGGCAATGCGGTCGATCCGAACGATGGCAAGCGCCCTGTTGTCGCAAACGGTTCCGAGCGCGCCGACCGGTTTTCCATCGGCGGTAATCTCCGTCCCACTGGCGGCAAGCGCGCCTTCGGCCGAAACGGTGACGACGCGGCGTCTTGCCGTGCCGCGATGTTTCATGCGCGAGACGACTTCCTGACCGACAAAGCAGCCCTTCTTAAAGGAAACGCCGTCATTCACATCCATCAGCACATCGTGGGGAAAAGCATCCTGCAACACATAGTCCCGGCCGGATTCGGCAATGCCATGCTCGATACGGAGCGCATCATAGGCCGCGATGTCGCCGGATGCGGACGCGCCCGGTATACGGTAAAGATCGATGCCAGCTTTGCCGAAACGACCATCCCGAATGCCTGCCGTCGGCGCAGTCTCGTTCCAGAAAACACTCACGCCTTCGACAGCCTCGGCTTTGAGGTCGACCGGTGCACGCAGCTTGTACATGGTCAGGCGGCGCAGCAGCGCGTCCTGTTCGGCAGCGCCCGTCTCGATCAGATAATCCCCGCCATCGCGCCAGATCATGAAATCGAACAGGATCTTGCCCTGCGGCGTCAGAAGGGCTGCGGCCCGTGCTTCGCCTTCCGGCAGGTTTTCAACGTCTGCGGTGATAAGGTTGTTCAGAAATTCCTCGGCGCCGGTGCCGGAAACCCGGATCAGGCGGCGGTCGGCAAGAAGGGCGGAAGGCATGGCGTCACCGTTCGGTTCGTCGAGACTCTGTGATCTCCGGCAAAAGCAGATGCGCTTTGCCGGAATGCACATTCCGCACAGTTAGGATTTTTGCCAGAGAACGGCAAGCACCGCGATGCGATCAATCGCCGGCGGTGAAGAACTTCCACTTGCCGTCGGGCGAAATGCCGACCCGGTAGAAGCTGTAATTGCCATATTCCTGCATGTCCGCCAGATCGCCCGCGGTGATGATGCGCAGAAGCTCCACCTTTTCCGGCGCAGTCAGCGTATTCAGCGGCTTTCCGGCGAAATAGGGGAAAACATAGGCTTCGTCAGGCGTGCCGGCATCGATATGGGCATATCCGGTCGACAGCAGGTCGATGATGATCGCCAGCACTTCCAGACCGTCAGGATCGCCGGAATAGCTTTTCAGCGCCGCAATCGGGTCTTCGCCGTCATTGCCGTCGATGCGGAATTCTTTCTGGCCGGCGGCGATGAAGGGCCGCAGCTTTTCGATATCGCCGGAGGCGGCGGCTTCGATGATCTGCTGGCGCAGCTTGCGCACGGGTTCCGGCGCCTTGGAAATGTCGTGCTCGATCACAACGGACATTTCCGGCGTGTTGTCGGGCTTGGAGGATTGCTGGTTCGACTGGTTGGCGGAACGGTCCACCAGAGGGTCGGGCAGGGGAATGCCTTCCGAATCGCCTTCGATCTCGTCCGGCTCCGCGGGCTGGGCCTGCTGCGGCTCACCGCCATTCTCAGCCTTCGGCTCGCTTTCGGTGTTCTGCGCCGGCTTCAGCTCGGAAAGGGCAAAGGCGCGGTCTGGCATGCCAATCGGCCCGGCGGTCAGGGCAAGCAGGATGGACAGCAGGGCGGAAGAGCGCAAAAGCCCCTTGCTCAGGCAAGACATGATAGACCCCGGCTTTACTGTATTACCCGCTGCGGCGAAAATTCGCCCTGAAGCATGCGCTGGCGCAGCGATTCCAGCATTGCTTCAGCGCCGGCCTCGCCATGGATACGGATGGTTTCGCGCATGGCCAGAGCGATGGCGGCATCGGCGATGATCTCCGGCTCGATGCCGTCGGCCATGCCGTCAGCCCATGCCTCGTTCTGGTGTTCCAGAGCGACCTGCATCTTTTCATGCACGATCATATCGTCGATTTCGTTACGGCTTGTCTGCATCTTTCATCCTCGACAGGGCGGGCAAGTCCTTACCACCCTGTTAACAACACTAGCAGCCTTTTATCAAAACGGCACGGCCTGCGGCGAAAAGAGGTTAATAATCCTCTAATTTCCGAACCGGGACGCGATTTCCTGCGCGAGTGTTGCCCCTTCGTTACGGTAGTTCTCTTCTGCCATGATGGCGGCGCGTGTGCAACTGGTGTGGATGGCCGCAAAGGAGCGGTATCCACGGTTGAATGCAGCCGTCATGCGCTGACGTCGTTCAGGTTCGTTGGCCGTGTCCGCAGCCAGAAGATCGCTCATCGATCTGCGCCAGTCCTCCGGTCCGGAAGAAGGGCACAGGGTTCTGAGATATTGCACCGCGCCCAGTATCTCCGACAGCCGTGCGAGCTTGTCGTCATAAGGAGCGGGCTTGGGCGGCGCGGCTTCCGCCGGACGCACCTCGGAACCGGGTTTTGAAGGCTGCGCATAAGCGACGCCCTGCTGCCCGGCGGTGGCAAGCATTGTCAGAAAAAGAGACAGGAAGATGGTTGGCCGTATCAAAATTCTATTCTGCCCCACACATACTCGTGAACTATTGGCTCGTGAACTGTTGGCTCGCGACCATCCGGCGGGCGGATCGGCCCTAGATAATAGCGATTCTGGCTGGCTGGCAATCATGCAAGCAGGCGCTCGGCGCATTCGACGACGCTTTCCGGCACCGGCAGAAGGCGGATTTCCGCCAATGTGTACCAGCCCGCATCCGCCGCATCGTCACCCACAGTCACGAGCGGATCGGCGTCGGTTTCCACGGTGAAAACCGACAGGAAATAATGGCTCGTCAGCAGGCCTGCCGCATCTCGCGAGGGAAGATCGTATGTCGCGAAAAGCTGCGGCCGGCGAGCGACGATGCCGGTTTCTTCCTGCAATTCGCGCAGCGCCGTTTCGGCCGGCGTTTCGCCGTCTTCGCCGCGACCGCCCGGAAAGGCGAACATGTCCTTCGAAGGCGGGTTGATGCGGCGCACGAGAAGCAGCCGGTCGCCGTTCCTGACAATGGCGGAGGAGGCGGGGCGGGGCTTGATACGGAGGGTCATGAATGGTTTCGCTTGTTTCGGCCGTTGCCGGCCTGTCTATAGTGGTACGTGGCTCGGAAAAATCGATTCCGGTTTCCGTGCCGATGCTTATAGTCCGGAACTGGCGCGATTGTGCATGTTAAAGACGGTGGAATGAAGGTCTATCTTATCTATGTTCTGGCGGCTCTTGCCGAAATTGCCGGTTGTTTTTCCTTCTGGGCCTGGCTGAAACTCGGCAAGACCGGGTGGATATTGCTGCCTGGCATGGTGGCGCTGGCCGCTTTCGCGTGGCTTCTGACGCTGGTGCCGACAGAGGCGGCGGGCAGGGCCTATGCCGCCTATGGCGGGATTTACATTGCCGCTTCGCTCTTCTGGCTCTGGGGCGTGGAAGGCCATGCGCCGGACCGGTGGGATATTGCCGGCGGCGCCGTCTGCCTTGCCGGCACCGCCATCATCCTGTTCGGGCCAAGGGGTTGAGGAGAAAAGCATGTGCGGACGTTTCGTGCTGAAGGCGACGCCGGAAGAGATCGCCGATTATCTCGATCTGATCGGCCTTGAGGATTTTCCCGCCCGTTTCAACATCGCGCCGACGCAGCCCATTCTGGTCGTGATGGAGGGGGAGCGGCAGGAGCGCGGCAGCAACCTGCCCAATCGCCGGGCCGTGCTGGTCCGCTGGGGTTTTCTGCCGGGCTGGGTGAAGGATCCGAAGGATTTTCCACTGCTTATCAACGCCCGTTCGGAAACCGCCATCGGCAAGGCCTCCTTCCGCGCCGCCATGCGCCATCGCCGTGTGCTGGTGCCCGCCACCGGCTTTTACGAATGGCGACGCCCGCCGAAGGAGGAGGGCGGCAAACCGCAGCCCTATTTCATCCGCCCGAAAAGCGGCGGCATCGTCGCCTTCGCCGGTCTTATGGAAACCTGGTCTTCCGCCGATGGCTCGGAGGTCGATACCGGTGCGATCCTCACCACCGCCGCCAATGCCGCGATTGGCCGTATTCACGACCGCATGCCTGTTGTCATCGCGCCCGAGGATTTCAGCCGCTGGCTGGATTGCAAGACCCAGGAGCCGCGCGAGGTCGCCGATCTGATGCGGCCGGTTCAGGATGATTTTTTCGAGATGATCCCGGTATCGGACAAGGTGAACAAGGTCGCCAATGTCGGCGCGGATCTCATCGAACCGGTGCCGGAAAGCGCGCCGCTGGCGAAGATCAAGCCGGCGAAGGACGAAGGGCAGATGTCATTGTTTTGACGGCACCCGAGAAAATCAGCCGTTCCGCCCGATCTTCTGCAGGCCTTCCTGGATCATGATGTCGGAATAAACGCGGTTGCGGCCATTCGCCTTGGCGAGATAGAGCAGCTGGTCCGCTGCATTCAGCTGGTTGTCGAAGGGCTCGCCCTTTTCGATCTCCACGACGCCGAGCGAAATCGTCAGGGCGAGGCTGCTGCCGCTCAGCTGCCGGCCGTTCTTTTCCACCTGTCCGCGCAACTCCTCGCAGAACTGATAGGCGGCGCGCGCATCCAGCCCGCGCAGGAACACGGCAAATTCCTCGCCGCCGAGGCGCGCGGGAATATGGCGTTGCTCGCCGCACATGTCATGCAGCAGTTCGGCCAGCTTTTTCAGCGCCCTGTCGCCGGCGTCGTGGCCCAGCGTGTCGTTGATCTTCTTGAAATGGTCGATGTCGAGAATGGCGACGGCGCCGCTCTCGTCATTGCCATTGATGACATCCATCAGTGCCCGCGTGCGCTCGAAGAAGGAGCGGCGGTTCGGCAGGCCGGTGAGGTGGTCGCGTTCGGCCAGTTCGCGCAGGCGTTTGAGCTGCTTCAACGTCTCGATATTGTTATCGATGCGGCACTGCAATTCTTCCGGCACGAAGGGGCGATAGACGAAATCCGAGGCGCCCGCCTTGAGAAAACTTGCCGAAAGCAGCCGGTCTGTGGAGGAGGATATGCCGATCACCCGCAGGTCTTCGGATGAGCGGCTGTCGCGGATGCGGCGCGTCAGCTCATAGCCGTCCATATCAGGCATATGGTAGTCGGTGATGACGAGCTGGATCGTCGGATCCTGCGACAGTATTTCCAGCGCCTGCTTGCCCGAATGGGCCTCGCTGACCCGAAAATTCTGCCGCTCCAGTATTTCCACGAGACCGGAACGCGCCGTGCGCACATCATCGACCACCAGGACAGAAAAAAGCTTGTTGCTCAAAATCCGCTGGACGGTTCGAACCACCGCATCGACGGTGCGATGGCCGTCCTTGACTATGTAATCGATGATCTTCTTCTCGGCATAGCGCTTGCGCGCCTCCTCATCCACCGTGGCGGTGAAAACGATGGCCGGCACCTTGCGCTCGGATAGAAGTGCGAGAATCTCGCCCTTCGGTGCATCGGGCAGGTTGAGGCCCGTCAACGCCAGCGTGAAATTATGGGCCTGCATGAGGGTATCGGCCGCGGCCATGCTGTCGCAATGGACGACCTCGGCTTCCGTTTCTTCCGAAAGCCGCGTCTTCAGCAGCATGGAAAGAGCAACGGAATCTTCAATCAGAAGGATTTTATCCTGCATGGCCGTCCCAAGCCCCCCTGGCCTGTCTTCACAATCTTTCCTCAACGCCGAATATTCGTCATCCGCGTGTCTGCGGATTCGAAAGCCGGCTTATGCATTGTTGTGGAAAAAAATGCGGAATAGAAAAGTTCTTTTGTATTCACTAATCTATACGTCGGTGTTCGTATAGCCTTCTTGTGGAAGGCGAGCTTTTTACTACACTTTCGTTGCAGCTTCGTTACAGAAGGCCGCCGATTTTATGAAAGACTGACGCTCTGCAATTTAGCGGCAGTGCTTGAAACAAAAACGGCGCCCGGAAAAGGCGCCGCGTGATTGTCGATTTTCCGTTGGGAACGTTCCGTTTTCCGGGCAGTCCGCAAAATTCGAAAAATCAAAAAACCGAATATTTTCAGGCGGTTTTGGCGGCAGGCTTGCGCTTCAGCATCAGGGCTGCGGCCGCAACGGCCTTCAGTCCGAGCGGGCGGTAGTGGCTGTTGAGGTCGGGCTTCGCCTGCGGCTGCGCCTTCGTCTCGTTCGTCATTTCTCTCTCTCCACAATTCACGCCAATCGCCGTTGCGATGCGTGTGAGCCACTTCTTTCGCGGCTAATCTTGACGGATTCGAGGCGAAGAAAAACGAAGGCGGCTTTTCAGGCTGCGACATTTTGCGTCACATCTTGCGCCGGCATGTGCGAGAAAAAATAAACCTGCGGTTTTAAATACCGCGATCGAGGCCGTTGCCGCCATTGGCGTCGTCATGCCCGTCTTCCTCGATGGTCAGCGTGCCGTAGCGGCGATGCCAGAGGCGGGCGCTGATGGGAATGAAGACGAGATAGGCGGCAACCGTCAGAACCAGAACTTCCCAGGTGAAGCTCATCAGCATCGCTACATAAAGCACGACGACGAGGATCATCGGCAGCACCAGATCGCGGCGAATGCGGCTGGTGCCCGATTTGCCCGACCAGACCGGCAGGCGGCTGATGAGAAGGTAACCGATCAGCACGGTATAGGCGGCGGCGACATAGGCGAAGGGCTTGTCCGGCTCGACGCCGAGGAAGCCGAGATAAACCGGCAGCAGCACCAGCATGGCGCCCATCGGGGCGGGAACGCCCACGAAGAACTCATTCTGCCAGGGCGCCTTCACCGGCCGCTCGATCATGACGTTGAAGCGCGCCAGACGCAGACCGGCGGCGATGACGTAAATGAGGGCGGCGATCCAGCCGATGGAGCGTGCCTGATCGAGAAGGTAGGCATAGACCACCAGCGCAGGGGCGACACCGAAATTGACGATATCGGCCAGAGAATCCATCTGCTCGCCGAATTTGGACGTCGCTTTCATCATGCGGGCGATGCGCCCGTCTATGCCGTCGAGGAAGGCGGCCAGCAGCACCATGCCGACAGCCAGTTCGAACCGCCCCTCGATGGCGAGACGCACGCCGCTCAGCCCCGCACAGATGGCCAGAACGGTGATGAGATTGGGAACGACGAGGCGAAAGGGAATTTCCCTCAGCCGGGGTCCACGGCCGCTGTCGCTGCGGCCCTCTGGTTTGCCGTTCTGTTGCGGCTCGGCGATCGGCGTTTCCATGCGCATGCCCTTCCTGTTTCCGTCAGCCGCGGCGGCTGACGACCGGACCCTTGGCGGAGCCGAATTCGGCGAGCACGGTTTCACCGGCAATCGCCGTCTGGCCGACCGATACGCGCGGCTCGAAACCTGCGGGAAGGAAGATATCGAGGCGCGAACCGAAACGGATAAGACCGAAACGCTCACCGGCATCGACTGGTTCATTCGGCTTTACCCAGCAGACGATGCGGCGTGCAACCATGCCGGCGATCTGCACCACACCGACCTTGCCGTGCGATGTCTCGATGACGAGGCCGTTGCGCTCATTGTCTTCGGAAGCCTTGTCGACTTCGGCATTGAGGAAGAGGCCGGGACGGTAGGCGACATTGACGATGCGGCCGCGTACCGGCGAACGGTTCACATGGCAGTTGAACACGTTCATGAACACCGAGATGCGCACCAGCGGCTCCTTGCCGAGTTCCAGCTCCAGCGGCGGAACGACGCTCTGCACGGCGGAAACCTTGCCATCGGCCGGGCTGATGATGAGGTCGTCATCCTGCGGCGTGACGCGCTCGGGATCGCGGAAGAAATAGGCGCACCAGGCCGTCAGCACGAGGCCGACCCAGAACAGCGGTTCGGCGATCCAGCCGAGCACCAGCGATGCGACGAAGAAGGCCGCCACAAAGACATAACCTTCCTTGTGGATCGGTACGATGGTGTTGCGAATGGTGTCGAACAGATTCATGAGATTCCTTGCTCCGGTTTCCGTCTGTCGCGTCTATATGTGGTCGTGATACGACACGATCCAAACGGCAATGCGACAAATTTTGCCTAGCTGGTTACAGCCAAAAGGGCCGCCCGGCAATGGTGGGGTTCTTCTGTCGGCCCTGTTACCCCGGGGTACAGCCATCAATGGGCGGGTTCCCCGCGGTCGATGACACCCAGATCGTCGGTTTCGCGCACATGGCGCAGCATTTCCTCGGCCCGGATCGCCTCGCGCTGGCGGCTCCACATCGAGGCGTAGAGGCCGTTCTGCCCCATCAGCGAGCTGTGCGTGCCGCGTTCGGCGATCTGCCCGTCCTTCAATACGATGATCTCATCCGCGCCGATGACGGTGGAAAGGCGGTGGGCGATAACCAGCGTCGTGCGGTTCTTCGAGACGATGTCGAGCGCGCTCTGGATTTCCTGTTCCGTATGCGTGTCGAGCGCCGAGGTGGCCTCGTCGAGAATGAGGATCGGCGGCGCCTTGAGGATCGTGCGGGCAATCGCCACGCGCTGTTTTTCCCCGCCGGAAAGCTTCAGACCGCGTTCGCCGACCATGGTGGCGTAGCCCTCCGGCAGCTTGCCGATGAAGGCGCTGATCTGCGCCGCATCCGCCGCAGCCCTCAGTTCCTCGTCGGTGGCCGAGGGACGGCCATAACGGATGTTGTAGGCGAGCGTGTCGTTAAAAAGCACGGTGTCCTGCGGCACCATGCCGATCACCGAGCGCAGGCTCTTCTGCGTCACATCGCGAATATCCTGCCCGTCGACGGTGACGGAGCCTTCCTGAATATCGTAGAAACGATAAAGCAGCCGCGAGATCGTCGATTTTCCCGCACCCGAAGGGCCGACGATGGCTACCGTCTTGCCCGCCGGCACGTCGAAGGAAACGCCCTTCAGGATCGGTCTTTCGGGGTCATAGGCGAAATGCACGTCGCGGAAGGAAATCGCGCCGGGTCCGGCTGCGAGCGGTTTTGCATCCGGTTTGTCGGTGACTTCCGCCTCCACTTCCAGAAGATCGAACATCTGCTCGATGTCGGTCAGGCCCTGGCGGATTTCGCGATAGACGAAACCGATGAAATTGAGCGGCACCGAAAGCTGCAGCAAAAGCGCATTGACGAAGACGAAATCGCCGATGGTCTGTTCGCCGCGCTGCACGGCAAGCGCCGACATCACCATCATAACGGTCGAGCCGATGCCGAAGATCACGCCCTGGCCGAAGTTCAGCCAGCCGAGCGAGGTCCAGATCGAGATCGCCGATTTTTCGTAACGCTCCATGGCGACGTCGAAACGCCGCGCCTCCATCTCCTCATTGCCGAAATATTTGACGGTCTCGAAATTCAGAAGCGAGTCGATCGCCTTGGTATTGGCGTCTGTGTCGCTGTCGTTCATGGCGCGGCGAATGCCGATACGCCAGTTGCTGGCCCGCACGGTGAACCAGATATAGGCCCAGACCGTGATGACCGTGACGAGCACATAGGAAAAACCGTAGGAGGCCCAGAAGATGATCGCCGTCAGCAGGAATTCGATGAAGGTCGGCGCGGTGTTGAGAATGGTGAAGCGGACAATGGTTTCGATGCCCTTGGTGCCGCGCTCGATGACCCGCGACAGTCCGCCGGTCTTGCGCTCCAGATGGAACCGCAAAGAAAGCCGGTGCATGTGCACGAAGGTCCTGTAGGCGAGCTGACGCACCGCATGCTGGCCGACGCTGGCGAAAAGCGAATCGCGCAGCTGGTTGAGCCCGACCTGGATCAGCCGCGTCAGATTATAGGCGATAACCAGCGCGACGGCGCCGAGCAGGAAGGCGGGAACAAGCCCGGCCATGTCCAGCCGGCCGTTCAGCGCATCGGTCGCCCATTTGAAGAAATAGGGAACGGAGATCAGCACCAGCTTGGCGACGACGAGGTACACGGTGGCCCAGATCACCCGCATCTTCAGGTCCCACCGTCCCTCCGGCCACATATAGGGCCAGAGATTGATCAGCGTCTGGGTGGGATTGCTGGAATCCGCCGAAATGGTTTTTTTCTTCGTGGCCATCATTCGCTCCGGTCACTGCCGGAAGCCGACAGCAGGGCGGCGGCTTTGGTCAAGCCGCCGCGCGTGTCACAGATAGGGTCGTTGCGGGTTCACCGCAACGCTTCAAATGCTCAGGAGCCGCTCTTCAGCCGCTTGCGGTGAAGTTCTTCCGCATTCGGCAGCGCCTCTTTCGGCACGCCGAAAATCTGGCCGGGCTCGATCAGATCAGGGTTTTTGATCTGATCTTCGTTGGCGAGGTAGATCGTGGTGTAACGCACGCCCTGACCATAAACGCGACGGGAAATCTGCCACAGCGTATCGCCACGGCGGATGATGACGCTGTTCTGGCTCTCGGCAAGCGGCGCCTGCTCGAAGGTCTGCGGGCCGGCGGGCGCCTGTGGCGCGGGAGCGGCGGGTGCCGTGATGTGGAGTTCGGCAAGGCGGCTTGCCAGCGACGCAATACCCTTGCCGATTGCCGCCACATCGTTCGGCCATGCTTCGACCGATGTCAGCAA
Source organism: Rhizobium sp. NFACC06-2 (assembly GCF_900101425.1). Taxonomy (NCBI): domain Bacteria; kingdom Pseudomonadati; phylum Pseudomonadota; class Alphaproteobacteria; order Hyphomicrobiales; family Rhizobiaceae; genus Rhizobium; species Rhizobium sp. NFACC06-2. Next base: position 445,276 of record NZ_FMVA01000002.1, on the reverse strand, counting down.
CTGACGCGCTTTGGCGGTAATATCGCCCGCAAAAGCGGTGAAGGCGGGTTCGGTCGCGGCTGCGGTGCGGAATTCCGAAAGCGACTTGAGGCCGATGACGACGGCGGAGCGGCCGGCAATGGCCTGATCGAGCGCCGGCGTGGCCTGGTCCTTGTAGAGATTGGAAAGAATGCCGAAGGCCTTAGCGACATCGGCGCGCAGCTTTTCGAAAGCGGCGCGGTCGCTTGCCGTGCTCTGGTTTTCGGCAGGCGCCGCAGTCGTGGTCGCTGACGACGAAGCGGACGGCGACTGCATTGCGACGGTTGCCTGGTCGGTCTGCGGCCGCTCGAAGGGAACGCGCACGCGCACCTTCGCGGTCCCGTCGGCATTCAGTTCCTCGACGGTGATGATGTGGCTGCCGACGCTAAGATCGACATCGCCTTCGACGACGAAATGGCCGGAGGCTTCCGTGGTGCTCTTGCCGATTTCCCTGTCATCGACCAGCGCGCGCACCGTCGAACCGGCGGGCGCGGAACCGGCGACGAAAATCTTCGATCCCTCGAACTCGACGGCGGTGACCTGAACGCTCGATGTCAGCGGGGCCGCAGCGGACGGAGCCGCAGTACCGGCGAGCGGTGCGGAAGCGGTGTTGGCGCTGGGCTCAGGTGTTGCCGCAGGCTGCTGCGACGGCGCGGCTTGCGGCTGAAGCGCCGGCGGAGCCGCCTCCGGCATGGCCAGCACGCGGCTTGCCTTGCCGGGCTTGGAAACCATGGCCAGAAGCTCGCCCGTCTTGCCGTCAGGCACGGAAACCGTGGCCACTTCTTCGGATTGCGTCGCCTTGCCGCTGGCATCGGTCGAACGCAGCACCAGCTCGTGATCGCCCGGGGGAAGCGGATTGTCGAAAACCGCGGCGAAATCGCCGGTGCCGTCGATGGTCGTCTGGGCGACCACCTTGCCATTGCTCAAGATTTCGAGCTTCGCGCCGGGCTGTGCCTTGCCGGCAATCACGGCCGAACCATCCGGCTCGACGCGCAGCACGTCGAAAGTCGGTGTGCCGGAAGACGACTGTGCTGCATCGGCCGGTGCTGCGGCCGGTGTTGCCGGTTGGGGTGCGCCATCGTCGGTGCCGGCGAAGACGCCCGCCAGACGACGCACCTGTGCTGCCGCCGCCGCCGCATTGTCGGGCAGGCCGCGGAGGAACGCCGTGGCACGTTCGGCCGCCGTGCGGGCCGTGGTGATGAGCCGCGACGTCGTCTCGTCCAGCGACTCTGGAATTTCGATATTTGTCAGTTCCTTGAGCGAGGTCTCGACCTTCTTGCGCGCCGCTGCGAAATCGGCGTCAGAGGGAACCTTGCTATCGGCGAAAAGCGTCGTCAGATCCTTGATCGACTGGGTGGCGGAAGCCGCCCGCCGCCCGACCTTGTCGGCGATATTGGCGGTTTCTTCGGCCGCGTCGGAGAGAATGTCGCCCGCCTTGTCTGCTCCCATTTCAACGCTGTTCTTCACGGCGTTGCCGGCTTCGTTGATGGCGTCGCCGATCGGTTTGCCGTCGTTTGAAATCCGCGGCAGGACGAAAAAGATCATGAGCAGGGACGCAACGCCCAGCACGATCAGCGCCAGCAAACCGGCCTTATTATTTTTCATCCTGGAATCTCCGGGTATTTCAAGCTTTTCACACGAGTTGAGATTGCTAGCGTTTTACCTTCTCCCAGACAAGCGGCGAGTGGCCAAAAGGCCATATTTGCAAGGGATTTCCCAAATTTTCTTGACGTGCCGCATCGCACATAGTTCCTTCCCTTCATGACGGACAAAAATACAGCGATTCGATCCATCTGCGTTTATTGCGGCTCCCAGCCCGGACGTGATCCGGCCCATATGGAAGCGGGCCGCGCGCTTGGGAAGTCCATTGCCGAAAACGGCATTCGCCTCGTCTATGGCGGCGGCACCAAGGGCATCATGGGCGCAGTTGCCAGCGGTGTTCTTTCCAATGGCGGCGAAGTGACCGGCATCATACCGGAATTTCTGGTCGATATGGAGGCGACGCGCCATTCTCTCGGACAATTGAACGAGCTTGTCATCACCAAGGACATGCATGAGCGCAAACATATGATGTTCGAGCGCTCCGATGCCTTCGTGACATTGCCGGGCGGTGTCGGCACGCTGGAGGAGATCGTCGAGATCATGACCTGGGCGCAGCTCGGCCGCCATGCCAAGCCGATGGTCTTCGCCAATATCAACGGTTTCTGGAACCCGATGCTGGAACTGGTGCAGCACATGCGCGACCAGGGTTTCATCCACCGCGCGCATCTTCTCAACCCGCTCGTCATCGACGAGGTGAAAGATATCGTGCCCGCCATCATCGACCGGGCGCTCGCGCAGCAGAACCCGGAAGGCGATCTTTCGGTGATTTCCCGCCTCTAGGTCTGCCGTTTGTTAACGGCCGTCCGGGCGGCTCGTTACAATTTTAAGTGTATATTAATACAGATTTAACGGCGGCCTCGTTCCGCCCGCTCTTTTCATGGCTCTGCGACTGATCCTGTGCCAGCCTCAATAAGGCGTTGGTTGTCGCGGAATTCGTTTCGCCGCCATGAGAGTGGGTGTCATCGGGAAATGATTGCTTTTGTGGTGCGGCTCAAAAGTCGGGCGCATTTTATCATTCAGAGAAATTCCGCGCAGGGCAGGGAGGCGCTCCTTGGTTCCGCCGCCCGCCGCAGGGTCGATGCGCGCATGAGGCTCGGCATCGTGATCGCCGTCTTCGCCGTCATCTATGGCGTCGTCGCCGCGCGTCTCGTCCAATACGGTCTTGCCGAACCGGTGGCGACCGCATGGATCAATACCGGCGCAAACGCCGTAGCCTCCCGGCCGGATATTATCGATCGCAACGGCACGCTTCTGGCGACCGATCTCAACATGGTCTCGCTCTATGCGGATCCGCGCCGGATTGTCGATCCGGATGAGGTGGTGGAGAAACTCGCGACCGTCATTCCCAATCTCGACTGGCGTGAAACGCACCGCCGGTTGCGTTCGGATACCGGTTTTCAATGGCTGCAACGCCAGCTGACGCCCCGGCAGCAGGCGGATATTCTCAATCTCGGCATACCGGGCATCGGCTTCCGGCCGGAAAAGCGAAGGTTTTATCCGGGCGGCCCCACCGCGTCGCATATTATCGGTCACGTCAATGTCGACAATCAGGGGCTTGCCGGCATGGAGCGTTATCTCGACCAGCAGGGCCTGGCCGATCTGCGCGCCGTTGGTCTTGCCAGCGGCGCGCCGCTGGAGCCGGTCCGTCTCTCCATCGATCTCAGGGTACAGAACATCGTCCGCGAAGTGGTCGTGAAGGCGAAAAGCGCCTATCAGGCCGAAGCGGCAGGCTCTGTGATCCTCGATGTGGAGACGGGCGAAGTGCTGGCCATGGCCTCCGTGCCGGATTACGATCCGAACGAGGCTTCCCGCACCCTTGCCGATGGCAGCATTGACAGGGAGTACGAAAAGGGCTGGTTCAACCGGATGAGCAACGCCACCTTCGAAATGGGCTCCACTTTCAAGAGCTTCACGCTCGCCATGGGGCTGGATGCCGGGGCGATCACGCTGGGTTCGGTGGTGGATGCGTCGCGGCCGATCCGCATGGGCGGCTTCACCATCAAGGATTTCAAGGGCCGGAACCGGCCGCTTTCCATTCCGGAAGTGTTTCAATATTCATCGAATATCGGTACGGCGGCGGTGGCGGACAGGGTCGGCGTCGAGGGCCATCAGCAATTTCTGACGAAACTCGGGCTGCTGACCAGAATGGACACGGAAATGCCGGGCGTTGCCACGCCCACTCAGCCGAGAAACTGGAAGAAGATCAATTCCGTCACCATCTCCTTCGGCCACGGCGTCGCCACCACCCCGTTGCAGACGGCGGTGGCCGCTGCCGCGCTGATCAATGGCGGCAACCTGATTTCGCCGACCTTCCTGCCGCGTTCGAAAGAGGCCGCCGCATCGCTCGCGCGCACCGTCATCAACGACAGGACGAGCGCCGATATGCGTTACCTGTTCAACTGGAACGGCATCAAGGGTTCCGGCCGTGGCGCGCAGGTGGAAGGATTTCATGTGGGCGGCAAGACCGGAACCGCCGACAAGGTGATCAATGGCCGTTACGCCAAGGATATCAATTTCAACGCCTTCGTGGCCGGTTTTCCCATGCACAAGCCGAAATATGTCGTGCTGACGATGATCGACGCGCCGAGAACCGGCGTGAACGGCGGGCGAACGGCGGCCTCCACCGCAGCCCCCATGACCCGCGAAATCATCGCCCAGACGGCGGGCCTTCTCGGCGTCAAACCGCGTTTCGGTTACGATGCCAACCCGCATTTGCTGGTGGATTATTGACGCCACTTCTCCCCATTCCCGTGATGAGCAAAGGAATGAGGGAAGCGGCCCGGATTACCGCTTGAGCCGCAGCAGGCTGGAGCCGGTATAGATCGCCAGCGCCACCCAGATCATCGCAAAGGCGGCCATGCGCACCATGTCGAACGGCTCCTTGAAGACGAAAATGGCGATGAGGAAGATCATCGTCGGCGCGATATATTGCATGATGCCAATGGTCGACAGCCGCAGCAATTTCGCGCCATTGCCATAGAGGATGAGCGGCACGGCCGTGATGAGCCCGCTTGTCGCCAGAAGCCAGGTATCGGCGGAATTGCCGCCCATGAAATGCGCCTGTCCGTTGAAGGCAAGCCAGATCATCACCAGCACGGCGGGGATGGACAGAAGCATGACTTCCAGCAGGAAGCCCTGCGTCGCGCCAATCGGCAAAGTCTTGCGGAAAAAGGCGTAAAAACCCCAGGACACGGTGAGTGCGATGGACACCCAGGGCAGGCTGCCCGCATGCCAGGTGAGGATGGCCACCGCCAGCGCCACGAGGCCGATGGCGGCGATCTGCGCCGGATAGAGCTTTTCCTTGAGGAGAACCGCACCGAGGAAAATACTGAACAGCGGATTGATGAAATAGCCAAGCGCGGCATCGAGCGCGCGGCCTGCGCCGATCGCCCAGATATAGACGCCCCAGTTGATGCTGATCAGGATGGCCGTCAGGCTTGCCATCGCCAGCATCTTGGGAGTTCTGAGCGCGGTTCTGATTTCCGCCGTGCGTCCGAGCGCAATCAGCACGACGGCCGCAATCGGCACCGACCAGACGACGCGATGGACGATGACCTCGATCGGCGAAATATGCGCAACCGCCTTCATGTAAAAGGGAAGAAACCCCCAGAGCAGATAAGCGGAAAGCGCGAAAGCAAAACCGCGCGCGCTGTCGCCGCCCTCCTGGGCCGGGAGCGATTTGTCGAGTGCCATGGGGAGTACCGCCAATTGTTCGGATAGCGTTTTATAACGGATCGCCACAGTGGCGGCCAATTCATTTCCGTGAAGGTTTCATGAGAAAAACTGCATGAATAAAAGGCGCTCTGCCCTTGAAATGGGCTGCACCGCGACGGGAGGAGATGATTCACGCAGGAAGCCCCGCGTGAATCATTGTCTTATCCGGCCGTTGCAAGGCGCTGAAAGGACTGGTTATTTCCCGGCAAAACGGTCGTTGGCGCGGATCAGTTGGTCAAGAATGCCCGGCTCGCTCATCGCGTGTCCGGCCGCCTCGATGATGTGGAAATCCGCCTTCGGCCAGGCCTTGGCCAGCTGCCAGGCATATTTCAGCGGGCAGGGCATGTCATAACGCCCATGCACGATGACGCCGGGAATATCTTTCAGTTTGCCGGCGTCGCGCAGCAATTGGCCTTCCTCCAGCCAGCCGCCATTGACGAAGAAGTGGTTTTCGATGCGGGCGAAAGCGATGGCGTATTTATCCTCGCCGAAATCCTCGACCCGGTCGGGATCGCTGACGAGCGAGATGGTCGCCCCTTCCCACTGGCTCCATGCCTTGGCGCATTCGAGCTTCTTCGCCTCGTCGGCGCCGGTGAGATAGCGGTTATAGGCCTGCATCATCTCGCCGCGTTCAGCCTGCGGGATGGGCGCGATGAATTTTTCCCACCGATCCGGATACATTTCGGAAACGCCGAACTGGTAATACCAGTCCAGTTCCGGTCTGGTGACGGTGTAGATGCCGCGCAGAACCAGTTCGCTGACGCGGTCGGGATGGGTCTCGGCATAGGCGAGCGCCAGCGTCGAGCCCCAGGAACCGCCGAAAACCAACCATTTTTTGAAGCCGCAGAGTTCGCGCAGCCTTTCGATATCGGCAACGAGATGCCATGTGGTGTTGGCTTCAAGCTCCGCATGCGGCGTGGAGCGGCCGCAGCCGCGCTGATCGAACAGGATGACGTCGTAAAGGGCGGGATCGAAGACGCGGCGATGCGTGGGGTTCACCCCGCCGCCCGGACCGCCATGCAGGAAAACCGCCGGTTTTCCACCGCGCGTGCCCACCCGTTCCCAATAAATCGTGTGGCCATCCCCGACATCGAGCATGCCGGTCTCGAAAGGTTCGATCTCGGGGTAAAAGCCGCGCAATTCTTCGGTCATGGGTCATCGTCCTTCGCTGGCCATTCGGCCGTATCATAGTCCGGGTGCTGGCAATTTTTCACCCGAGGGGGAGGGCTATCCGTTGCAGGTTCCGGCTCGACCGGCAAGCCATCGAGTGCGCCGAACCAGTGCATTTTACCGGCGAGATTGGATTGCGCCTCGGGTCTTACCCGCTGGGGTTCGTCGAGCGAACCGAGGGTGATATTGATGAAATCGGCGCCCGGCATGTCATAGAACAGCGGCGTGCCGCATCTGCCGCAGAAACCGCGACGCACGTGATCGGAGGACTGGAACCACGCTGCTTCGCCACGGGTCATTTCAAATTGCGTAAGCGCAGCTGCGGCAAGCGGCATGAAATAATTGCCCGATGCCTTCTGGCACATGCGGCAATGGCACAGATGCGGATAACGAAGACCGCCCCCTATCCGATAACGCACCGCGCCGCACTGGCATCCGCCGCTGAAACCCTTGGCCCCGCTCATGCGCGCTCGTCTTCCGGTGGCCAGGCCTGCGTGTCGTGATCCGGGTGCTGATAGGAGGTGATCTCCGCCTCGTCCACGCCCTGTTCCACGGCCGGTTTGCCGAACAACTGCTCGATCCACGGCATGCGCTTGTGGAAATTGACCTGCACCTGCGGCTCGATAAGCTCGGGCTCATCGAAAGCGCCGATGGCGATCTCCACGCCGCCGGGATAATGATAGGTCAGCGGCGTGCCGCATTTGTTGCAGAAACCGCGATGGATTTTTGCCGAAGAGCGGAAGAGGGACGGCTGGCCGCGTGTCCAGGTCAGATGAGCCTGATCGGCGCTGACCAGCGCGCCGAAGAAATTGCCGAAATGTTTCTGGCACATGCGGCAATGGCAGATGGAGGCCCGGCCGAGCTTGCCCGCATGGAAACGCACGGCGCCGCACTGGCAACCGCCGGAGAATCCCGCTTCACTCATCATCTCTTCTCCGGTGGCCAGTTTTCAGTGTCGTGGTCGGGGTGCTGGTAGGAAACGAGATCGGCGAGGTAATCCACCTGCGTCAGGTCGTCCTCGGTGGCAACGGCAGGCAGCGTGTGAAGCGTGTCGACGAAATCGATCTTGCGTTCAACGCCCCACTGAATGGTCGGCGGCAACGCGGCGGGATCGTCAAAGGCCCCGGCCGCCACCGCCACACCGTCAGGCGCTTCATAAGTCAGCGGCGTTCCGCATTCTGGGCAGAAACCGCGCTTGACGACACTGGAGGACTGGAAGCGTTTCGGCTCTCCCCGCGTCCATTCGAATTCCACGCCGCGCACCGAAACCAGCGGCGCGTAATAGGCCCCGAAAGCCTTCTGGCACATGCGGCAATGGCATATGGAACTGTCTTTCAGTTCACCGGAGGCGCGAAAACGGATCGCGCCGCACTGGCATCCGCCGGTATATGTCGTCATGGTCGGTCCTCCTTTACCGTTCGGATAATATGGAGACAGACATTGTCGATGTCTCTGAGGATATCCTCGTTCCAGAAACGGAGGACTGTCCAGCCAAGTTCCTCAAACGTGCGTGTTCTCTCTCGGTCATAGGCTGCCGCAGCGTCGTCCGCGTGCTGAAACCCGTCCAGTTCGACAATGATCTTATGCGAGGGGCAAGCGAAATCAACGATATATCCGGCGACCGGCATCTGGCGTCTGAAAGACATGCCGTCAAGGCGGTGAGCGCGGACGGCGTTCCAGAACTTCAGTTCTGCGTCGGTCATGGCCTTTCGCATCTGCCGGGCATACGCGCGGTGTTTTAGCTCGACCTTGGCATGGGGCACGGGATGCTCGCGGCTTGATGGGGGTGCGGCGAGATTGGAGCATGGCGTGGGTGAAAGCAAGGGCGTGTCGTGGGTCTTACCCCCCTCTGCCCTGCCGGGCATCTCCCCCTCAAGGGGGGAGATCGATCTGTGGCTCGGCCTTGCCCATCTCAACGCTTAAGAGTGAAGTTGAGATAGTGCCTCTGGCTGATCTCCCCCCTTGAGGGGGAGATGCCCGGCAGGGCAGAGGGGGGTAAACCGCAAGCCGCAGCAGCAAATTACCGCTTCAACTCCCACGTCGTCGTCCGCTCCCCGGTCTCCTTGTCCTTGCCATCCTTCAACTGAATGCCGTTCTCGGAAAGCTCATCGCGCAACCGGTCCGCCTCCGCAAAGTTCTTCGCCTTCAGCATCTCCAGACGCAGCTGCACCAGCGCATCGACGGCCGAAACGATGGCCTCGTCCATTTCCGCCTTCTTCGGCAGGACACCTAGCAGGGCAGCACTCGCCGCAAAGGCGGGCAGCCTGGATGGGTCGGTGTTGGCAGCATGCGCCAGCGCATGCAGCGCCTGCACGGCGGCAACCGTGTTGAGATCGTCGGCGAGCGCTTCGAGCACGGTTTCATCCGGTGCAGCATCGGATGCTTCCGCTGCTGGCCATTTGGCGAGCAGGCGTTCGGCTTCTTCCAGACGCTTCACCGAAAAATCGATCGGCTCGCGATAATGCGTCATCAGCATGGCGAGGCGCAGAACCTCGCCCGGCCATTTCCGGCCGCCAAATTTCTCCGTGTGCAGCAATTCATAGATCGTCACGAAGTTGCCCTCGGACTTCGACATCTTGCGGCCTTCCACCTGCACGAAGCCGTTATGCATCCACAAATTGGCCATGACATGGGTGCCATTGGCGCAGCGCGATTGCGCAATTTCGTTTTCGTGATGCGGGAAAATGAGGTCGAGCCCGCCGCCATGAATATCGAAGACCTCGCCGAGATATCGGCCGGCCATGGCCGAGCATTCGATGTGCCAGCCCGGACGGCCACGGCCCCAGGGGCTTTCCCAGCCGGGCTCGTTATCCGAGGACAGTTTCCACAGCACGAAATCGCCGGGGGTTTTCTTGTGGGCTTCCACCGCCACGCGCGCCCCGGCCTGCTGCTCGTCCAGCGGCCGCTTGGAAAGCTGGCCATAATCGGCCATCGAGCGGGTATCGAACAGCACCTCGCCGCCGGCCGTATACGCATGTCCGCGGGCGATCAGCTTCTCGATGAGGTCGATCATCTCGGCTATATAGTCGGTGGCGCGCGGTTCGACGGTCGGGGGAAGGCAGCCGAGCGTGGCCACATCCTCATGGAACTGGTCTGCGGTCTTTTTGGTCACCGCATGGATGGCGTCGTTCAGCGGCAGATGCGGATAATCCCTCAGGGCCCGCGCATTGATCTTGTCATCGAGATCGGTGATGTTGCGGGCATAGGTCACATGGTCTTCGCCAAAGACGTGGCGCAGCAACCGGTAGAGAACATCGAAAACGATGACCGGGCGCGCATTGCCGATATGAGCAAAATCATAAACCGTCGGGCCGCAGACATACATGCGCACATTGTCCGCGTCGATCGGCGCAAATTCCGCTTTTTCGCGTGTGAGTGTATTGTGAAATTTCAGGCGCAAGGACATGCGGCAGTTCCCTAAAGGCAGAATATTATCCTGGCCGGAACGTTTATCTTTCTTGACCTTGCGGGAGACGAAAACGATCTGGCCGGTGGCGAACCAGCAAAAAAAATCTCAGCAGCAGGTGCAGATCATCGTTCTCATATCTTGCTTTATGGCGCGGCGGTGCGGCCCGGTCAAGAGCAACCGTGGTGACCAAATCGCCGCTCCGAGCGGAAAATATTCACTCCGGCTGACGGTAATCCACGAATTTCCCCTCGCGCACGAGGAAGAGTTTGCCTGTTTCTTTGAGATCGGGCGAGGCGAGCGGGAGAATGGCCGCGGCCACCTCTGACGGATGCGGCACGGTGGCCGGGTCTTCGCCGGGCATGGCCTGCGCGCGCATCGCCGTGCGCGTGGCGCCTGGATTGATGCTGTTGACGCGAAGGGCGCTCTTCTGCGTTTCCGCCGCCCAGGTGCGGGCCAGCGCTTCGACTGCCGCCTTGGAGGTGGAATAGACGCCCCAGAAGGGGCGACAGCTATGGGCGGCGCCCGAAGACAGGATCAGCGCGCGGCCGGCATCCGACTTCAGAAGCAGCGGTTCGACCGAGCGGATCAGCCGCCAGGTGGCGGTGACGTTGATGTTCATGACTCTTTCGAAGACTTTCGCCTCGATATGGCCAACCGGCGAAATGACGCCGAGAACGCCGGCATTGGCGACGAGAATATCGAGCTTGCCCCAGCGCTCGAAAATATTCGCGCCCAGCGCATCGATGGCTTTCATGTCGGAGAGATCGAAGGGAACCAGCGTCGCCGTGCCGCCGACGGCCTTTATGGCGTCGTCCAGCTCCTCAAGGCCGCCCACCGTGCGGGCGCAGGCGATGACATGCGCGCCGGCCCTGGCGAGCTCCAGCGCCGTGAAATAGCCGATGCCGCGCGAAGCGCCGGTAACGAGAGCGATGCGGCCCTTGAGATCGATAGTCCCCTTCAGATCGGTAGTCATTGTCTCCCCCGAATTGATTGCGCTTCCTTCTACGAAGCGCCGCTGGCTTTTCGCAAGCGATCATATCGTCGCATGCGAGGGCCTGAACAAAAGGCAAGAAAAAAGCGGCCACCGGAAGCCGGATGGCCGCTTTGTGTGAGGCGTGTCAGCCGTTGCTGGCCAGCATGGAAATCTTGCTGCCCATCGCCTCGCCATTCTGGTCGAGAAGGCGGGTCGGATAATCGCCGGTGAAATAATGGTCGGTGAACTGCGGACGCGCGGGGTTGCGGTTTTCGCCGCCCACCGCACGGTAAAGTCCGTCGATGGACAGGAAGGCCAGCGAATCGGCGCCGATATATTTCGCCATCGCCTCGACATCGGCATATTGGTTGGCGAGCAGCTTGTCGGCGTCCGGCGTGTCGATGCCGTAGAAGTCCGGATGGAAGATCATCGGGCTGGCAACGCGGATATGAACTTCCTTGGCGCCCGCCTCGCGGATCATCTGCACGATCTTCACCGAGGTCGTGCCGCGCACGATGGAATCATCCACCAGCACCACGCGCTTGCCCTCGATCATCGCCCGGTTGGCGGAATGCTTGAGCTTGACGCCGAAAGCGCGGATCTGCTGCGTCGGCTCGATGAAGGTGCGGCCGACATAATGGTTGCGGATGATGCCGTATTCGAAGGGAATACCGCTTTCCTGCGCAAAACCAAGTGCTGCCGGCGTGCCGCCATCGGGAACCGGAACCACCACATCGGCTTCCAGCGGGGCTTCCTTGGCAAGGTTCATGCCCATGTTCTTGCGCGTCGTATAGACGTTGCGGCCGCCGACGACGGAATCGGGGCGGGCGAAATAGACATATTCGAACAGGCAGAGACGCTCCGGCTGCGGCTTTGAAGGCTTGCGTGCATCGATGGTGATCGAACCGTCAGGCTGGATTTCGCAGATGATGACTTCGCCGTTCTCGACGTCACGAACGAACTTCGCGCCGATGATATCGAGAGCGCAGGTTTCCGAGCAGAAGATCGGCTTGCCATCCAGCTCGCCCATGACGAGAGGGCGGATGCCGATCGGGTCACGCGCGGCGATCAGCTTGGTGCGCGTCATCGCCAGCATCGAATAACCGCCTTCCATCTGGCGGATGGCGTCGATGAAACGATCGGCTGTGGAGGAGTGGCGCGAGCGGGCGATGAGGTGAAGGACGACTTCGGTATCGGATGTCGACTGACAGATGGCGCCGGTGGCGATGATCTGGCGGCGAAGCGTCAGGCCGTTGGTGAAATTGCCGTTATGGGCAATGGAAATGCCGCCTTCTTCCAGTTCGGCAAACAGCGGCTGCACGTTGCGCATCGCCACTTCGCCTGTCGTGGAATAACGGGTGTGGCCAATGGCGATGGAGCCGGGCAGGCGGGCAAGGGTTGCGGGATCGGTATAATGATCGCCAACGAGGCCCATATGGCGTTCCTGATGGAAGCGCTTGCCATCGAAGGAGACGATGCCGGCTGCTTCCTGGCCGCGATGCTGAAGCGCATGCAGCCCGAGAGCGGTCAGCGCCGAGGCGTCGGCATGGCCGAGAATGCCAAACACGCCGCATTCTTCATGCAGCGTATCGCCGTCGATCTCTTCCTTGAAAGTGGCCCCAGGGAACGGGGAATGCGAAAGCGGCTCAATCATCCGGCTTGCCCTTGCTCTCTACCGAGAAAAAAGAAAGACCTCTCCGGTGAGTATTTCACCCGGTCGGTCCGTCTGTGTCGTGCTTGATATTTAGCACAAATAGCGCGCCTTGCATGCATTGCAAGGCGCGACACTGTGTCAATTATTCGTTGCCGGCGGATTTGTTGCCGGCACATCTTCCGCAGGCGCCTGCGTGGCTGTCGGTTCCTGTGGTTTTCCGAGGATGCGGGCGCGGATCTGCGGTTCGATATCGTCAGGCAGAACCGCCTCCAGCTTGCCCACCAGCCCATCGAGGAAGGGCTTGGACTTCGCCTGCGTCACCCATTCCGGCTGCGTCTTCACATCCACCAGCCAGTTCCAGAAGGCGACCGCGACGACAAGCAGCAGAATGCCGCGCGCCGCGCCGAACAGGAAACCGAGCGTGCGATCCAAAGCGCCGATGCGGCTGTCGATGATGAAATCGGCAATGCGCGAGGTGATGAAGGAAATCACGATCAGCGAGACGAGGAAGACCACGCCTGCCGAACCGGCAATGGCGATCTTGTCGTCATCGGTATAGTTGCGCGCATAGGGCAGCAGGACGGGATAGAGATAATAGGCGGCGGCGACCGAACCGCCCCAGCTCGCAATCGACAGAATCTCGCGTGAAAAACCGCGCACCATTGCAAGAAGGGCGGAGAAAAGAACAACGGCGATGACGATGCCGTCGAAAATTGTAATGGGCATATACCAACTCCGGAGGTGCGACGCCTTGTCAGACGCTGCCTTGCCAATTTTGCGATCCTCTTACACCACTGTTTCCCTTGGCGAAAGGATCAATATTCGTCGTCCTCAACCTGTTTGAACCGGTTGCCGGAGCCGGCGATGCGGGCGACGAGGTCCGGCAGGCTTTCAATTTCCGTCCAGCGACCCTTGCCCGCTTTCGGCAATTCAGCCGAACCAGACGGCAGAAGTGCGGCGGAAAAGCCAAGTTTTTCAGCTTCTTTCAATCGCTGGCCCGTATGCGAGACCGGCCGAACCGCGCCCGACAGGCTGATTTCGCCGAAATAAACACAATCGGCGGGCAGGGCAAGACCGGCAAGCGAGGAAACCAGCGCCGAGGCAATCGCCATATCGGCGGCCGGTTCGGAAATGCGGTAGCCGCCCGCGACATTCAGATAGACATCATGCTGGCCGAGCTTCACGCCGCAATGGGCCTCCAGCACGGCCAGAATCATCGCGAGGCGGGAACTGTCCCAGCCGACCACGGCGCGACGCGGCGTACCCAGCGAAGTGGCAGCGACCAGCGCCTGCACCTCGACAAGCACGGGCCGCGTGCCCTCGATGCCGGCAAAAACCGCAGCACCCGGCGACTTTTCGTTGCGCTCGCCGAGAAACAGTTCGGAGGGGTTGGAGACTTCCCGGAGACCGCGATCCGACATTTCGAAAACACCAATTTCATCGGTCGGCCCGAAGCGATTCTTGACGGTGCGCAGGATGCGATGATGATGTCCGCGGTCGCCTTCGAAATAAAGCACGGCATCGACCATGTGCTCGACCACGCGCGGACCGGCGATCTGGCCTTCCTTGGTGACATGGCCGACGAGCACCATGGTCGCGCCGGTCTGCTTGGCGAAGCGGATCATCGCCTGCACACCGGTGCGCACCTGCGTCACCGTGCCGGGGGCGGAATCGGCCGTATCACTCCACAGCGTCTGGATGGAATCGATGATAACGAGATCGGGCCGCTTGCCTTCGGAAATCGTCGCCAGAATATCCTCGACATTGGTTTCCGCCGCCAGCAGCACATCGGTTTCCGCAGCCCCGAGACGCTGGGCGCGCAGACGCACCTGCGCCACCGCCTCTTCACCCGAGACATAGATGATGCGATGCCCGCGCCGCGAAAGGGCCGCTGCGGCCTGCATCAGCAACGTCGATTTGCCGATGCCCGGATCGCCGCCGATCAGAACCGCAGAACCGCGCACGAAACCGCCGCCGGTCGCCCGGTCGAGTTCGCTAATGCCGGTCGGAATGCGCGGCGCTTCCTCGATCTCGCCGGAAAGCGAGGTGAGGGTGACAGGTCGACCCTTTTTGGGTGTCTTGCCCGGCCCGGAGCCGATGCCACCCATCGGGTCCTCCTCGACGATGGTGTTCCATTCGCCGCAGCCTTCGCATTTTCCCGCCCAGCGGTTGTGAACCGTGCCGCAGTTCTGGCACACGAATTGGGTCTTGGCTTTGGCCATGTTATGTCAGTTTTCTTCTTCTACGTCTTCAGTGCCAATGTGTTGATGGCCGTGGACGATGCGCAATATGCGCAGTTCGTTTTCTTTTACACGAAAATAGATGCAGCGGTTTTTGTGATTTACGGCACGAAGACCGCTGCTGATCCAGTCACGGGAAACTCCGGTTAGACCCAGCCGGGCTGTATCCCGGATTTTCCGCTCAATAGCCGATACGAGCTGTTCGCCGGCGACCGGATTTTTGTCCTCCAGAAATTTATAGAGATGGATAAGATCACGAATGGCACGCGATGAGAGGGAATAAGTGCGGGCCTTTGTCACTTTTCGTTTCTGGCGCGTTCGATGATGTAGGCGGTCAGATCATCATCCGTCGAAAAGGTCACGTAGTCACCCCGTTCGAACTCTGCGTCAGATTCGTGAATCATCTTCCGGAGCTCCGCGAGTCGTCCCTCGTCACTGCTCAACAACTGCAGGCTCGCATGAATAACCGCGTCCGCATCGCTGTAGATGCCCGCCGCCACCTGCTCCTCGATGAACTTCTCGTCCTGCTCGCTCAAATGGATTTCGGGCATTTCGATCTCCTTTTGTTCTCTTCTAGCACAGGTCACCGCAGCTTTCCAAGGGCTAAAGGCGCGGCTCAGTCGTCGGCCATCAGATATTGCCGCTCGTAACGCAGGCCAAGCCCCGTCAGCATCTCGTAGCCGATGGTGCCGGCCGCCCGCGCGGTCTCGTCGACAGGCACATTGGGACCGAAAAGCTCGATATAGTCGCCGGCACGGATGGCATTGGCCGGAACATCCGTCACGTCGAAAATGGTGAGGTCCATGGTCACGCGGCCGGCGACCGGCACCCTGTGGCCGTTGACGACGCCATAGGCGCCACCATGGCCCATTTCGCGCAGCGGAATGCCGGAACCGGAAAGCGAACGCTGATATCCATCCGCGTAACCCACGGAAGCGATGGCAAGGCGGCTTGCGCGCTTCAGCAGAAAGGTGCCGCCATAACTCACGGTCTGTCCCTCGCCCGCTTCGCGAATCTGAATGATCCGCGCTTCGGCTGTGGCGACGGGACGCATCGGGTTCGCCATGCCGTTGACCGCTTCGCCGCCATAAAGGGCGATGCCGGGGCGGGTGAGGTCGAAATGATAGTCCGAGCCGAGGAAGATACCGGCGGAAGCCGAGAGGCTTGATTCGATGCCTTCGAAAGCAGCGCTAACCTTTCGGAATGATTCGAGCTGGACGCTGTTCATTGGCGATGAGGGCGTGTCGGCGCAGGCGAGGTGCGACAGCACCAGAACCGGGTCGAAACTCGCCGGCCGCGTCACGTCTTCAGCCAGAAACAGCGCGTCGTCGAGGGGCAGACCGAGGCGGTTGAAGCCCGTATCCACATGCAGCGCGCAGGGGTGATCGCCCCGCTCGGCAACCGTCGCCATCCAGAAGGAAAGCTGCTCCTCTGAGGCCAGAACCGGCACCAGATCATTGTCGAAAACTTGGCGTTCCTGGCCTTGCCAGATGCCTGATAGCACGAAGATACGCGCTTCCGGGGCATAGGAACGCAGGGTCGCACCCTCGGCCACAGTCGCCACGAAGAAATCGCGCGCGCCGGCATGGTAAAGCGTCGCCCCGCAATCCTCGATACCGAGACCATAGGCATCGGCCTTGACCACCGCTGCCGTCCGCGCCCTGCCGGAACGCTTCTTCATGTCCCGCCAATTATCGGCCAGAGCGCCGAGATCGACGGTCAGCCTCAGCGGCGCGTGCTCGAAAATGTCGGTTTCGTTTTCGGGAAAGCTGTCTTCGAAGTCGTCTGTCATGCCATGCGTCCGGTTGATTTTGGAACCGGCCAGACCCTAGCACTTTTGTTCAAGACGGTAAGGATCGAATGCTCTAAACTTTGCTCATGCACAATGTTTCGCAGGAACAGGCCATAGACGTCATGCCGATTGCGACGACGGAAACCACGCGTTTCTGGCGCGACAGGCGTTTTGGCGGCATGGAGTGCCTGAGCGCGACTTTTCTGACCCATGAATATTCGCCGCATGCGCATGATACCTTCTCGATCGGCGCAATCGAAAGCGGCTCGCAGATTTCCACCATTCAGGGCACAACCGAGCAGACGGGGCCGGGGCATCTTTATCTCATCAACCCGGATGAGGTTCACGATGGCGCACCGGGCGGCGGCGGTTATCGTTATCGGATGATCTATCCCGATATCGGCTTGCTGCGCGATATTATCGAGGATGTGACGGGCAGGGCCTTTCAAGGCACGCCCTCCTTTCCGAGATTTTTGCCCCGCGATCCGCAGATGGCGGCGGCTTTCCAGATGGCGCATCGGCGGCTGGAGGAGAAATCCGGCGCTCTGGAGGCGGATGAGGGCATGTTCTCGGTTCTCGCCGCCCTGTTCGGCAGGCACGGCAGCGCCATTATCCTGCCCGTCGAAACACGCGAGAAAACGGCGGTTTATACCGCCCGCGATTATCTTTCCGACAATTACGAGAGCGATATCGGCCTAGAGGAACTGGCCTCCATCGCCGGTCTCAGCCGTGCGCACCTCATTCGCGCTTTCAGGAAAGAGTTTCACATCACCCCGCATGCCTATCTGACGGATGTGCGCATCCGCAGGGCGCGCCGGCTTCTGCGCGCCGGCGAGATGCCGGCCGAGGTGGCGGCGATGTGCGGTTTTGCCGACCAGGCGCATTTCACCCGGCATTTCAAGGCCCGCACCGGTGTCACACCGGGGCAGTTCCGGTTGGCCTGAGTTCAAAGGCCGCATTTCCGTTCGGAAATGCGACAAAAGAAAAGGCGACGCTTCAGCAGAAAACCGCCTGACATCACTTTCGTTCAAGACCGAACAATGTCGCAAGCGTAATCCCTCTCTTTCGAAAGGGAGAATGCGATGTCGATATCGGGAAAAGGCGCGGAATTCAGCGCGGGATTGCGGGCCGCCGCGCCATTGCTGGTCGCCATGGTGCCGATTGGCGTGGTCTTCGGCGCTGTCGCCATCGGCAAGGGCCTGTCGCCGCTCGAAGCCTCGCTGATGTCGCTGCTGGTCTTTGCCGGCGGTTCGCAATTCGTGGCGATGGATTTATGGACGCATCCGGCAAGCTGGAGCGCGCTCGGCTTTGCGGCGCTGCTGGTCAATCTGCGCCATGTGCTGATGAGCGCCTCCATCGCCGGCAAGCTGGAGGATTTCAGGGGCTGGCGCAAATATGCCGCCATGCTGGTGCTGACGGATGAATCCTGGGCATTGTCCGAATTCCGCGTCATCGCCGGCAGGCTGACGGCGGCCTTTTTCACCGGCGCTGCGCTGTCGATCTATCTCGTCTGGAACCTTGCAACTCTTGCCGGCGCGCTGCTCGGTTCGGTGGTGGGGGATATGTCGGTCGTCGGTCTGGATTTCGCCTTTCCCGCCGTCTTCATCGTGCTGCTCATGGGGTTCTGGAAGGGCAGGGAAACCGGCTTCGTGCTTCTGGCAAGCGCCGCCGCCGCCTGTCTCACCCACGCGCTGGTTCCCGGCGCCTGGTATATCGCCGCCGGCGCGCTGGCGGGTCTGGCCGTCGCCGCCTTTGGCCACGAGGAACAGGCGGAGCAGCCGGCATGACACTCGATCCGAATACGCTGCTGACAATCCTTGCCATGATGGCGACAACCGTCGCCACGCGCCTTGGCGGCCTGTTGCTGGTCACTCATTTTACGCTGACACCGCGCCTGAAAAAGGCGCTCGGCGTGGTGCCGCCCGCCGTCCTGATGGCCGTGGTGACGCCGACAGCGCTCGCCAGTGGGCCGGCAGAAACCATCGCCTGCGCGATAACCGCCATCGCGGCGCTGCGCCTCAGCCTTCTGCCGGCCGCAACGCTCGGTGTTGCCGCCGTGGCGCTGCTGCGCGGAATCGGATTGTAAAAAAATCCTGCCAAAGTCCTGAAAAGATTCCGGACTCTGCGTTCGAAATGCAACGGGCGCAGCGAGGGCAAAAATACATCACCCTCGCTGTGCTTCAGATCAATGTTCTTCGTACTGGCTGAAGCTCGGATCGGCCAGATCCGTAAAGCGGGTGAATTCGGACTGGAAGGCGAGCTTTACCGTGCCGGTCGGTCCGTGACGCTGCTTGGCGATGATCACGTCGGCCGTGCCTTTCACCTTGTCGAACAGCGCTTCCCATTCGGCATATTTGGGATCGGAAATATCGCGCGGCTCCATGTTCTTGACGTAGTATTCCTCGCGGAACACGAAAAGCACCACGTCGGCGTCCTGCTCGATGGAGCCGGATTCACGCAGGTCGGAAAGCTGCGGGCGCTTGTCTTCGCGGCTTTCCACCGCACGGGAGAGCTGTGACAGCGCAATGATCGGAACGTTGAGTTCCTTGCCGAGCGCTTTCAGACCCGTGGTGATCTGGGTGATTTCCTGCACGCGGTTTTCGCCGCTCTTGCCGGAGCCGGTCATAAGCTGAACGTAGTCGACCACCAGAACGTCAAGGCCACGCTGGCGCTTCAGGCGGCGGGCGCGGGCGGAAAGCTGGGCAATCGAGATACCACCGGTCTGGTCGATGTAAAGCGGCACCTTCTGCATCATCTGGGAGCAGGCGACAAGCTTTTCGAAGTCAGCCTCGGTAATGTCACCGCGGCGGATTTTCGAGGAAGACACTTCGGTCTGCTCGGAAATGATACGGGTGGCGAGCTGTTCGGACGACATTTCGAGCGAGTAGAAACCGACGACGCCGCCGTTCTTCGCCTTGTACGACCCGTCCGGCTGCACTTCCTGCTCGTAAGATGCGGCGATATTGTAGGCGATGTTGGTCGCAAGCGAGGTCTTGCCCATACCGGGACGACCGGCAAGCACGATAAGGTCGGAACGCTGCAACCCGCCCATGCGGGCGTCGAGCGAATGAATGCCGGTGGAAATGCCGGAGAGATTGCCGTCGCGTTCGAAGGCGGCGCCCGCCATGTCGATCGCCAGCGCTACTGCATCGTTGAACGACTGGAAACCGCCATCGTAACGGCCGGTTTCCGCCAGCTCGAACAGACGCCGCTCGGTGTCTTCGATCTGCGCCTGCGGCGGCATGTCGAGCGGCGCGTCATAGGCGATGTTGACGACATCCTCGCCGATCTGGATCAGCGCGCGGCGCAGCGCCAGATCATAGATCGCGCGGCCGTAATCTTCCGCATTGATGATGGAGACGGCTTCCGCCGCCAGACGTGCAAGATACTGCGCCACCGTCAGATCGCCGATCTTGTCGTCGGCGGGCAGGAAGGTCTTGATCGTCACCGGATTGGCGGTCTTGCCCATGCGGATGATGTCGCCCGCCACCTCGAAAATCTTGCGGTGCAGCGGTTCGTAAAGGTGAACGGGCTTCAGGAAGTCCGACACGCGGTAATAGGCGTCGTTATTGACGAGGATGGCGCCGAGCAGCGCCTGTTCGGCCTCGATGTTGTTCGGCGCTTCGCGGTAATGCGGTTCCGCCGGTTGCGCGGGGGTGATCTTTCTCACAGCGTCGTTCATGGTTTGCGCGATCTCCCTTTGCCTTTGTCCTTGAACCTCGGGTTTGGCTTTCTGGGGCATGGCAGTCAATGATAATGTTGCAACACTCTATGGCAGGCTGACGTCCGCTCTGCGAAGCTCGATCACTTCTTCAGTTGTCCCCAGCAATCCACAGGCGGGTTGGGGACAAGGCGCCGGATCCTTCCGGCAAGGTGATTCGCTGCCATGAGTTTATCGCATGGCAGACCCGGCGTGAAAGAAACTTGAAAATCGTCAGTCTTACGAATAAATAGGCAGAAAATAAGTAGTGTGCTAATTATAAGGCTTGCTGACATGTCCCGCGAGACCGACAAGGAACAGCTTCTGGATGAAGTCTCCGCTTTCACCCGCAAACTGCGCGCGTTTTTCGATGCGCGGGTGGGGGAGAGCGGGCTGACGCTTGCACGGGCGCGAGCGCTCTTTGCGCTCTCGCGTCGTGGACCGCTGACGCAGACCGAGCTTGCCGAGGAAATGGAAATCGAAACGCCGACGCTGGTGCGGGTGCTCGATGGCATGGAGAAACAGAACCTCATCGAGCGCCGTTCCGATGAGAACGACCGCCGCGCCAAACGCATCCACATGACGGCAGAAGGGGAGAGAACCTCCGAGACGGTGCAGGCGATGGCGAAGTCGCTGCGCTCCGAGATTGCCGCCGATATTTCTTCGCAGGAACTGGCTATGGCGCTCGATGTCATGCGCCGGCTTTCGGCCAATCTGCAAAATCTGGCGGCGGGGAGGGCGCAATCGTGAGTACCCCGGTGCCACAAACCGCAGATGAGGCCGCTGCCCGAAATGCCGAGGCGGTCTCCAAACCCGCCGACCTTCCGGAAGAGGCAGTGACGCCGGTGAGTGCTTCGGGCGCGAGTGAAGCCGTGCCAGAGCCTGCCGCCGCCGCACCTCAGCCGGTCGAGCGGCCGCTATGGCTGCGGCTGTGTTTCATCTTCGCGGGCCTGTCGTTCTTCATTACCCAGGGCCTGGGCATGAACCTCGTCATGGCCAATATTTACCAGTTGCAGGGCGAGTTTTCCGCCACCGTGGCCGAGGTCGCCTGGCTGTCCGCCGCCTATATGGCGCCCTATGCCACCTTTTCCATCGCGCTGTTCAAGGTCCGGGCGCAATATGGCCTGCGGCCTTTCGCCGAAGTTTCGATTATCGTGTTTGTCGTCGCTTCCTGTCTCAACCTGTTCGTGACAGACCTGCATTCGGCAATCGTTATCCGTTTTGTCAGTGGCATGGCCGCCGCACCGATCTCGTCGCTCGGCTTTCTCTATATTCTGGAGGCCTTTCCGCCTGCGCGGAAATTCTCGCTCGGTTTCAGCATAGCGCTGACCGGTACGCTGCTGTCGGCGCCGCTCGCGCGCATCGTCTCGCCATCCCTCTTGGAAATCGACGGCTGGAATGCGCTCTATTCCATGGAAGTGGGATTCGCGCTGATCGCTTTCGCCATGATCTATGTGCTGAAAGTCACGCCGCCGCCGCGCGCGAAAGTTATCGAGCGCATGGATATTCTGAGCTATCTTCTGTTTGCAGGTGGTCTCGGCTGTCTGGCGGTCATGCTCACGCTCGGCCGGTTCTACTGGTGGTTCGAAACCTGGTGGCTGGGCGTTCTTCTGGCAACGTCGATCACACTTCTGACCCTCATGGCTTTCATCGAATTGCCGCGCAAGAATCCGCTGCTCGACCTGCGCTGGATTTTCTCGAAAACCAACCTGCACATTATTGCGGTCCTGCTTGTCTACCGTGCGGTTTCCTCCGAGCAATCCTCAACGGCGGTCAGCTTTTACCAGCAGCTCGGCTTGCTGAACGAACAGACGACGACACTTTATGCGCTGGTGCTTTTGGCGACCGTTCTCGGCGGTGCTGCCTGTGCGTGGCTGATGCTCACGAAATACGTCGATACCGCCCACGTGATTGCGCTGGCGCTGATCGCCGCCGGTTCGTTCATGGATAGCCAGTCCAACAATCTGACGCGGCCGGGTGAGATGTATCTCAGCCAGATGATGATTGCCTTTGGCGCTGCCATGTTCCTGCCGCCCGTCATGGCCAAGGGTTTTGCCGCCGCTCTGGCCCGGGGTGCGCCCTATCTGGTGAATTTCATCACCATCTTCCTATTTACCCAGATCACCGGATCGATGCTGATGACCGGCCTGCTCGGCAGTTTCGTGACGCTGCGGGAGAAATTCCACTCCAATATTCTGGTGGAAAATATCCTGCTCACCAATCCGATGGTCGCCCAGCGCGTCTCGCAGCTTTCCGGCGCTTACAGCCATGTCATCACCGATCCGGCATTGCTGAAGGCCGAAGGACTGTCGCTGCTTGGCCAGCAGGTCAGCAAGGAGGCCTATGTGCTTGCCTATAATGACACATTCCTGCTGGTCTCCGTCGTCTCTGCGCTGGCGCTGGCCACGCTTTTGATCCACCTTGCATGGCTGCGCATCCGCCCTTTCCTTTTCCGGAAAGAAATCGATGCCTCACCGGCACCACAGTCTTGAACATTCCAAGAGTGACAAAATGCTGAAGAAGTTTTTTACCCCCGTTTCCATTCTCGTGCTGCTCGGCGGTCTCGCCGGCGTGGCGCTGGTGCTTTACGCCTGGCGGCTGCCGCCGTTCCTTTCCACCGTCGAAATGACCGACAACGCCTTCGTGCGCGGTTATGTCACGACGATGAGCCCGCAGGTGAGCGGCTATGTCGTGGACGTGCCGGTGAAGGATTATCAGGAGGTCAGCCAAGGCGCGCTGCTGGCGAAGATCGATGACCGCATCTACCGCCAGAAGCAGGCGCAGGCGGAAGCAACGCTCGATACGCAGAAGGCGGCTCTCGATAATTCCCGCCAGCAGGAAAATGCGGCCAATGCCAATATTCTTTCCAGCCAGGCGGCGGTCGACAGCGCCCAGGCCTCGCTGAAACAGGCGCAGCTCGCATCCGACCGTCAGGATAACCTCATCAAGAGCGGTGCGGGAACCTCCAGTCTTCAGGAAGAGGCCCATGCCGCGCTCGAAAAGGCGCGGGCGTCGCTTTCGCAGGCCAAGGCGGCGCTTGAGGTTTCGCGGCAGGATCTGCAAACCATCATCGTCAACCGCAGCTCGCTGCAGGCGGCCGTCGCCAATGCAGAAGCGGCCGTCGAGCTTGCCCGGATCGACCTTGCCAATACCGAAATCCACGCGCCCGTGGATGGCAGGCTCGGCGAAGTCGGCGTCCGCACCGGACAATATGTCACCGCCGGAACGCAACTGATGGCCGTCGTGCCGCATGATGTCTGGGTCATCGCCAATTTCAAGGAAACCCAGCTTGCGGGCATGCAGGTCGGCCAGCCGGTGACGATCGCCGTGGATGCGCTGCATCGCCGCAAGCTTACCGGCCATGTGGAGAGGTTCTCGCCCGCCACCGGCTCGGAATTCGCCGTCATCAAGCCGGACAATGCGACGGGCAATTTCGTAAAGATCGCCCAGCGCCTCGGCGTGCGTATCGCCATCGATGCCGATCAGCCGCTGGCGGCGGATCTGTCGCCGGGCATGTCGGTGGTGGTGCATGTGGATAAGAGCGTGGCGCCGGAGGGAGCGGAGACGGCGGAGAAGTAGTATTACGCCGAATTTGCTGCGGGACACCCCCCTCTGTCCTGCCGGACATCTCCCCCTCAAGGGGGGAGATCGGCAAGGCGGGCTTACATCGCCAAAATCGCAACGTTGAGATGGTCGAACGGTAGCCACGATTCGATCTCCCCCCTTGAGGGGGAGATGCCCGGCAGGGCAGAGGGGGGTAAACTTCCCTGCAAACTCTCAGCGCGCAAACAAAAAACCCCGGATGCTTCCATCCGGGGTTTTCCTTTGACCGTTAAGCCAGATCTTATTCGTCGTCGCCGTCGCGGTCAGCTTCCGGATCGAAGAAGTCTTCCGGACGCAGCGCGTCTTCGTCAACGCCGTAGATGGCGTCAGCGGAGGTGAGGCTTTCGCCCTTGGCCTGACGCTCGGCTTCTTCAGCCGAACGGGCAACGTTCAGCTCAACCTGCAGCTCGACTTCGGCATGCAGGTGAAGGGTAACGTTGTGCAGGCCGATGGTCTTGATCGGCGTGTTCAGTTCAACCTGGTTACGGCCGATGTTGAAGCCTTCTGCGCCGAGGATTTCAACGACGTCGCGAGCGGCGACAGAGCCGTAGAGCTGACCGGTTTCGCCAGCCGAGCGGACGACGATGAAGGACTTGCCTTCCAGAGCCTCGGCAACCTTCTGGGCTTCCGACTTGCGCTCGAGGTTACGGGCTTCGAGCGTTGCGCGCTCGGTTTCGAAACGTGCCTTGTTGGCAGCGTTGGCGCGCAGCGCCTTGCCCTGCGGCAGCAGGAAGTTACGGGCGTAGCCGTCGCGAACCTTTACGGTTTCGCCCATCTGGCCGAGCTTGTTGATGCGTTCGAGAAGAATGACGTCCATCTTCTTGATCCTTTCTATGGTTTGGTTTCGTTCGTATTGTCGGTTTTCCGCGTCGGAGTAAGAGAGATCGTGCTGCGCACGTCGCTCAGGCCGAACACGAGAATGATGAACAGCGGAAAGACAAAGACCGCCGAGAGATATGCGAGAATGAGAACCGGCAGCCGCCAGTCCTTGCCGCGGGCGCGCTTGTGCAGCGAGGCGTAACCCGCCATCAGAAAGCCCGCGCCGAAGGTGCCGCAGATGACCGCGCCGACCATGGCCGCGACGCCGCCGAGGAACATGGCGACAATGCCGGCCAGAAAAATGAAGATGGCGTTGCGGTGCATGCGCAGCGCGGAAGCGATATCCTCACGCGGGCGAAGGCCCTTGCCGAAGGAGCCGACCACCCGGGTCGCGAAATAATAGGCCGCAAACAGAAGGATGACCCACAGGCCGCCCTGCACGATCGGCAGCATCAGCACCAGCAGCGATTTCGTCTGGGCGAGCGCCTCGGCATTGGGTTCGAACAGCGGCTCACGGTTCTGCACCGAGGTCATCATGATATCGACCATGCGGGCGACCAGATCGGGGCCGTAACCGATCATCCAGCCGAGAATGACGACGGCGATGGAGACCAGAATGCACAGGTGCAGGACGATGCCGGAGAGCGGATACCAGGCGAGAAGATCGTCCGGGCCGCCGAGTTCGGAAGCCGGGCGTGCCAGATTGGCGAGATGCGAAAGCCAGCCCGCCGGGATCAGCGTGAAGATAGCAATGGTCAGCGCAAACAGCGGCGACATGACGAGAGCGCCGATGATGGCCGTGGTGATGATCGCGACGATGGCGGCGCGATTGCCCCAGCCCATGCCTGCGATCAGGATGGGCATGGCGGAACCGGCATAGAGCAGGAAGGAAAAGGACGACTGTGCCGTTGCGCCAAGCGTCAAAAACGCGGCGCATATGCCGGCGAGAACGCCGGTGATCAGCACTGTCTGGTTCAACTTTTGCACTTCGCTGTCCTGCTGAAACTAAAGCAGTTAGAGGATTGCTCCGTGGAGCCTCATCCCCAACATGGGTTTTATGGTATCGATCCGCGCCCAACGCGGAAGGATGAAGACCCTCTGGTTTGGGACCAGAGGGTCTTCGTTTAGTGTATTACGCTACGACGTAAGGCAGCAGGCCGAGGAAGCGGGCGCGCTTGATCGCCTGGGCGAGTTCGCGCTGCTTCTTCTGGGAAACGGCCGTGATGCGGGACGGAACGATCTTGCCGCGCTCGGAAATGTAGCGCTGCAGGAGACGAACGTCCTTGTAGTCGATCTTCGGAGCGTTTGCGCCGGAGAAGGGGCACGTCTTGCGACGGCGGTGGAACGGGCGGCGTGCCTGGGAAGAGGATGCGTCAGCCATTGGTCAAAACTCCTTCTTATGCACGGTCTTCGCGCGGACGGCGCGGACGGTCTTCGCGGTCGCCGAAGCCACCTTCGCGCGGTGCGCGGGGGCCACGATCTTCACGCGGGCCACGGTCCGGACGGTCGCCGTCACGGCGCGGACGGTCGTCACGGTCGCGCTTCTGCATCATCGCGGACGGGCCTTCTTCGTGGGCTTCGACGGCGATGGTCATGTAGCGAAGAACGTCTTCGTTGATGCGCATCTGGCGCTCGACTTCATGGATGGCGGCCGCCGGAGCGTCGATGTCCATGAGAGCGTA
Organism: Rhizobium sp. NFACC06-2; assembly: GCF_900101425.1. NCBI lineage: Bacteria > Pseudomonadati > Pseudomonadota > Alphaproteobacteria > Hyphomicrobiales > Rhizobiaceae > Rhizobium > Rhizobium sp. NFACC06-2. Next base: position 418,900 of record NZ_FMVA01000002.1, on the reverse strand, counting down.
GTGAGCCTTGCGGTTCTTCTTGATGCGGTAGGTGAGGGACTTCAGACCCCAGTTCTCGATGCGTCCGACTTTGCCGCCGAACGATTCGATAACGCCCTTGTACTGCTCGACAAGTGCGTCGACCTGCTGGGCAGAAATATCCTGCCGGGCAAGGAAGATGTGTTCGTAAAGAGCCATTTAAGCTTTGCCTTTCTTGCGTTTCGTCCTTCACCCGGCAACGGCGCTAAGCCTCAACGACTGCTCCTGAAAAGGCGTGAGCCTTAAAGCAAGAAAAGCGTTGTTCGAGACGGTCGAGAGCGGAGACACGGGAGGCCGGAAAAACCTTATGGTTCCTGCTGTTCCGTTACCGGAACCAGCCCTCCGTTCAGCCACCAGCCAGTTGGACCGGGTGTTGTGAACAGCGCGCTTATACGGATTTTTGCCCGGAATGCAAGGGCGACCGTGAAAAAGCGCGCCGTTTGATCATCAGATCGGCATTGGATATTGCCGGTGGATGGCTGCGATACCCGTCAGCACCTCGTCCGACAGCGTCACATCCGCAGCCGCAATATCCACCTTCAACTGTTCCATCGTCGTCGCGCCGATGATGGCCGAGGCCATGAAGGGACGTGTCAGGCAGAAGGCGATGGCGAGCTTTGCCGGATCGATTCCATGCTGTGCGGCAAGCTCCAGATAGGCCTTGACCGGCGCTTCCTGATGCGGCTGCAAACGGCCGCCGAGGTCCTTGTTGATGGTTCCGCGCGATCCCGCCGGGCGCGCGCCGTTCTGGTATTTCCCGGTCAGCAGCCCGGCTGCCAGCGGCGAATAGGCGAGCAGGCCGACATCCTCGTGATGGGCAACTTCCGCCATGTCGAGATCGAAACTGCGATAGAGCAGGTTATATTCGTTCTGGATCGTGGCGACGCGCGGCAGGCCGTTGGCCTTGGCGATGTCGATATATTTCTGCGTGCCCCAGGCGCTCTCGTTGGAAAGGCCGATGGCGCGGATCTTGCCGGCCTTCACCAGTTCGCCGAGCGTTTCGAGCTTTTCGGTGATTTCGGCGAGCGTGCGCTGCTTTTCCTGGCCGGAAGCATCGAAGCTCCAGACGCCGCGGAAATGATAGGTGCCGCGATTTGGCCAGTGAATCTGGTAGAGGTCGATGTAATCGGTCTTCAGGCGCTTGAGGCTGGTATCCACCGCCTCGCGGATGGCGGCGGCGTCGATATCGCGACCGCCGCGAATATAATCGCGTCCCGAACCGGCGACCTTGGTGGCGAGCACGACCTGATCTCGCTTGCCGGTCTTTTCAAACCAAGTGCCGATGTAATCTTCCGTCCGGCCCTGGGTCTCGGCGGAAACGGGGGTGGTGGGGTAGAGTTCTGCCGTATCGAAGAAATTGACGCCGTTTTCGACGGCGTAATCCATCTGCGCATGCGCGTCGGCTTCGGTGTTCTGCGTGCCCCACGTCATCGTGCCGAGGCAGATTTCAGACACGGAAATATCCGTGCGGCCCAATAGTCTCTGTTTCATGGAAATGTCCCGGTGCTTGGCCAGATAGTTTGGAAGGTGGTGTGAAAGTAATGGGGAATTGCCGCAGTGCAAGAAAAAATATGATGAAAGATAAGGGGAAAACAGGACGGCAAAACCCCTGACATGGGCCTGCCATGGGGCTTCAAGCCTTGACTTCGCTGGCGGGAATGTGAATGGAAGTCGACAAGAATAAAGGCAAGGCCAGACAAGAAGGACGACATCCCATGGGTATTGCATTCACATTTCCCGGACAGGGAAGCCAGGCCGTCGGCATGGGCAAGGAGCTGGCGGATACCTATCCGGAAGCGCGCGCCGTGTTTCAGGAAGTCGACGAGGCGCTCGACCAGAAGCTTTCCGATATCATGTGGAACGGCCCGGAAGAGACGCTGACGCTGACCGCCAACGCGCAGCCGGCGCTTATGGCTGTGTCCATGGCGGTCATGCGGGTTCTCGAAGCGCGCGGCTTCAAACTGTCCGATACGGTTTCTTATGTCGCGGGCCACTCGCTCGGCGAATATTCGGCGCTCTGTGCCGCCGGCACCTTTTCGGTTGCCGATACCGCCCGTCTTCTGCGCATCCGCGGCAACGCCATGCAGGCCGCCGTGCCGGTGGGCGAGGGCGCCATGGCGGCGATCATCGGGCTTGAGCATGACGCCGTTTCGGCAATCTGCGAAGAGGCGGCCATTCTCGGCGTCTGCCAGATCGCCAACGACAATGGCGGCGGTCAGCTCGTCATCTCCGGCGGCAAGGTCGCCGTCGAGAAGGCTGCGGCGATCGCGTCCGAAAAGGGCGCCAAGCGCGCCATCATGCTGCCGGTTTCCGCACCCTTCCACTCCGCGCTGATGGCGCCGGCGGCGGAAGCCATGCGCGAGGCGCTGGCGGCCGTCGAAAAGCACAACCCGGTCGTGCCGGTCATCGCCAATGTGCGCGCCGCCCCCGTTTTCGATGCCAATGAGATCGCCGGCCTGCTGGTCGAGCAGGTGACGGGCCAGGTGCGCTGGCGCGAGACGGTGGAATGGTTTGCCGCCAACAATGTCACGCAGCTTTACGAGATCGGCTCCGGCAAGGTGCTGACGGGCCTTGCCCGCCGCATCGACAAGACGGTGAACGGCGTTGCCGTCAACGGCGCTGCCGATATCGACCAGCTTCTTGCCACCCTCATCGGCTGAGACGGGATACTCCGGCTGCCGCATTCATCGGGCGCAACTGCGCTGAACATTTTCAGTCCGAAGCTCTAAAGAAGGAATAGGACATGTTTGATCTGACAGGCCGCAAGGCTCTCGTAACCGGCGCGACCGGCGGCATCGGCGAAGAAATCGCCCGCCTTCTGCACAGCCAGGGCGCAACTGTGGGCCTGCACGGCACCCGCGTTGAAAAGCTCGAAGCGCTGGCGGCGGAACTTGGCGAACGCGTCAAGATTTTCCCGGCGAACCTTGCCGACCGCGCCGAAGTAAAGGCGCTCGGCGAAAAGGCCGAAGCCGAGCTGGAAGGCGTCGATATCCTCGTCAACAATGCCGGTATCACCAAGGACGGCCTCTTCGTGCGCATGAGCGACGAGGACTGGGATAACGTCATCGAAGTGAACCTGACGGCGATGTTCCGCCTGACGCGCGAGCTGACGCATCCGATGATGCGCCGCCGTTTCGGCCGCATCATCAACATCACCTCCATCGTCGGCGTTACCGGCAATCCCGGTCAGGCCAACTATTGCGCCTCCAAGGCCGGCATGATCGGTTTTTCGAAGTCGCTGGCCCAGGAAATCGCCACCCGCAACGTCACCGTCAACTGCGTGGCGCCGGGCTTTATCGAAAGCGCGATGACCGGCAAGCTGAACGACAAGCAGAAAGACGCCATCATGGGCGCCATTCCCATGAAGCGCATGGGGACAGGTGCCGAAGTCGCCTCGGCCGTTCTCTACCTCGCCTCCAACGAGGCGGGCTACATGACCGGCCAGACCCTGCACGTCAACGGCGGCATGGCGATGATCTGACGGCACTTGTGACCGTCATAAAAGGATTGCGGCGCTGTTTAAGCACCTTCTTGGGTAGCTGGCGCCGCAAGGCCCCGCCGGCTGGTTTTCGGCGAAATTGCCTGTCATACGCTGTGCTTAGCGCGTTTTCAGGCTTTTCGACCGATTGAAACCATGTTAAGCGGGCCAAGACTGTGAACAGTCGTCCCGGAGAGACAGGAAGCCGTTGCGATTTTGCGTGACGATGTCTAGCTTGGACCGGGTTGAACGGGTTTGCCAGCAGTGCCGGATTTGAACGGCGCATGAGGGCTTCTAACAGGGCAGGGTGCCGTAAGGCATTCCCTTCAAAATAAAGGTCGAGGAAACCGACATGAGCGATATCGCAGAACGCGTAAAGAAAATTGTAATTGATCATCTTGGCGTTGACGCCGACAAGGTTGTCGAAGGCGCCAGCTTCATTGACGATCTGGGCGCTGATTCGCTCGACACCGTTGAACTGGTCATGGCTTTCGAAGAAGAATTCGGCGTTGAAATCCCCGACGACGCAGCTGACTCGATCCTGACCGTCGGCGACGCCGTAAAGTTCATCGAGAAGGCCCAGGCCTGATCGACCTTGATGGGGGAGGTGCAATATCCTCCCGTCCTTGGCCCGGCTCGTCCGGGCCAATGTTTTATAGGCAGACGGTAACATGCCCGCGGGTGGTGCGTGTTCCGGGCAATGCATGGGGGGCAAGGGCCGGAAACGGCGCCCACAACCTTCGTGCTGAGATTTGAAATACTGCAGCATCCGATGAACATCTCCTGATGTCCGGCGTTGCATGAAGACCGATGATTTGGATAAGGGCGGAGCATTGGCGATGAGGCGTGTCGTTATCACCGGTACCGGCATGGTATCTCCTCTTGGATGCGGGACGGAAGTGACCTGGGAGCGGCTGCTGGCCGGCCAGAACGGCGCCCGTCTCGTGACTGAATTCGAAGTCGAAGACCTTCCGGCAAAGATCGCCTGCCGCATTCCCGTGGGCGATGGTTCCAACGGCACCTTCAATGCCGATGACTGGATGGAACCCAAGGAACAGCGCAAGATCGATCCTTTCATCCTGTACGGCATGGCTGCTGCCGACATGGCGCTTGCCGACGCGGACTGGCATCCGGAAACGGACGAGGACCAGATCGCCACCGGCGTTCTGATCGGCTCCGGCATCGGCGGCCTGGAGGGCATTGTCGAGGCGGGCTATACGCTGCGCGACAAGGGTCCTCGGCGCATTTCTCCATTCTTCATTCCCGGCCGCCTGATCAACCTCGTATCCGGCCAGGTTTCCATCCGCCACAAGCTGCGCGGACCGAACCATGCCGTGGTGACGGCCTGCTCGACTGGCGCGCACGCCATTGGCGACGCCGCCCGTCTGATCGCGCTCGGCGATGCTGACGTCATGGTCGCCGGTGGCGCCGAATCGCCGGTCTGCCGCATCGCGCTTGCTGGCTTCGCCGCCTGCAAGGCGCTCTCCACCCAGCACAATGACAATCCGGAAAAGGCCTCGCGTCCCTATGATCGCGACCGTGACGGTTTCGTCATGGGTGAAGGTGCAGGCATCGTCGTTCTGGAAGAGCTGGAACATGCCAAGGCGCGCGGTGCGAAGATTTATGCGGAAGTCGTCGGTTACGGCCTTTCGGGCGATGCCTATCACATCACCGCACCGTCCGAGGACGGTGAAGGCGCCTATCGCTGCATGTCGATGGCGCTGAAGCGTGCAGGTCTCACGCCTGACGATATCGACTACATCAACGCCCACGGCACCTCGACCATGGCCGATACGATCGAGCTTGGCGCGGTGGAGCGGCTTGTCGGCGAATCGGCTTCGAAGATTTCCATGTCTTCCACCAAGTCGGCCACCGGCCATCTTCTCGGTGCGGCGGGCGCTATCGAGGCGATCTTCGCGACGCTTGCGATCCGCGACAACATCGTTCCGCCGACGCTGAACCTCGACAATCCCGATGTGGAGACGAAGATCGATCTCGTCCCGCACAAGGCGCGCAAGCGGAAGGTCGATGTGGCGCTCTCGAACTCCTTCGGCTTCGGCGGCACCAACGCCTCCCTCGTGCTGCGTCGTTACGAAGCATAATTGCGGCGGCGGCTCTGCCGCCGCTGGCTCCCTCCCACCGGGTGCTGACAAAGGACGTTCTTTCCTTTGAAGAGCGCATTGCTGCTTGCGAAAGCCATTCCGGTTTTCGCGCCGATATTGTAGTCGTTTATGGGAAGCGTTTGCCGGTTCGGGGTAATTTCCGGCCGCAGGCTGCTTCCTCCATCGGCTTTGTCCGAAACGATGTTCGTGAAGCGGGAATAGCAAGGCTTCACGATATCTCTATGTGGTGCAGGAAGACATTCCGAACCTGTTTTTGCCGCATTACCTGCGCAAAAAGCGCTGACAACGCCGAACTGAAAAGGACCGACGGTGAGCGACACGAACCAGAACAGCCAGGGACAATACGGACAAAACGGCGCGGGCGAAGGCAATCGCGGCCCGATCATTCCGAAATCCCCGACGGAAGCCCTGCGGCCGGAAAAAGTGCCGGCTCCGCCCAAGCGCTCCCGCAAGGCCCACGGCCAGCTTGTGATCTTTCTGAATTTTCTGATGACGCTCGCGGTTGCCGTCTGTGTGCTGGCCATTGCCGCTTTCTACTACATGATCGATGCGTTTCAGGAGCCCGGTCCGCTCCAGACGAACACACATTTCACTGTGCGCAACGGTGCCGGCATTATCGAGATCGCCAATAATCTCGAGCGTAACGAGGTCATCTCCAACGCCCGTGTCTTCCGCCTGATGACCGGCAGCTACCTGCAAAAGGACCAGACGCTGAAGGCCGGCGAATATGAGATCAAGGCCGGCGCATCGATGAAGGATATCATGATGCTGCTGGAGTCCGGCAAGTCGATCCTTTATTCCGTGTCGCTGCCGGAAGGTTTGACCGTAAAGCAGATGTTTGCGCGCCTTGGAGCGGATGAAGTGCTGGATGGCGAACTGCCCTCGGCCCTGCCACCGGAAGGCAGCCTGCGCCCCGATACCTATCGCTTCACCCGCGGCACCAAGCGCGAAGAAATCATCAACCAGATGAGTGCGGCGCAGGACAAGCTGATCAATATGATCTGGGAACGGCGCGATCCGGACCTTCCGATCAAGACCATCGAGGAATTCGTGACGCTTGCCTCGATTGTCGAGAAGGAAACCGGCAAGGATGATGAGCGCGCCCATGTCGCTTCGGTGTTCTACAACCGTCTGAAGAAGGGCATGCGCCTGCAATCCGACCCGACGATCATCTACGGCCTGTTCGGTGGCGATGGAAAACCGTCGGACCGTCCGATCTACCAGTCGGACCTGCAGAAGCAGACACCGTTCAACACCTATGTCATCAAGGGCCTGCCGCCGTCGCCCATCGCCAATCCGGGCCGGGCGGCGCTTGAGGCCGTGGCCAATCCATGGCGCACGGATGACCTTTATTTCGTTGCCGATGGCACCGGCGGCCATGTGTTTGCAAAGACGCTTGAAGAGCATAACGCCAATGTGCGCCGCTGGCGCAAGATAGAGGCCGAAAAGGCGGCCTCCGGCGCCAATCCCGATGTTGTCGTGGATGGCCAGCCGGGCGGGGCCGAGGCGGAAAAGCCGGCCAACAATTGAAAATCCTGACCGGGCCCTGCGATCCGCACGGGCCCGGTTTTGCACAGCATGACGGGGGCTTCCAGATATGACATTGCAATCGATGACCGGCTTCGCACGCAGCGAAGGAACCTCCGGCCGTTACCGCTGGGCGTGGGAATTGCGCTCGGTGAACGGCAAGGGGCTCGATGTGCGCCTGCGTCTGCCGACCGGTCTTGAAGCGCTGGAAACGGCCCTGCGCGAAATCGCGGGCGAGCATCTTTCCCGCGGCAATATCCAGGCGGGCCTGACGCTGGCGATTGCGGAAAACCGGCTGGAGGCGGTGATCAACCGCGATGCTCTGGCGGCGGTTCTGGCGCTGAAGAAGGAGCTTGGCGATGTCGTGGAAGACAAGCTGCTGAGCTTCGACACGCTGCTTACGCTGCGCGGGCTCGTCGATTTTCGCGAGGCGGAAGATGACGCGGAGGCGCAGGCCGCACGCAACGGCGATGTGCTTGCCGGCTTCGCCGCCGCCGTCGAGAAGCTGAAGGATATGCGCGAACGGGAAGGGGCGTCGCTGTTTGGCATCCTGTCCGGTCAAATCAACCGGATCGAGCAGCTCGCGGACATCATTGAAAACGATCCTTCCCGCCAGCCGGAACAGATCGCGGCACGGCTCGCCCAGCAGATCGCCCTCATCGGCGACGGCTTGCATGGTCTCGACCGTGACCGGCTGCATGCCGAGGCGGCGCTGCTCGCCACCAAGGCGGATCTGCGCGAAGAGATCGACCGGCTGCACGCCCATGTTCAGGCGTCGCGGGAGCTTTTGGCCAATGGCGGGCCCGTAGGACGCAAGCTCGATTTTCTTGCACAGGAATTTAACCGCGAGTCGAATACAATCTGTTCCAAATCGAACGCCAGTGCGGTAACCGCAGCAGGCATAGAGCTGAAAGTGGTGATCGACCAGTTCCGCGAGCAGGTCCAAAATCTGGAGTAGACCCAATGGTCCCGGTGAATAACTCTCCCGTCACGATTGCCCGCAGAGGGTTGATGCTGGTGATTTCTTCGCCATCCGGCGCGGGCAAATCGACGATTGCGCGCAACCTGCTCGACAAGGACAAGAATATCGGCCTGTCCGTCAGCGTCACGACGCGCCCGCGCCGCCAGAGCGAGATTGACGGCATCCACTACCATTTCATTTCCACGCGTGAATTCGAGCGCCTGCGGGATAGCGATGCGCTGCTGGAATGGGCTGAAGTTCACGGCAATTTTTACGGCACGCCGCGTGGGCCGGTGGAAGATGCCATGGCCGCAGGCCGCGACATGCTGTTCGATATCGACTGGCAGGGCGCCGAGCAGCTTCAGGACAAGATGAAGGCGGATGTCGTTTCGATCTTCATCCTGCCGCCGACCATGACCGAACTTCAATCGCGCCTGCATCGCCGCGCCGAAGACACCGAAGAGGTCATCAAGACCCGGCTCCTCAATTCCCGTGCCGAGATCGAACACTGGCGCGACTACGACTATGTCATCCTCAATGACGACCTGCAGGCTGCCTTCGAGGCCGTCGAAGCAATCGTGAAGGCCGAACGCGTCCGCCGCGACCGCCGCCACGGCATGTTCGATTTCGTGCGGGCGTTGCTCGAGGAAGAGCCGAAGCTCTGATGGAAGGTAGCGTCTGGCGACCGGCCCCAAAATCTTGAAATCGAACCCGTTAGACGTTATGTATATCCCGGCGGGATATACGAGGCTCTGACAATGGCTACGTCAACGGTTTTTATAAGCAATCGCAGTCAAGCTGTAAGGCTACCGAAGGCCGTGGCTTTTCCTGATGACGTGCATAAGGTCGATGTTCTGAAAATCGGTCTTGCGCGTGTTATAGTGCCGCAGGGAAAGCGCTGGGACGACCTTTTTCTGACCGGCCCTCGTGCAACGGATGATTTTCTTTCCGTTCGCGAAGAGCCTGCATTGGATGAGCGCGAGCCCTTCTGATGCTCACATATATGCTCGATACCAATATATGTATCTATGTAATGAAGACTTATCCTCCGGAACTGCGGGAGAAATTCAACGCCCTGGCAGATCAACTGTGTATTTCGAGCATCACACTGGGCGAGCTTTATTATGGTGCTGAAAAATCCGTCCGGCGCCAGGAAAACATCAACGCCATTGAAAATTTTACCGCGCGTTTGGACGTTCTGCCTTTTGCCGAAAAAGGCGCCGCACATTACGGCCAGATCAGGGCCGAACTTGCCAAGGCTGGAACGCCGTGCGGCGTTCATGATATGCAGATTGGTGGTCATGCCCGTAGCGAGGGGCTGATCGTCGTAACCAATAATATGCGCGAGTTTGTCCGGATGCCCGGTTTGCGAGTTGAAAACTGGATTTAGTCCTCGGCCTCGCCCTGTTCCAAAACGTTCGGCTAACCGATGGGAGAGGCTGCTGCTCTCTGGGAGATAGGTTCATTTGCCGCCCATTGGCGAGATAGCCGCTCGTCTGCGGCGTCTTCAGCCCAGCCGTGGCCCGTCTCAACTGTCTGCAGAACAACATCCGCACCGGCCGATGCCAGTTGTTTGGCCAAATGCGGCGCATCGGTGGGGTGACGCCTTTCGTCGTAGGCGCCGGCGAGCAGGAGTATGGGGTATCCTGAGAGGTTTGGGAGAGCCTGATCCGGTCTTGGAGAAAGCGGGCGAAGCAGAATGGCTCCCCTCGACAAATTCCGATTCAAGGATATGGTTTCAGCCGCTATGATCGCGCCGTTCGAATATCCAACGAGAAGGGGTCTCTGCCCGGTCTCATGAAATACAAAGTCGATGAACTGGCAGAGGCTGGTCGCTCGATGTTTGAGGTCGTCAGTATCAAGCTGTCTGTCGGGCTTTCGGCGGAAAAACGCGAATCCATTCTCCCAGGAAACAGTGCCTCTCGGAGCATATAGAACGCTCTTGGGAAAGACGGCGCGGCCAAACAGAATGAGGTCGTCTTCCGTTCGCCCCGATCCATGCAGCAAGACAACCGCGCAGTCGGGTGTTTCAGCGGGAATGTCGAGCTTGTAATGAAAACCGGCACTCTCCACGCACTTCTTCCTTTATTCGCGGTCTCCACGAACTCGTGTCCCGCTGCTCGGAACTGCACATTACACGACGGATTTACAGGCAGTTCGCCAAAGTGACGAATTCCTCCACCGACAGCGTTTCCGCTCGCCGTGTGGGATCGATGCCCGCTTTTTCCAGCAGCGTTTCGCCGCCAAGGCTTTTCACACTCTGGCGCAGCATCTTGCGGCGCTGGCCGAAGGCGGCTTCCGTTACCTTTTCAAGCTTGGCGACATCGCAGGGCAGCGGCTTGTCCTTCGGCAACAGGTGCACGACCGTGGAGGTTACCTTCGGCGGCGGGCTGAAGGCCTGCGAGGGGACGTCGAAGGCCATTTCGGCAACCGTGCGCCAGCCGGCGAGAACGCCCAGCCGGCCATAATGGTTGTCGCCTTCTTCGGCCACGATGCGCTGGCCGACTTCCTTCTGGAACATCAGCGTCATGGAGAGCCAGAAGGGCGGCCATTGTTTCGGCAGCAGCCAGTTGACCAGCAATTGCGTGCCGACATTGTAGGGCAGGTTGGCGATGATCCGCACCGGTTCGCCGGCGGGAACCAGAGCCTCGAAATCGGTCTTGAGGGCGTCGCCCTCGATGACCTCGAGCCGTCCGGGATAATGCGCTTCGATTTCCGCCAGCGCCGGCAGGCAGCGGCTGTCGCGTTCGACGGCGATGACCTTTTTTGCCCCGAGCGACAGAATGGCGCGGGTGAGGCCGCCGGGACCGGGGCCGACCTCTATCACCGTCACGCCGTCGAGCGGCCCTGCCGTCCTTGCGATCTTCTGGGTGAGGTTAAGGTCGAACAGGAAGTTCTGGCCGAGCGATTTCTTCGCGTCGAGCCCGTGGCGCTGGATGACATCGCGCAGCGGCGGCAGTCCGTCGATGGCCGCCATTATGCGTTGGCCCGGCTGCGGAGGAAAATATCCGCCGCCATCTTCAGCGCCGCCACGAGGCTCGCCTCATTGGCTATGCCCTGGCCGGCAATGCCGAAGGCGGTGCCATGGTCGGGCGAGGTGCGGATGAAGGGCAGGCCGAGCGTGACATTGACGGAATCGTCAAAGCCGAGCGCCTTGGCCGGAATCAGCGCCTGATCGTGATACATGCACACCGCCACGTCATAACGCTTGCGGGCGGCATCGTGGAACATGGTGTCGGCGGGCAGGGGGCCGAAGGCATCGATCCCGTCCTTGCGCAACCGCATGGTCGCCGGGTGAACGATATCGCGATCCTCGGTGCCCAGTGCGCCATCTTCGCCCGCATGCGGGTTGAGGCCGGCAACCGCCAGACGCGGCGCCTCAATGCCGAATTTCTGCCGGAGATCGGCATCGATGATCCGGCAGGTCGTGACGATCAACTCTTCGGTGAGCGCGGCCGGCACGTCTTTCACGGGGATATGGATCGTCACCGGGACGACACGGACCCTGGGGCCGGCAATCATCATCACCGGGATGACTTGCTCGCCGGTCTGGCGCAGGGCGAGATCGGCCAGAAATTCCGTATGGCCGGGGAAGCCGAAACCCGCCTCGTATAGCACCGATTTCGCGATCGGATTGGTGACGACGGCCGCAGCCTTGCCCTCGACCGTCAGCGAAACGGCGGTCTCGATGGCCTTGATCGTTGCGTGCGCCGCGCCGACATGCGGCTGACCCGCCTGCACTTCGAAGCCGACAGGAAGGGAGAGGATGGGGAAAGCCTGTTCGAACAGGCCGACGGCGCTTTCCGCATCGCAGGTCTCGATATTGACCGGCACGCCGATCAGCGCCGCACGGCTCGCCACCACATCGGGGTCGCCGATGAAGATGAAGGGCGGCACGCCGTTCTCCCGGCGCTTTGCCCAGGCGGTGATGGCGATGTCGGGGCCGATACCGGCTGGATCTCCCTGTGTCAGGGCAAGCGGCAGGGATGCATATGTCACGGAAAGACCCGGCTCTCGTATCAATATCAAGTGTTGACGATCTGCGCCTTCTTGCGCAGCTCATCCATATATTTCTTTTCGTTCGGGTTTTCGCCGTCCTTGGCCTTCATCAGATCTTCGGACTTGAACACCATCTCCGCCGCATAGTCGTCGGAAACCTGGCGCTGCTTGCAGATGGCCAGATATTCGACGCCCTTTTCGGTGACGCGGGTGCCGGTGGTGCCGCCTTCCTTGGTCTTCTCCACCAGCGCCTTCCAGTCTTCCGGCAGCTCCGGCGCCAGAATGCGGCCAAGGTCCTTGATCGCCACATCACGCATGGTCGCGGCGAAGCTCATGGCCTGGTCGCAGCCGGGATAACGCTTGCGCGATGCTTCAGCCTCGGCCTTGCGCTTGCCGGTAATGGCGTTGCGTTTCGATTCCGGGATAACGAAAATGACCTGCTGCAGGAAATATTCCGTGGTGACGGGCTTGTCGCCGCGTTCCTTCAGTCGGGTCACGAGATCCTGCGTCGACATCTTGCCGCGTGCGCCATAACGGGCGTTGACAAGGCGCGGCCAGCTCATCTGAACGGCGATGAAGGCCTTGAAATGGTCGGCTCCAACACCCGCCTGCGCAAGCACCTTCGTCAATTGCTGCGGGGTCATCTTGTTGTTGCTGGCAAAGCGTGCGAAGGCCGCATCGACATCGTCGGTGCTGACCGACATCTTAACGCGGCCGATTTCCTCGCGCTTCAGCGCTTCGTCGACAAGCTGCTCACGCGCCTTTTCGTTGAGATTGCCGGACTGGCGCTGCAACTTGAGGAAGGCGACGCGCTTGGCAATATCGTCATTGGTGATGGGGGTCTTGTTGACGACGATCTTGACGGTGCTGTCGGCGAAGGCCTGGCCGGCATAGGGCACAACGGCCATGGGAACGGCGAATATCGCAAAGGCGAAAGCAGCGCCACGCAAAGCCGTCTTTCCGAAATTCATCATATCCTTCTCCCTTTCGTCGGGCAGGGTGCTGTTGCCCTGTCCCGCCAATCTGTTCTGCCTGATGAGGGGAATATTGAACTCTCCCGCTTTTCAGACCTGCAACTGTGCATCCGCACCGCGAATTTGCCACGTATATATCATCGCGATCCGCAAGACGGCAATGTGTCGGTTTGTTGAAAGAAAACCCGATAGGTTCCATGCGCGGCCGACATTGGCGTGTTGTTGCGGCGAAACCGTGGCTTTACTGGCCAAATGGTAAAAAGGCAGGTCACGATGCTGCGTAACCTGCCTCTAAACTCAGTAGTTGTTTGGCTTCCAGCCAATATCCATGTCGTTCCAGTCCTCATTGGCTGAACCGACGCTGATATCGCCGAGCGTACGGAAGGCCAGACGGGCGTTGATCGACCAGTCATTGGCGGCCTGACGGCTGGAATTGATATTGCCTTCGTCGGAATAGCTGACCGTCAGGATCGTGCACTCATCCTGATAGGCAATGCCGATGCGGCGTTCGGCGGCAAACTTCCCGTTCAGATCGTAATTGATCGAACCGAACAGCGACCAGTTGTCGTCCATGCGCAGCGAACCGGACGCCTGGATGATATCGCGGTCTTCGTTATAGCCGTATTTCGGCTGTGCCTTGACCTGCGTATAGCTGAGCTTGCCGGTAAGGCGACGGTCCGAATAGCTGATACCGGTTTCCGAGCGGTTGATGTCGAAATCGTCCTTGTCGAGACGCAGGCTCGACGACAACGAAAGTCCGATCGGCGCATCGAAAGCGGCCATGGCGACGTAATCCGAACGGTCGGATTCGAGGCCCGAGTTGGCGCCTGCATTGACGAGATCGTAGGAGGCGAAGGAATTGTCGCCCGCCAGATGGAAGGACTGGCCGGCAATGGCGCGAACGCCGTAGCCGTTGTCGAACGTACCGTTATAGCGGAAGCCGATATTCGCGCGCGTGCCGCCTTCGATCCGGTCGAAACCGGAGAATTTGTCGCGTTCGAACAGGTTGGTCGCGTCGAAGACGAATGCCTGTGCATCCTCGTTCGGAAGGCGGCCGGCATATTGTTCGTTCGGGCGCACGAAAATCTGTGCAATGGGCTCGATCACGTGGCTGCTGTTGAGCGCGGTGAACAGCCAGGGATAACGCACTTCCAGACCACCGGTGACCATGCCGCGGAAAGCCGCGCCGTCATGCATCATGCCCTCATAGGCATAGGAGGTCCCGCCCGAGGTGAAGGCTGCAGGCGACATGTCCGTCCAGAGCGCGTCGCCGCGCGCGGCAAGGATCGGCGTGATCTGCAGGCCGCTGTCCATCGTGAAGGTGCGCTTCCACTCGGCTTCGGTGGAAAGGCGCGTATAGTCACCCTCAAGCCCGCTGAAACGCGGATAACCGCCGAGCGCGTAAGCATCCTGCCGCAGGCGCGTGATGCTCGTCAGGTTGGTGGTCAGCGAAAGTTCGCCGCCATAAACCGGATCCGGCACGAAATAACGGTAGTCGACAACCGGGTGGACGATTGCCTGTTTGCGTTCCTTGGCTTCGGTATTGTCCGTATCCTGAACGTTGAAATAATAACCGCGGGCTTCGAAGCTGTTACGCTCACTCGCACCGTTCAGATAAATCTGGTTGGTCTGAACGTCGTTTTTATAACCCTTCAGCCCGTAGGTGCGCGAAAAGTTATTGTCGGTCTGCACCATGGCATCCCAGCCGAACGCCCAGCGCGGGTTGATCGAGAAATCACCCTTGCTTGCGATCATGCCGCGATTGTCGTTGAGGGCGTCGCTGGTGCCGGCCGTGAAGGTTTCGGACTTCTGCTGGCTGATGCCCGCAATCGTGACCGTGTGCATGCCGGTTTCGAAGCGCTGGCGCAGTTCCGCCTGCAGCAGCAGACCCTGCGTCGTGTAATAGGTCGGCGTGACGGTCACGTCCGAGGTGTCGGACAGAACGTGGAAATAGGGGACGCCGATACCGAAACCGAGATTGTCGGTAATGCTCATCTGCGGGAACAGGAAGCCGGATTTACGCTTCACCGTATTGTCCGGAACCGTAAGGAACGGCAGATAGGCGATCGAATGGCCGAAAAGCTGCAGGCGGGCCTTTTCCAGCCGCACCGTATGGGTCTTGCCGTCCTGAACGACGCGCTCGGCCTTGACCTGCCACAGCGGCGCCTTTTCGGGCCGCTCGGCGCAGGGCAGACACGCGGTGTAGACACCGTTGTTGAGCACCATCAGGTCGCCTTCGAGACGCTCGGCGCTTTCACCGGCAATACGGGTATTGTCCGTGGTCTCGACGCGCAGCGCATTGACGAAGCCCTGACCGAAATCGTCGGTCACGTCCATCTCGTCGGCATAAATCTTGTTGCCGCCCGGCTCGATCAGCTCGATGTTGCCATGGGCGATCACGCGGCCGGTCTGCTGGTTATATTCCACTTGCTGGGCCACCATGCGGTAGCCCGAATATTTCATGCGAACCACGCCCTTCGCGATCACACGCTGGGAATCGCGATTATAGGTCAGTTCATTTGCTGTAAGCAGGAGTTTCGAATCGTCTTGGCTTGCCGACGCAAGCAAACCATCCTGGCCGATAGCGACCGGGCTGGATGCCAAATACGCGCACACAGCGGCACCTGTCAGAAGGGCCGTCCAAAGCCGCCTGATATTCCCGCGGTCATATACCGCCACTAGCCGTCCTCCTGATGAAGCAGAATGGTTGCCCCCAAAGCCAACGCCACGATGACTGGAACCCAGACCGCGACGGTGGGAGGGACAACGCCACCACTCCCGAATGCCCTTACGAGCACGGTTACTACATAAAGCACGAAGCCGGAAACGATTCCACCCAGAATCACGGAGCGCGATTGGGCGAAGCGGCTGAACTTTAATGAAACGGTCGCGGCGATCAAGGTCATCGCAACCAGAAGCAAGGGCGTCGATAGCAGGAAATGATACTGCGTCTCAAGCGCCTTCGAAGATAGTCCAAAGGACTTTGCAACTTCGATCTTGTGAGAAAGGTCAAAGAAAGCAACGGTTTCCGTCTGCGTCATGCGCTCCTGGACGAATTCCCGTCTCAGATTGGTACTGATCCGCGTGCTTTCTTGCCGAACTGGCACATGCCCGGCGCGCGTTTCCGAAACGCCATTAAGAAGCCAGTAACCATCTTCCAATTTAGCCGACTTCGCATCCTTACGGGAGACGATGTTTCCGTCCTTGTCGATGTCGATCAGAACCACGTCGAGAAGCAGCGTTCCATTGTCCTCGAAGCTCTTGGCCCCGATGATCGTATCCTGGCCGCCGCTTGCCTGGCGCATCCACGGAATGATCTCCTGCTGGCGGCCGCCGCCCGCTTCGTTGCGCAGGCCGGCTTCCATCGCCAGCGACTTGTTCTGGCCCCATGCCGCGATGGGGTTCAGGACGGTGACCGACAGGATGCCGATGAAAACCGCGCCGAGCACGAAGGGAAGGATGAACTGCCAGGCGGAAATGCCGGCGGCGCGCGTCACCACCAGTTCGTAACGCCGGTTGAGCGAGATCAGCGTCGTCATGCCGACGAAAAGTGCGATGAAGGGCACGGTCTGTTGCAGGATCAGCGGCAGGCGAAGCGCCGTCAGGCCAAGGGCGGCCGGAACGGAATAGCCGGGCAGGCCGGACATGCGCCGTGCCGTTTCGCTGAAGTCGGCGAGGTAAATGATCGAGGATACACCGAGCAAGAACCAGATGGCGGTGATCAGATATCGCTTCAGGAAATACCGGGAGAGCGTGTTGAAAATCATGCGTTGCCGCTCCCAGAGCTTTTCGCCATCCGGCTGGAGAAGAGACGGCGCAGACGACCCATCGCATCGGCGATGACTTTCGGCATCTTCGGCTTGCGGCCGGTTAGCAGAATGAAGGCGGCGGCGCCGCCGCTGAGGCCCGGAACGGCATAGACCAGCGGAATGAAGGCCGCGCTCTGCTTGATCTGATTGGTGACGTAAAAACCAAGCCACCGCAGCATGAAGGCCGTCACCAGTGCGGCGACCATCGGATGCAGGCGCGCTTCGCGGTGCGAACGGGCATCGGCGGCGATGACCAGCGAAATCAGCGCGAAGGAGAAGGCGAACATCCAGTCCGACAGGCGCTTGTGCAGCTCGCTGCGGAAGGCTTCCGGCGAGCGCTTGTAGCTCGCATTGTTCTCGTCGGGCGAAAGAAGGAAACCGAGGCTGGCATCGCCCGGAGAGAGCGACGGCTCGGAATCCTGCTTTTCCGACATGGTCGAAAGGTCGAAGGCATAGGACAGGAACTTGACGATCGAGACCTTGCCGTCCGGCGTCTTCTGCTGCACTTCGCCGTCGCGCATGGTCAGCGACGTGCCGCTTTCATCGATCATGCCTTCCTTGGCATAATAGATGAGATCGAAATTCGGATCGCGGCGGTCGGCGACGAACAGGCCCTTGAGGATACGGCCTTGCCGCTGGGCGATCTGCACGTAAAGACCGTCCTGAATGGTGCGGAAAGTCTTTTCTTCGATCACCGAGGACAGAAGGTCGGCATAGGCGGCGGCCACCATCTGCCGGGCGGAGCTGCGGGCGGGCGGCTCGATGAAATTGGTGATGGTGAAGGAAAGCGCGCTCAGAATGGCAGCCAGAATGAGAACCGGACGATACATGATCGAACGGGGCGATCCGGCCGCATCGATGATGGCAAGCTCGGAATCGTTGTTCATCGTCGTGAAGATCTGGGTGATGCCGATCACCAGCGCGAAAGGCAGGACGACCGGGATCAGCGTCGGCAGGATCATCGTCGCGAGCGCCATGAAGGAACCCATCGACTGGCCGGTATCGGTGACGAGATTGATTCTCTGGAGAACCTGGATGGTCCAGATGATGGCCAGCACCGGCAGCAGCGCGACCAGAAACATCTGCGTTGTCCGCCGCAGGATATAGTTCTCGAGAAGCTTCATACGGCCCTGTTCGACATTGTTTTTCCGTGCGATCGCTCGCCGAGTTTCCGCCTATCTAATCGCATCGTTTGCAATTGGCTATTCCGGCGTGCTCACAAATATGTTTTGCGCGATGATTTTTCCATCGCCTGTGTCTTTTTGTGGAACAAGCTGTCGGTTTCATGACGCGATTTCGCATTCCACAAAAATGCCTTTCCTTTAACGACTGTAGGCCTTTAAAGAATGCGGGGTTGCGCCCGGGGCCGAAAAGGCCATGATCATGCGCATCGTGCAAGTCGTAGAAGAAGAGCAGGAAAACATGTCCGCCAAATTCGATATTTCTTTCGCCAATTCCGCCGCGCTTGAAAACGCGCTCGCCGTTGTGCTGCAGGCCTCGGGTGAGGCGCAGGCCGTCGCCGGCGCCTCCGAGGCCGATCCGGGCGGTGTGATCGAAAGGGCGGCGAAGATTTCGGGCTTTTCCGCAAAATCCATGACGACGCTCGACGTGATCGCGCCGCAGGGTTCCGCCGCCGACCGGCTGCTCGTCATCGGCCTCGGCAAGCCCTCGAAGCTGGTCGCCCATGACTGGCTGCGCGCCGGTGGCACCGCCGCCGCCAGTTTCAAGAAGGCGGACAGGGTCGTCATCTATCTCGATGCGCCGGGCGTAGAGGTCGGTGCGCAGGCGGCTGCGGATTTCGCGCTTGGCCTGCTGCTGCGCGCCTATAGCTTCGATGCTTACAAGACCAAGAAAAAGTCCGACGAAGAGAAGACGCCGAAGAAGGTGGAGATCGTCATCGTCACGGCCGCCCATCAGGAAGCGGAAAAGGCTTTTGCCGTCTCCGAGGCCGTTGCGGGCGGTGTTACCCTGGCGCGCGATCTCGTCAACCTGCCACCGAACGCTCTCGGCCCCGTCGAATTTGCCGAGAAGGCGGAGGAGCTGCGCAAGCTCGGCGTCGAGGTGGAAGTCCTCGGCGAGAAAGAGCTGAAGAAGCTCGGCATGAATGCGCTTCTCGGTGTGGCGCAGGGATCGGCGCGCCCGCCCAGACTTGCGGTGATGCAGTGGAACGGCGGCAACAAGAAGGATGAGCCGATTGCCTTCGTCGGCAAGGGTGTCGTTTTCGATACCGGCGGCATTTCGCTGAAGCCCGGCCTCAATATGGAGGATATGAAGGGCGACATGGGCGGGGCCGCCGCCGTGACCGGCCTGATGCATGCGCTGGCCGCCCGCAAGGCCAAGGCAAATGTGATCGGCGTCATCGGCCTTGTGGAAAACATGCCTGACGGCAATGCCCAGCGTCCGGGCGATATCGTCACCTCCATGTCCGGCCAGACCATCGAGATCATCAATACCGATGCCGAAGGCCGTCTGGTTCTGGCCGATGCGCTCTGGTACACCAAGGATCGCTTCAACCCGAAATTCATGGTGAACCTTGCCACGCTGACAGGCGCGATCACCGTGGCGCTCGGCAATCTTCAGGCCGGTCTTTTTTCCAATGACGACGAGCTTGCAGCGCGCCTCACGCAGGCGGGCGATGTGACGGCAGAAAAACTGTGGCGCATGCCGCTCGGCAAGGATTACGACAAGATCATCGATTCCAAATTCGCCGACATGAAGAACAGCTCGGGCCGTCTGGCGGGTTCCGTCACCGCTGCGCAGTTCCTCAAGCGTTTCGTGGGCGAAACCTCCTGGGCGCATCTCGATATCGCCGGCACCGCCATGGGGTCGCCGCTGACCGAGATCAACCAGTCATGGGGATCGGGCTACGGCGTCAGGCTGCTGAACGAACTCGTTCGTGCCCATTACGAAGATTGAAGCGAGCGGAGCGGCACGTCTGCGGATGACTGAAATTCTGTTTTACCATCTGACGGAATCGAAGCTGGAGGATGCGTTGCCGCCCCTGCTCGAGAAATCGCTGGAACGCGGCTGGAAGGTCGCGATCCAGACGGTGGGCGAGGAGCGCCGTGATTTCCTCGATACGCATCTGTGGACCTTTCGTGACGACAGTTTCCTGCCGCACGCCACCGATACTTCGCCCGCACCGCAAAACCAGCCGATTCTCCTGACGGCGTCCGACGAGAACGCCAACGCGGCAAGTGTCCGCTTTCTCGTCGATGGCGCCGAGCCGCCGGCGGTTGAGGCCTACGAACGTATCGTATTCATGTTCGACGGGTACGATGCCTACCAGCTCGAAATGGCGCGGAATCACTGGAAAAGACTGAAAACAGAGGGACATTCCCTGACCTACTGGCAGCAGTCGCCTGAAGGCCGCTGGCAGAAGAAGGCCTGATCGCACCGCCGATTGGCCATCGCGACGATTGGTTCCATACGCAAAGAGACCGGCAAAAATTCGCACGTGGCGTCAATTGCGGGTTTTTGCATTATGCGCTCGAAGGAAACCTGGTGGAATGGGCTTTCGCTTCGAGCGAGGCGGCTGGTTTGACCCGCTCTGCCTCGGGCGGCTTCCTGTAACGCAACAGCAGAAGGACTTGAGTATGGGACAGGCGATATCGCGACCGGAGGGAGAAACCGAGCGTCTGGTCGCGGTGCGGTCGATCATGTCCTTCAAGAATGCCGAGATGCCGGAGCTGAAAGTGCTGTCGCAACTGGGGCAGGGGGTTTTTGGCGTGGCGCGTGCGGCGATCAATATTGTCGACGAGGATTGGCTTCATATCGCCGAGCAATCGGGAATGCAGCTGTCGGAATGCCCGCGCGATCTGTCGATCTGCAACCGCGTCGTCGCCAAGCAGGATGTGGTGGTGATTCCCGATCTCACCGAGCATCCGCATTTCCGCTTCATGCCCTATGTGAAAGAGGGGCCGGAGCTGCGTTCCTATGCGGGTGCGCCGATCGAACTTGAGCCCGGTCTTGTTGTTGGCGCCTTTTGCCTGGTCGATACGGTGCCGAGAAATTTTTCCCGCATCGAAATCGACAATCTCAGACATTTCGCGTTGCTGGCGGCTGCATTGCTGCGGCTTCAAAAAGCCAATTTCACCATGAGTCTGGCCGAACGCGAATTGCGCGATGCTGCGATGACCGATCCGCTGACCGGGTTTTACAATCGCAAGGCGCTGGAGGCGATTGTCGACGGCCAGCTCGGCGCGGCCCTGCGTGCAAACGAGGCCTTCGGTGTGCTCTATCTTGATCTGGACGGTTTCAAGACCATCAACGACACGTTCGGCCATCCTGCCGGTGACCGCGTTCTGACCGCCGCCGCCGGACGTATCCGCAAGGCAATCCGCAAGGAGGATATCGTCGTGCGCATGGGCGGCGATGAATTCGCGATTTTTATACCGCGGCCCCGCAGCCCAGATGTCATGAGCGGAATGGCGGACCGGCTTCTGGCCGCTTTCCGAAACCCCTTCGACTTGGACGGGCAGGAGGTGGACGCCCGTCTCAGCATCGGCGGCGCGCTTGCTCCGCAGGCGGGTGCCGACCGGGCAACGCTGCTATCCAGCGTCGACGAAGCGTTGTATCAGGCCAAAAAATCAGGGCGCGACCGTTTCGTCAGCCGCGCCCTTTGAGGCATTGTCCTTCGGGAAGCGTTTTTGCCTCTCAGTCGTAGAAGGAATCCACGAATTTGTGGCGGCCGAGCAGGAAGGCGTCGGCTACGTGGGTCAGCGGCGCGAGATCGACATCGGAACGGCCAGCCTTGATGATTTCCGAGAAACGCTCGTAAAGGGCAGGATATTCCCGCTCCGGCTGTGAGAGTTTTTCTTCGCCATTGATGGCAAGCTTTGCGCCGCCTTCCGAAAGCACCATCCGTCCCGCTGCCGTCTCGGCAACGATATCCCAGCTCTGCTTGCCGGTCTGGCGCCAGTCGAATTCGGCATGGACGGGCGTTTTCGCCACATCGGAAAAATGCAGGTCGGCGGCGATCGGGGCGTCGCGGTTTTCCGGGAACTCCAGCGTCGCCTTGGTCAGGAACAGCGCGCGCGGCAGGATATGGGTGATGATCGAAAGCGCATTGATGCCGGGATCGAACACGCCAAGACCGCCAGCCTGCCAGATCCAGGCCTGGTTCGGGTGCCAGTGGCGCACATCCTCTTTCCAGATGACATGCACGCTCTCGATTTTGGTGGAAGCCAGAAACGCCTTCGCAGCCTCGACCGCCGGGGCATAACGCGAATGCCAGCTTGCAAAGAGCGAAAGGCCCTTCGAATCCGCCAGCCGGACGAGATCCTGCACTTCCGAAAGGGTGGCGCCCGGCGGCTTTTCGAGGAAAACGTGCTTGCCCGCATTCAGCGCCGCGTAGGCCGCCTCGTAACGATATTGCGGCGGCATGCACAGCGATACCGCGTCGATAGCAGGCACGGCCTCCAGCATGGCCTCGATGGTGCCATAGGAAGCGACGCCGTCCACGGTGCCGTGGCGGCTTGCGGTGCAGATCAATTCAAAATCCGGATTGCCTGCAATGGCGGGAAGATGCTGGTCGCGAACGATTTTGCCGACGCCGACGATGGCAAGCTTGGTGGCTGACATGAAGTGGAACCCGTGTGAGTGCTGCAGGGGATAAAGTGTGATTTTTACAAGTTTTTAGCAGAAACGACCGAAGGAGCAAGGTGATCGTTTCCACGCCGCGCGTCTTTTTTCAAGCTGTAATGTCATAACAAAATTTTGGTATTTACATTCGTTGCTTTGATAGAATTTGAGAATAGAAACTATTTTTCTGAATTTTAAAATGTTGTTTTTTGTGATTCAGCAGTTTTAATGTCGATTTTTTTCGGTATATTCGAAGAATATTCGTATTAATTTTAGATTTCGCTTTAATATATTTTTTAAGAGTCGGTGCATGGTGGTTTTACTTGAAGATGGCCGTTCGTCTGGCTCCCTTCGCAAAGTCGATGACAGCAGCCATCCATTCAATGCACATGCATTGGTTTTCGGTGTCATGAGCTGGCCGTATGCTGGCCGTCGCTATGCCCGGTTCGCGGGCTGCCTCGGCATTCCGGTTCCCGATGACGGCAGAAGCACCGTGGCCGGTGCTGGCCTCCGTGTATATGGGACCAATTGTCGGGGGTCAGCGAAGCTTTACAGCGTCGAAGCCGCAATGGCGACATAGGACACTGAAGGCCTGGCGATTGTATTATAAATTCTGTCCTGCACGAAGCAGGATTTGTGAAGGCCATATGCCGGAATGCCGGCGCCAGAACAGATAATAATGGGGGAATGCAGATGATGGAATTGATCGCCGCACAAGCGGCAGCATCGGCTGCCGAACTTCCGTTTCTGCTGCTTCAGGCGGCTGCTGTCGTTGGCATGGTGTCTGTGCTGATCCTTCTGCGGCGAAACATCGCCCTCGAGGATCCACGCTATAAAATCTATTACGGCATCGTGTTCGGGGCGACTGGCTTTCTGCTGACATTGCTGGTTTCCGAATTCATCAAGCTCCCCTCCAAACCCTATATCCGCTCCGACCTGCTGTTTCTGGCCGGGGTGCTGGGATCCTGGCAGGGCGGACTGATCAGCCTTGCCCTCGTGGCGGCCGGGCGTTTCGTGTTCGGCGGTCCCGTGCTGTTTTTTGCGGCCCTGCAGGACATGGCCGTCATTTCGGCCTGCGGCATCATCATGTATGGCTGGATGCGCAAGCGCCGCCTCGCCGATCTGGGAATTCGGGATATCCTTACTGTCTTCGCGGTCAGGTTCATTGCAGTGCTGCTTGCGATCTCTGTCTCACTCGCGCTCGGGCTGGTCGACCAGACGCTGTTTTTGAGTGCAATAGGCCGCCGAACCCTGGGCGCGGTCGCCGTCGGCCTGCCGATGATCGTCTGCCTGTTCATCCTGCTGCGCAGCGAGGCGCGGGCGCGGGAAGAGACACGGAAACGCGAGGTGGCGGCGCGGACGGATTCATTAACCGGCCTGCCCAACAGACGCGCCCTCAAGGACCATATAGAAGCGGCGATGCGGCAGGAGCCGGCCGTTCCGCACGCCCTCATTCTGATCGAGATCGTCAATATTGCCGATGTCGCCGCCTGCGAGGGCGAGGACTGGAGCGATCTTTTCTGGCCCCGGCTGGCGCGGGAGATCTGCAACGGGGACTACGGCGTCCTTTGCGAAACGAATGCGCCCTGTAGCTTCATGTTCGGCGATACGACACTCGCAGTCGTCATGCAGGGGATTTCGCTTGAAAAGTCCGAAAGTGCGAAACTCATGATGCATCTGCATGAGGGTTTGAGCACGTTTTGTCGCTCGGCGGAGGCAGGGCCGGTCCCGCATCTCAAAATCGGCGCGGCAAATCTGGACAAGCTTTCGCAACGGAACGTCGCCTCCTTCCTCAGGCACCTCAGCCTGGCGCTCAAGGGCAGCGATCATCCGGTGCAGATTTTCCCCTTCTCCTTTGCCGAGAAAGCGACACTGGACGAGGCGGTGCGGCAGATGCTGGTCAACTGGATCAAATCCGGCACGCCGCCCATTTGTTATCAGCCGAAATTCGAAATGCGCAATCGCCGCATGATCGGCGCCGAAGCGCTCCTGCGCGCGGTCGATGCGCGGGGGCAGGCGCTTTCGCCTTATTATGTGCTGGAAATCGCCGAACGCCATCGGCTGCTGGTGGAATTCGAATGGTCGACGATCGAGGCCGTCGTGCGCGATCTTCGCGACCTGCACGGCCTCGAGGCGGATTTTCATCTGGCGGTGAATATTTCCGCTTCGTCCTTCGCGAGCGCGCATTTCGCAGACCGGGTCGTGGCGCTGCTGCACGAAATGGCGGTGCCGGCGCATCGCCTCTCAATCGAAGTGACGGAGATGAGCAGGATACCGACCACCGATATCGTACAGCAGAATTTCGATACGCTGATTGCCGCAGGCGTCCGGCTGGCGCTCGATGATTTCGGCACCGGTTATGCCGCCCTCACTTTGCTGGCGCGGTTCCCGTTCGAAGAGGTCAAGATCGATCACTGGATGACATCGAGGCTCGACCAGTCGCGGTTCAGGGAGGCCATTGCGCTCGCCTTCGAGAGTGCGGAGCGTTACGGCGCAAAGCTGGTGACGGAAGGCATAGAAACCGAGGAGCAGAGCCGGCTCCTGATGCAGATGGGCATTCGCTTCGGGCAGGGTTATCTTTATTCCCCCGCCGTACCGCTCGACCGCCTGCAACCGCGCAGGGCATGCGCCTAGGACATATCCAGTTTAACCGAAAGCGCAGTCGCGCATCACCCCGCCATTGCTTCTTCATATTCGCTCGAAAGCAGCAGCCATTGCTCCTCCGCATCCGAAAGCTTCGCGGCGGCCTCGCCACGCTCCTTCACTTTCTGCGCGGCCTTGGCGGGCGCTTTTTCGTATAGGACGGGATCCGCCAGCTCGGCGTCGAGCGACTGAATCAGTTTCTCAAGCTTCGCCGTCAGGGATTCGATTTCGTTGATCTTTTTCTTGAGCGGCGCAAGCTGGGCGCGCTTTTCCGCACTGGCCTTGCGCTGATCGGCTTTGGAGGCCTGATCGGCCACAGCGTCGGTCTTGTCTTCCTTCTTTTTACCGGAGGAAACGACGAGATCGCGATATTCCTCCATGTCGCCTTCGAAGGTCTTGACCGTGCCGTCAGCCACCAGCCACAGCCGGTCCACTGTCGCCTCGATGAGATGGCGGTCGTGCGAGATGAGGATGACCGCGCCGCTGTAATCGTTCAGCGCCTCGATCAGCGCCCTGCGGCTGTCGATATCGAGATGGTTGGTCGGTTCGTCGAGGATGAGCAGGTTCGGCGCGTGGAAGGCCGCAAGTCCCATCAGAAGCCGGGCCTTTTCGCCACCGGAAAGGTCCTTTGCCGCTGTCGCCATCTTTTCGGTTGCGAGACCCATCTGCGCCACGCGGGAGCGCACCTGTGCCTCTGGCGCCAGCGGCATCAGCTTGCGCACATGTTCGACCGGCGTTTCGTCCGGCACGAGGTCATCGAGCTGGTGCTGCGCGAAGAAACCGATTTTCAGGCCAGGGGCGACGCGAAGATCGCCCGCCTGCGGCGCAAGCCGGCCGGAGATGAATTTCGCGAAGGTGGATTTGCCGTTGCCGTTGGAGCCGAGCAGCGCAATGCGGTCGTCATTGTCGATCCTGAGATTGAGCTGCTTCAGGATCGATTTGCCCGGCTCATAACCCACAGCCCCGCCA
The DNA here is from genome assembly GCF_900101425.1 of Rhizobium sp. NFACC06-2. Taxonomy (NCBI): domain Bacteria; kingdom Pseudomonadati; phylum Pseudomonadota; class Alphaproteobacteria; order Hyphomicrobiales; family Rhizobiaceae; genus Rhizobium; species Rhizobium sp. NFACC06-2. The sequence goes on along the minus strand of NZ_FMVA01000002.1, from coordinate 392,816 downwards.
TTGATGGCGACGATGGGGGAGGCGGGCTGCTTTTCCGGCTCCGGGAAGGTGATCGGCTGGACGTGATCCTCGATCACGGCGGCGACGGTGCCCATGCGCTCCAGCGCCTTGATGCGGCTCTGCGCCTGCCGCGCCTTGGTGGCCTTGGCGCGGAAACGGTCGATGAAGCTCTGCAGGTGTTTGCGCGCGGCGTCGTTTTTCGCCTTCGCCTTCATCTGCAATTCGTCGGCCTCGGCCTTCTGCCGCTCGAACTGGTCGTAACCGCCGCGATAGAAGGTCAGCTTCTTCTGGTCCAGATGCACGATGGAGTTGACGGCATTGTTGAGAAGATCGCGGTCGTGGCTGATGATGATGACGGTGTGCGGATAACGCCGGATATAGTCCTCCAGCCAGAGCGTGCCTTCGAGGTCGAGATAGTTGGTCGGCTCATCGAGCAGCAGCAGATCGGGTTCGGCAAACAGCACGGAGGCGAGCGCCACGCGCATGCGCCAGCCGCCGGAGAAGGAGGAGGCCGGGCGAAGCTGCGCTTCGTGATCGAAACCGAGGCCGGCAAGAATGCTGGAGGCGCGCGCTTCCGCCGAATGGGCGTCGATATCGACGAGCCGCATCTGGATTTCGGCGATACGGTGCGGATCGGTTGCGGTTTCCGCCTCGGCCAGAAGCGCGCTGCGCTCCTTGTCGGCCGAAAGCACGATGGAAATCAGCGATTCTTCGGTACCCGGCGCTTCCTGCGCCACTTGGCCGATGCGCGCCTGTTTCGGGATTGTCACCGAACCGCTTTCCGCCGAGAAATCGCCGGTGATGACCCGGAACAGGGTGGATTTGCCGGCGCCGTTGCGGCCAACAAGGCCCGCCTTCACACCGGCGGGAAGCGTCACGCTGGCATGGTCGAGAAGCAGACGCCCGGCGATACGGGCGGAAAGATCGGTAATCGTAATCATGGCGCCGTTTTGGCCGAACTGTCTGGCCAAGGCAAGAGCGCCCGCGCCACATCGGGCGAGATTAAACTGTCAATCGCCGAGCTGCACCAGATAGCTGCTGCGGCTATGCTGCGCCACCTCCCGCGAATAACCGACGACGCAGTTGCGCGTGCCGCAGCGGGCCGAAAGCAGAGCGAGTTCGGCATGGCTGAAAAATTCGGCGGGCGTTGCGGTTCCGTCCACCGCAGCGACGCCGATCGAAACGGTCAGATGTTCGCCGTCTCCTTCCTGCGTCACGAAACGCAGCGCCTCCACGCTTTGCCGCAACCGCTCGGCAATGGCCTCGGCCGTGTTCTGCGGCACGCCGGCAAACAGGAAGGCGAATTCATCGCCACCGATACGGGCGACGAAATCGTCCTTCTTGATGGTTTTGCGAAACAGGGCGGCGAGACGCCGTAATGCCTTGTTGCCGGCGGCGGAGCCATATTTGCCGTTGATTTCCCGGAAATGGTCGATATCCAGCAGCACCAGCGAGGTGGCGGATGCGGCCCGGTCCTTTGGAAAAAGAGCGCCAAGCTTTTCGAGAAAGGCCGCCCGGTTTGGCAGGGCCGTCAGCGCATCGCGCAGCGAGGCAGCCTGAAGCTCCCCACGGTTTCTTTCAACCTCGCGGATTTTCACCAGTCCCATGGCGATGAAATGCCGAAGGCTCGTCTGTTCTTCGTGGATATCGCCCAGCAAATCGATGAAGCGCTCCGTTGCGGGCGGCTCGCCATCCTCATTCTGCGCAAGGCTGGCCAGAAAGGTTTCGGTGCGCTGAAGGCTTGCATCCAGCCGCGCGGAAATCTGCGTCAGTGTATCGAAGGCCGCGCTTGCCATCTGTTCGGCTTCGATGCGGGAAAAGCCGGGCAGATTGTGCCGCTGGCCGATGAGGTCGATTTCATGCTGCTGCGGCGCATTGCCGAGCGCGAGAATGTCACGGCCCATGGCCGGATTGTGTCCGGACAATATTTCATAGATCAATTCATAATTGCGCGGCAAAGGTGCAATGTTCATCTTGGCGATGAACTGCGTGATCTTGGTAACGACAAGAGCGCTTCTTGCCTGTTCGCGTTTTTTATCGCCCGCCGATGTCGTCACTGACAGCCCCAATAGCAATGGATTATTATGAATGGACCGGCGATAACCGATTGTTGAACGGCGTTATTCTTACAAGCGACGGTTTAAAATAGAATAAATCCACAAAGAATTTTGCCGTCCCGAAGCATAGATTCCGCGTTGCGGAAGGCGGTGTGCCCCAAGCGTTCCTTGATCGATAATATGACAAATCCTGATTTGATTTCGGGCGGCGACCGTTTTTATATCGCTCCATCGATGTTGCAGAAGAGGGGCAGCCCATGACGACTTCCAGAACGCTCTATTCGCTATGCGGAAGCGACACTTCCCGGCCATTTTCTCCCCATTGCTGGAAAACCGTGCTTTCGCTGGCGCATAAGGGGCTGGATTTCGAGGAGCGGCCTTTACCCTTCACGGTGATCCCGACGGTGGAGGATGGTTTTTCGAAGACCGTGCCGATCCTGCGAGACGGTGACGAGCTGGTGAGTGACAGTTTTGAGATCGCGCTTTATCTGGACGAGGCTTACCCGGAGCGCCCGTCGCTGTTCAACGGCGAGGGCGGCAAGGCCATGGCCCGTTTCGTCGAAAGCTGGTCGCAGACGATGCTTCACCCGGCCATCGTCCGTATTGCCGTGCTCGATATCCACAATATGCTGGACGAGCCGGACCGCCGTTATTTCCGCGACAGCCGCACGAAAGCGCTCGGCCGTCCGCTGGAGGATGTGGTGGCAAACCGCGAGGCGGAAATCGCAGCCTTTCCGGCATTGCTTGCGCCGATCCGGCGTATGCTGAGCTTCCAGCCTTTCATCGGCGGCACATCGCCGCTCTTTGCGGATTACATCGTGTTCGGCGCGCTGCAATGGGCGCGGATCACCACCGGGGCGGATCGCCGATAACGACCCCGTGCGGGACTGGTTCGAAGGCTGCCTCGATCTCTACGATGCGAGAGGCCGCAGTGTGACAGCGGCGTGAAATGTCTGGCATCATTGCCGCAATCTCGTCGATCCCCCTTGTTTTCGGGCCTTTGGGCGGGTAAAGACCGCCCACTTTCTCTGAAGGAAAAGGAAACGGACATATGGCGATTGAACGCACATTTTCGATGATCAAGCCGGACGCAACCAAGCGTAACCTGACGGGCGCGATCACCAAGGTATTTGAAGACAACGGCCTGCGCGTCGTCGCCTCCAAGCGCGTCTGGATGAGCAAGCGCGAAGCCGAAGGCTTCTACGCCGTTCACAAAGAGCGTCCCTTCTTCGGCGAACTCGTTGAAGGCATGACTTCCGGTCCGACCATCGTTCAGGTTCTGGAAGGCGAAAACGCCATCCTCAAGAACCGCGAAATCATGGGCGCCACCAACCCGGCCCAGGCCGCTGAAGGCACCATCCGCAAGACCTTCGCGCTCTCCATCGGCGAAAACTCCGTTCACGGCTCCGACGCCCCGGAAACCGCCGCACAGGAAATCGCCTACTGGTTCGCCGAAACCGAAATCGTCGGCTGATTCAAAATCTCAACGGCTTGAATCGCTGTTGCAGGCGATTGCACGAAGCTGCTGAAAAGACTCGAAGAAACGGAGCCGAAAGGCTCCGTTTTTTTTTGTTTTGGAGCGCTGCCTGCAAGACGGTGCGTTTCTGCGGAGACCTCACTTCATACTCCGTCACCCCGGACTGGATCCGGGGTCCAGCGCGATCAAGTCCTTGATCGCAAAGACTCTTACGCCACGCAGACGCGCGGCGGCTGGATGCCGGGTCAAGCCCGGCATGACGGAAGAGAGGTTTGCCACCCCCTACAGAGAACTGAGCCTAAGGCTGCAATTTTTTGTTAGGACGCCGGACACCCCTGAACCGGTCGCATATCCGTCGTGCCATCCGGTTTGAACACCTCCGGATTGGGCGTATAAAGCGGGCCGACCACCAGCGGCTTGGCGGGAAGAAGCGACTGGTCGGTGTCGGAGCGGATCGTGGTTTCGATGGTCTGAAGGATGTCGCCTTCCGGCCCCTTGATGCGGATGGTGACCTTATAGGGCCGGTCCTGCTTCACACATTCCACCGGTGGGCTCTGAACCGTGATCTTTTCGTCTTTCGGGAAAATCTTCTCGCGGCTGGTAAGGTCTGGACCGCCGCGCGGGTTTTCGAATGTCGCTTCCACCGTGCTGCCATCGCGAATGGGGGCGATGCGCTGAAGCGTCACCAGATAGGTGGCGATGGCGACGCGATAGTTGAAAACGAACATCCGGCCGGAAACCTTCGCCACTTCGCGCGGTTCGTCCCGCTGGCAGCCGGAAAGAGCGAGCATTCCCGCAATCGCCAGCAAGGGAAGGGCAATTCTTCTCATGATCGCACGTCCTTCTTCCGGTGATAGTGCCGGCTGGCTTTCTGCCGGTTGCCGCACACAGCCATATCGCACCAGATACGGCTTCTGTTCTTGCTGCGGTCGATGAAAAGCCAGCCGCAATTGCCGCAAATCCGCAGCCGCTCCCGTGTTTCACCGGCAAGCAGCGAGAGGGCGGAATGGGCGGTGGCGTTGCCGAGGCTTTCGGCAATCGGAAACGTCCGCAGTGCCATGCCGCAGGCGAAGAGAAGTCCGGCCAGCCTGTCGTCGTCATCGTCGCCGCCGGTAATGGCGGCGCGGAAATAATCGTCGACAGCCTCGCGAAGATCGAGAAAAACCGCCTGCTTTTCCGCCTCGGGCGCGATGAGCGTGGGAAACCTGTCACGTTCCGCACCAAGCCTTGTGGCCGCTTCAGCAAAGGCCGCGATCTGCGCCGGCACGGCAAAACGGTCGACTGATTTTGCCGCATCCGAGCGCAGGATCACGCTATTGGCGACATCCAGCGCCAATGCGCCGCCTGCGAAACGATGTTCTGTCCAGCGAAAGGTCATGCTGCACATTATAACTGTCAAAATGAGTTTTAACAGTTATAATCATGGCGGGAGGACGCGCTTGGCCTATTTCCTGCAACAATTGCTGAATGCCGTGCCGGTCGCCTCGCTTTATGCGGTTCTGGCCTTTGGTTATGCCATCGCATTTTCGGTCACCAAACGCGCCGATGTCACCTATGGCGCCATATTCGCCTTTGCCGGCCAGACCTGCCTGTTATTTGCGGATTTCGGCTGGAACCGGCTGTGGCTGGTTTTGCCGGCAACATTGGCGCTCGGGGCAGGGGCAGGCCTGTTCGGCGGGCTGTGGGCGGCGGGTTTTGTCGGCCGGGCGGTGATGCGCCCGCTGGCGAAAGCCTCTCCCAATGCCGTGACCGTCGCCTCCGTCGGCGTGCTGATTGCGCTGACCGAAAGCGCGAGGTTGGCCGCCGACACAAGGCAGTTATGGCTGCCGCCGCTTCTGTCTCAGCCGGTGCGCTTCTGGGCCGATGGCGGCTTTGCCGTGACCCTGACGCCGATGCAGATGCTGAACACGGCGGCGTTCTGCCTGCTCATTCTCGCAGGGTCGCTTTATCTTGGCCGTTCCGCTTTCGGCAGGCGCTGGAAATCGGTCTCGGACGATGCTTCCGCCGCCGCCTTATGCGGGGTGAATGCCGGCCGGATATTTCTCGTCTCCTATTGTGCGGCGGGCCTCGTTGCCGCCATCGCCGGCGTGCTGGCCACATTCTATTACGGCACCATGGATTTCGGTGCCGGTCTGGTCTTTGGCCTGAAGGTGGTGCTGATTTCGGCGGCGGGCGGTTATGCCAGTCCGCTCATTTGCGGCCTTGGGGCCGCCGCCGTCGGCTTTGCGGAAACTTTCTGGGTCGGTTACGGACCGGCGGCCTGGCGCGATGCGGTGGTTCTGGCGATGCTGGTCGGCTGGCTGATTGTCATGCGCAGCAGGGTGGAAGCGCCCTGAGTCTGGCCCCTGGAGCGCTTTCGCGTTTCTTCGAATGGCAAAAGCGCTCTAACTCTTTGTTTCGTCGCATTTCCGGACGGAAAACCGGGCTCCACTTTTCCTGGAAATGCTCTATCGCCACTTGTTCTTCGCCGTGTCGTCGGTTGTCTTTGCCGCAACCCAGTCGCCCGCCGAGCCATCCTTGCCATGTTCCTTTTTCCAGAACGGGGCGGATGTCTTGAGATAATCCATCACGAAATTGGCGCCATCGAATGCCGCCTGTCGATGCGATGAAGCTGCGATGACGAGGACGATGTTTTCGCCGGTGGCGATCTTGCCGTGGCGGTGGATGGCGGTGAGGCCGAGAAGGCCGAAGCGCTCCATGGCAAGTCTGGCGATGCGGGTTATTTCCGCCTCCGCCATGCCGGGATAGTGTTCAAGCTCCAGCGCCGCAAGCGTGCCGCCATCATCCCGACAGAGCCCGGTGAAGGCTACGACCGCGCCGATGCTCCTGTCACCTTCCGTCAGCCGGCGGGTTTCTTCCGCAGCGTCGAAATCCTCTGCCTGCACGCGGACCGTCGGCTGCATCCGCTCATCCCCCCGTCATCGGCGGGAAAATGCCGATCTCGCGCGCGCCGACGATGCTTTCATCATGCTCGACATGCTCCTGATTGACAGCGACGCGGATCACATTGGGGAATTCGAAGGCAGCTTCGTAATTCTCGCCGCGCGTCGCAAGCCAGGCGATCAGCTCGCCGGCGGTGGTGACGAAGGAGGGGATGTCCAGCTCTTCTTCGTCCGTGCCGATCTTCTCGCGAACCCAGGCGAAATAAACGATCCGTGTCATCAGTCTTCATCCACGATGTGCTTCAGGCCGGCCTTGAAGTAATCATAGCCGGTATACATGGTCAGCGCCGCCGCGATCCACAGCAGGGTGATGCCCATTTCGGTCGTGTAGGGGAGAACCTTGTCGCCCGCAGGACCCGCGAGCAGGAAGGCGATGGCGACCATCTGGATGGTGGTCTTCCATTTGGCGATGCGGGTGACGGGAACGCTGACCTTCAGCGCCGCCAGATATTCTCGCAGGCCCGAGACCAGAATTTCGCGGCAGAGAATGGTGATGGCCGCCCAGAGCGACCAGCCGGCAATGGTGCCATCCGCCGCCATCAGAAGCAGGACGGAGGCGACCAGCAGCTTGTCGGCGATCGGGTCCAGCATGCGGCCGATATTCGACGTCTGGTTCCAGATACGCGCGAGATAACCATCGAGGAAATCGGTCAGCGAGGCGATGATGAACAGCCACAATGCTGTCCAGCGCGCGAAATCCGAGCTTTCCAGTTTCCCTTCGATGTAAAAGCACAAAACGATGACAGGAACCGCGAGGATGCGGCCATAGGTGAGTAGGTTGGGAATGCTGTATGCGCGCGAAGCCATGGGAAACCTGTCAGTCTAAGATTAGCTGCCTTGATGCCGCCGCCAGGGCATAGCGTCAACATGTGATTATGTTTTTTTAGCAGTTCGCCACGACGGCGCTGCGTCAATCGCTGCCGCTCTCGTGGAAGTGATTGTAGATTTGCCGCGCAACCGTCTCCGAAATGCCGCTGACAGCCATCAGGTCGTTGAGGCCGGCGCGGGAAACCGCCTTGGCCGTGCCGAAATGCTGCAGCAGGGAGCGCTTGCGGCCCGGACCGATTCCCGAGATTTCGTCGAGCGGATTGCGCACCATTTCCTTCTTGCGCCGCGCCCGGTGCGAGCCGATGGCGAAGCGGTGCGCTTCGTCGCGCATGCGCTGAATGAAATAGAGCACGGGATCGCGCGGCGGCAGCGAAAAATCGCTGCGCCCATCCGCAAAGAAGCGCTCGCGGCCCGCCTCGCGGTCCACACCCTTGGCGACGCCGATGGCGGTCACGCAGTCGCGAATGCCGAGTTCATCGAGAATGGCCCGTACCGCCGTCATCTGGCCCTGACCGCCATCGATCAGGATCACATCGGGCCAGGCGGGGAAGGGCATATCGGCGGCTTCCTCCGGCGTCGGCGTCTGCGACTGCCCACGGTCGGGCTTTCCCTCTTCCTTCAGCAGGCGCGAGAAGCGGCGGGTCATTACCTCGCGCATCATGCCGAAGTCGTCACCGGGGGTGATGTCGGTCGATTTGATGTTGAACTTGCGGTACTGGTTCTTCACGAAACCTTCAGGGCCCGCCACCACCATGCCGCCCACGGCATTGGTGCCCATGATATGGGAGTTATCGTAAATCTCGATCCGGCGCGGCACATAAGAGAGACCGAAGGTTTCCGCAAAACCTTTCAGCAGCCGCGCCTGAGACGAGGTTTCTGCCAGCTTGCGGCCATGCGCCTCGCGGGCATTGGCAAGCACATGGTCGGTGATGTCCTTCTTCTCGCCGCGCTGCGGCACGCTGATTGTCACCTTGTGCCCGGCCTTTTCGCCGAGTGCTGCGGCCAGCAGCTCCTGCTCCTCCACCGTTTCGGAAAGCAGGATCTGTTTCGGCACCGGCTTGTCGTCGTAAAACTGCGCCAGGAATGCGTTGAGGATTTCCGAGCCGGCGAGCGATGGGTCGGCCTTGGGGAAATAGGCACGGTTGCCCCAGTTCTGCCCGGTGCGGAAAAAGAACACCTGAATGCAGGAGATGCCGCCTTCATGGTGGATGGCGAAGACATCCGCCTCCTCGATGCCGGCCGGATTGATGCCCTGATGGCTCTGGACATGCGAAAGTGCGGCCAGCCGGTCGCGATAGACCGCGGCGCGCTCGAAATCGAGGTCCTCGGCCGCCTCGTTCATCTGCCGCGCGATCGCGGTCTTCACGCTCTGGCTCTTGCCGGACAGGAAATCCTTGGCTTCCTTCACGAGTTCTTCATACCCCTGATCGCTGATCTCATGCGTGCAGGGGCCGGAACAGCGCTTGATCTGGTAAAGAAGACAGGGACGCGTGCGGGTTTCGAACACGCTGTCAGTGCAGGTGCGGATCAAAAAGGCGCGTTGCAGCGAATTGATCGTGCGCCCGACCGCGCCGGCCGACGCAAAGGGGCCGAAATAATCGCCCTTGCGCGCCCGCGCTCCACGGTGCTTGAAAATCGCCGGCGCGCGGTTGTCTGCGGTAATGAGAATATAGGGGAAGGATTTGTCGTCGCGCAAAAGCACATTAAAGCGCGGCCGCAAGCGCTTGATGAGATTCGCTTCCAGCAGAAGCGCCTCTGTTTCCGTGCGGGTGGTGACGAATTCCATATGGGCGGTCAACCGCACCATCTGGGCAATGCGGTTGGAATGCACGCGGCCCTGCGCGTAATTGCCGACACGCTTCTTCAGCGAGCGCGCCTTGCCGACATAAAGAACGTCGTTCGCCTCGTTGAACATGCGATAGACGCCCGGCGCATTCGGCAGGTGTTTGACGAATTCGCCGATCAGATCCATGCCCTTCAGGCCGGATTCGTTCTTCCAGCCCGCATTCCAGTCCATGCCGGCGACGTCGCGCGGCGCCTCGGCAGCATCCGTCGCTGCAGGGTTGGCATCGTCGTCTTCGTCGTCGGTTTCATCGAAGAGAATACCGCCATCAGGCAGCTTCTTTCCGTTCATTCATTTATCTCCGCCACGTCAGGGGTTTCCCAGCCAAGATGCTGGCCGCCGTCGAGCGCGATCATTTGTCCGGTGACCGACGGCGTATCATAAAGAAAGCGAATCGTCCGGCCGAATTCATCCGGCGCGGGACCACGCTTTAATATAAGGCCGTCGATCTGCGCCTGAAAGTCCTGGGGCGCCTGTCTTTCGCTTTTGAAGGTGGGACCAGGCCCGATGGCATTGACCCGCACACGTGGCGCAAAGCTCTGCGCCATGGTGCGTGTGGCGGTCCACAGCGCCGATTTCGAAAGCGTGTAGGAGTAAAAACGCGGCGTGAGCGCAAGCACACGCTGGTCGATGATATTGACGATCAGCCCGGATTTGTCGGCCGGCAATTGCTCGACAAAGGCGGCGGCGATGAGGGAAGGGGCCCGCACATGCACGGCGAAATGGGCGTCGAAGACATCAGGATCGGGCGTTTCTGCGGTATCGGCGAGAAAAACAGACGCATTGTTGACGACGACGCCGATGGGGCCAAGGGCGGAAGCGGCCTTTTCGACAAGCGCCATGGTCGGCGTCGATTGTGTCAAATCCGCCTGAACAGCCGTGGCCTTGCCGCCTTTTTGCCTTATTTCGTTAGCGAATTCCTCCGCCTGCGCCATCGATTCATTGGCATGGACGGCGATGGCGAAGCCATGGGCGGCCAGATCGGTGGCGATTGCCCGCCCGAGCCGGCGGGCGGCTCCCGTTATCAAGACTGTCTTTTGTATATTTTCTTTCACGGCTGACCTGCATTTGCTCATATCCGTCCTATTTGCTGGATATAAATGCAAATCGCAAGCTGTCCATCGGCCCCAAAAGAATTGGGCGATTTTTTATTCACAATGCAATTTCGGTTTAATTTGAATATAACTAAGTTTAAAGGCGATCTATTGCTGGTTAGGCTTCTGTTAGGGTTAATAAACCCCTTGTGGCAATTAGGCAACGTCTAATTCTAGTCACGTCGCTGCCCCAAACAATTCACATTTTGGCTCTTTGATCTCCGCATTCTCCTATCAAATTCAGTTTCCAGAGGGGCGATTAACCCGACGAGTTTACACCGCGTCTGAGAACAATGTTTTGAGTACAGAGCGGTCCTGAAAGGAGAATAGCATGCGTATTTTCGTAGCAACCCTTATGGCTTCGACCATGGCAGCCGCCGGCTTTTCGGCTGCTCACGCCGCTGACGCCGTAAATGAAGTGCCGCAGGCACCGGTTTCCTACGACCAGCCCGCGCCGGTCAAGGATTGGTCCGGCGCCTACCTCGGTGGTACGGTCAACTACGATTGGGGCCGTTTCAGCTCCAGCAACGACGGTCGTGACGCCAAGGGCGCTGGCGGCGGTCTCTACGGCGGTTACAACTGGCAGAACGGCCAGCTGGTTTACGGTGCGGAAGCCGACGTCAACCTCGGTGACGAGCGCGGTTCCGCCGGTACGGTCGCAGGTCGCGCCGTCGAAGGCAAGCAGGGCGTCAACGGCTCGCTGCGTGGCCGCGTCGGTTACGACATGAACCCGTTCCTGCTCTACGGTACGGCCGGTCTTGCTGTTTCCGACAACAAGGTTCGTGACGGCGTCAACAAGGACAGCGCCACGGCTCTCGGTTACACGGTTGGTGCCGGTGTTGAAGCCATGGTTACCGACAACATCACCGCTCGTCTGGAATATCGCTACAGCGACTACCAGAAGAAGGACTACACGCTCGGCAACGACGCCTTCTCGCGTGGTTATGACGACCACTCCGTCAAGGCCGGTATCGGCGTCAAGTTCTGATCCCTCAAGGATCGCTATTGGAAAAGCCGGGGTTTTGCCCCGGCTTTTTTGTTTTTCGCTCTTAAGCGTCGGCATGAATGCCCGGCCTTCCGGCCGGGCGTCCTTCTGCATCCGCCTCAGGCGGCGGCCTTCATTTCCGCGTAGGCTTCGAAACGCTTGCCGAAGGTTTCCGGCCAGGCGGCCAGCGCATCGCGCCCTTCGGCCCATTCGCCGGCGAAACGCAGGTCGAGATAACCGATCATCGCGGCAAGGGCGAAATGGCCGCCATGCAGTTTCTTGCCGGTTTTCGGCAGGTTGGTGTTGAGATAATCAAGCCCGCGGACCACCTTGCTCCACTGCTTGTCGATCCATGGCTGGTGGATCTTTTCTTCCGGGCGAAAACGACGCTCGTAGACGATGGCGAGCAGGCAATCCATGATGCCGTCGCACAGCGCTTCGAGAATTTCCACATCCGTGCGCTTGCCGTTCTTTTTCGGGTAGAGCTTGCCACCCGAAAGACGGTCGAGATAATGCATGATCGCCACGCTGTCATAGACCGAGCCGCCTTCATCCAGAAGCAGGACCGGAATTTTGCCGAGCGGATTGTTGTCCATCAGCGTTGCGGGCTCGGCATTGGTATCGACACGCACGGAGGTAATGTCGATGCCGAGATGGCGCGCGGCCATACGGACCTTGGCGGAGTAGGGGGAGGCGGGCGAGTAGAGCAGTTCCATGGTCGTGTCCTGTGGGTTGTCGTCTGGGGACTGGATTAGTCAATAAAGCTGCATAGCGGTTTTATGTCTGGAAAATGTGTAGAAGAGCGCAACAGGGAACATTCGATGCGCTCTAGCGAATGGGGATGATTTCCGTGGCGTTGGCGCGGCAGCCCTTGCGGTCAAGCTCGGGGCAGTCGCGGAATGTCATGTCCCTGTTCAGGCAGATACGCACTTCCTCGAGGCGCCTGCCGTCGCAGCTGATGGAGATGCCGCGTTTCGACAGGCCGGGATTGGCGTCGGTGAAAGCGGTTTCTATGGCGTCGGCGGAGAGAGTGGCGGCTTCGGCGCCCGAGGCGATCTTTCCCGGCAGCCGGATGGCTTCGAAGGCGGCCCGCGTCGCTGAGAAATAGTCCCTCTGCGACAGGCCGGAGCAGGAGCCGTGCTTGCGCCACTGGTGGCCGATCAGGCCCATGGACGGCATGATATCGAACATGGTGCGGCCGATCGCGTCCGGAACACGGTCGGGCTCGCCGCTCTGGCAGAATTCGGGATAGCCGTTTTCGTTCTGCGGCCACAGCCCGTGCACCACGAAACCGTAACGCCTGTCGCTGCCGCATTGCTGGCGGTTGCCCGAGCCTTCGGAACTGGCGCAGAACGCCGGTGACCAGGAGAGCGACAGCACGTAAAAATCGAACCCGTTTCCGCGGGGCGCAGGGTTCTTGGCCGTCTCCTGTCGGGAAACGTCGCGCCCTGGGGCGTCCGGCCGGGAATTGCCGGCGGCCTGCGATTGGGATTGCGTCTGCCGGTTGCCGGCGGGATCGGTCGGAGCCGGATTTTCCCGCGCGAACCACAATGCGCCGAGCGACAGAAGGCCCAGGGCGATGAAACCGGCATAACGCTTCATTCCGTGTACGTTCTCCGGAAAATGGACGACCTCATATCGCCGGCGGGCGACGATCCGGTCTTACATCAACTTGTGAACGGGGCAAACCGCCAATCTTTGATGAAAAGGTTGAAAGCTTTGCCGCATAACGAATAAAGTCGAACGAATCTTCCGCAAAGACGGAAAAGGGCTGGGGTGAGGCTGGAGGAAATAGGCGGGCATGACCGCATGAAATTCAAGAAATATATCTGGCCCGTCGTTGGCTTCGCGACGATCGGTTTTTCCGCCTGGTTGCTCTTTCACGAATTGCGCGGCCTGTCGCTCGATGATCTCTGGGACAGTCTGAAAGCCATTCGCGTGCGGGACTGGCTGTGTTCGGGCCTTGCTACCCTGCTGGCCTATGCCGCGCTCGCCGGTTACGACCGCATCGCGTTGCAGCATCTTGGCCGCAAAGTGAACTGGTTCTTCATCACGCTCACCTCTTTCACCACCTATGCGCTGTCCCACAATGTCGGGGCCTCGGTATTCTCCGGCGCCGTGGTGCGATATCGGGCCTATACTTCCAAGGGGCTGAGTGTGGCGGAAGTGGGTGTGCTTGTCGGCCTCTGCTCCTTCACCTTCCTTATCGGTACGATCATGCTGATCGGGCTGGTGCTGCTTTACGAGCCTGACATCACCGAACGGTTTACCGGCATTCTGCCCGTCGAAGCCTCCACCACCACAGGTGTGGTGCTTCTTCTTTTCGTCGGTCTTTATATTCTTGGCAGCCTGCTAAGGCTGAAACCCCTGAAAATCGGTTCCTTCGTGCTGCCATACCCCGCGCCGAAGCTTGTTGCGCAGCAACTCGTCATCGGCCCGATCGAGCTGATCGGTGCGGCGGGCATCATCTATTTTGCGCTGCCGGAAGCCGGAAATCCCGGTTATATGGTCATTCTCGGCATATTTCTGGTTTCCTTCTCGGCGGCGCTCATCTCGCACGCGCCGGGCGGTCTGGGGGTGCTGGAACTGGTCTTCGTCACCGGCCTGCCGGACATGAACCCGGCGGATGTCATCGCGGCGCTTCTGGTCTTCCGGCTGTTCTACCTCATCATTCCCTTCATCATGGCCCTGTTCGTGATCCTGTTCTTCGAACGGTCGCAGCTTGCGCAGGCGCAGAGGCGGGAAGGGCTGAGATAGCCCCTCAAATCTCTTCCGATTTTTCCTCGCCGCGCAGCCAGAAGGCGCGCTGCGAGGCGAACCTGTCCTGCGCCAGCATTGTCTTCAGATAGGGCAGCAGCGTATGCAACTCGTCCTTCAGCGTATAGGGCGGATTCACGATGATAAGGCCGGAGCCGCTCAGGCCATCCAGCCGGTCGCTTCTGACGGAAAGCTCCGCGCACAGCATCTTCGGAATGTCGAAGGATTGCAGCCGCTCGTGAAAGTCCTTGATCGGTGCGCCTTTCTTCAAGGGATACCACAGGCAATAGGTGCCGGTGGAAAAACGCCGATAGGCCTTGTTCAAACCATCCGCCAGACGCTGGTATTCATTCTCAAGCTCGAAAGGCGGATCGACGAGGATGAGGCCGCGCTTTTCCTTCGGCGGCAGATGCGCGCCGAGCGACAGCCAGCCATCCAGCTCGGTGACACGCACCTGATAGTCCCCCTCGAACAGGCGTGCGAGCGCCCGGCTGTCATCCGGGTGCAGTTCCATGGCCGAAAGCCGGTCCTGCGGGCGAAACAGCATGCGCGCGAGTTTCGGTGAGCCGGGGTAGAATTTCACGCCACCTTCCGGATTAAGCTCCTTCACGGCATCAAGATAAGGCTCAAGCAGTTCGGCGATGGGGGCGGGCAGATCGGCCTCCATCAGCTTGCCGATACCGGTCTGCCATTCGCCGGTCTTCTGCGCCTCTTCCGAGGTCAGGTCGTAAAGCCCGATGCCGGCATGGGTGTCCAGCACCCGAAACGCCTTGTCCTTGTTCTGGAGATAACGCACGAGGCGGGCGAGAACGGCATGTTTGAGGACATCCGCGAAATTGCCGGCGTGATAGATATGGCGGTAGTTCATGGATGTGTCTCGCTTGCCGTTTATCCGGATGAATGGTCAGGATGAATATTCTTGATGGACGTCACTTCGGCCTTTTTGCCGCATCGTTGATGCAATATACAAAAGACATGAACGTTGCGACCCCGATTTCCGCTGAAAAAGCCGCCCCGAAGTCCGAAGTCCGTATCGGACACACGGTCTGTCCGCATGACTGTCCGAGCGCCTGCGCGCTTGAGGTCGACATCAATGCCGATGGCCGCATCGGCCGCGTGCGCGGCGCGAATGCCAACACCTACACCGCCGGCGTGATATGCGCCAAGGTGGCGCGGTATTCCGAGCGCATCTACCATCCCGGTCGTCTGCTGAACCCGAAGCGCCGCAAGGGCGCAAAAGGCGCAGGCGACTGGCAGGAAATCTCCTGGGAAGCGGCGCTGGACGAGGTCGCGGACGCTTTCGTAAAGGCGGAAGCCCGTCATGGTGCGGAGGCCATCTGGCCCTATTTTTATGCCGGTACGATGGGGCAGGTGCAGCGCGATTCGATCGAGCGGCTGCGCCACGCCAAGAAATATTCCGGCTTTTTTGGCTCGATCTGCACCAACATGGCCTGGACCGGTTATGTGATGGGCACCGGCGCATTGCGTGGCCCGGATCCGCGCGAGATCGCCAAGGCCGATGTCGTCGTCATCTGGGGCACCAATGCGGTCGCCACGCAGGTCAATGTCATGACCCATGCGGTCAAAGCCCGCAAGGAACGCGGCGCGAAGATCGTCGTCGTCGATATCTACGACAATCCGACCATGAAGCAGGCGGATATGCGCCTCGTCGTCCGCCCCGGCACGGATGCCGCACTTGCCTGCGCCGTCATGCACATCGCCTTCCGCGACGGTTACGCCGACCGTGAGTATATGGCGCGCTTCGCTGACGATCCGGCCGGGCTTGAAGCACATCTGAAGACGAAGACGCCGCAATGGGCGTCCGAAATCACCGGCCTTTCCGTCGACGAAATCGAGGATTTCGCAAGGCTTGTCGGCACCACCAAGAAGACCTTCTTCCGGCTCGGATATGGTTTTGCCCGCCAGCGCAACGGCGCGGTCGCCATGCATGCGGCGCTTTCCATCGCCACGGTTCTCGGTTCCTGGCAATATGAGGGCGGCGGCGCGTTCCACAACAATGGCGACATCTTCCGGCTCAACAAGGCGGAGCTGATGGGCAGTTCTTACGCCGACCCCGAGGTGCGCCAACTTGACCAGTCGCAGATCGGCCGCGTGCTGACGGGCGATGCGGAAGCGCTGCGCCATGGCGGCCCGGTGACGGCCTTGCTCATCCAGAACACCAATCCCGTCAATGTCGCGCCCGAACAGCGACTGGTAAAACAGGGCTTCCTGCGCGACGATCTCTTCGTCGCCGTGCATGAGCAGTTCATGACCGAAACGGCCGATGTAGCCGATATCGTGTTGCCCGCCACCATGTTCCTCGAACATGACGACATCTACCGTGCCGGCGGCCAGAACCACATTCTGCTTGGCCCAAAACTGGTGGAGCCGCCGGAAACGGTGCGCACCAATCTCTTCGTCATCGAGGAACTGGCAAAACGCCTCGGCGTCGACCATATGCCGGGCTTCGGCCTTTCGGCCCGCGACCATGTCGACCGTATGCTGAAAGTCAGCGGCTGGGGCGATTTCGACACGCTGGCTGAAGAGAAGTGGATCGATGCGCAGCCGTCCTTCGAGGTGGCGCATTATCTCGAAGGATTCGGTTACGGCGACGGCAAATTCCGTTTCAGTCCCGAATGGGCGACGGGACCCTCTCCGAACAAGCCGCCGAAGAATATCGGTGTGATGGGGCCTGTTGCGCAATTTCCGAAATTCCCGGATCAGGTCGACGTCATCGAAACCGTAGACGGTGACCATCCCTTCCGGCTGGCGACATCGCCGGCGCGTAACTTCCTGAATTCCACCTTCGCGGAAACGAAGACCTCCGTGCAGAAGGAAGGCCGTCCGGAATTGATGATCTGTCCCGAGGATGCGAGCGGCAATGGCATCGCCGATGGCGACATCGTCCGCATCGGCAATGCGCGCGGCGAAGTGCGCCTCCATGCGAAAATCGTGGAGGGTGCAAGACCGGGTGTGCTGATCGCCGAAGGGCTGTGGCCAAACAGGGCGCATCTGGATGGCGAAGGCATCAATGTGCTGACCGGCGCCGATGCCGTCGCCCCCTATGGCGGTGCGGCTTTTCACGACAACAAGGTGTGGCTCCGCCGCGATGACGAGGTCCGCCAGGCTTGATATTGCGCCGCAACACGGGCAGGCTGAAATCCCACGACAGGCAAGGACATATCCGGTGACACAGACGCAGGCGAAAAACATTCCGGCCGACACGGATGCGGGCAGAATCCGGCTGGTGGAAAAAGAAACCGTCTGGAAGGGCTTCGTGCATATGCAGAAGCTCGTTTTCGACCAGCGCATGCCGGATGGCAAAACCATACGCATCGTCCGGGAAGTCCACGATCATGGCAGCGCTGCCGCCATTCTCCTTTATGATCCGAAGCGCGACAGCGTGGTAATGGTGCGCCAGTTCCGCCCCGCCGCTTTCGTGAACGGCGATCCGAGCTTCATGATCGAGGTACCGGCGGGTCTTCTCGATGACGACGATGCCGCCGATGCCATTCGCCGCGAGGCGATGGAGGAATCCGGCTATGCGGTCGAAAAGGTCGAGTATCTCTTCGACATGTATGCGAGCCCCGGCACGCTGACGGAGAAGGTCAGCCTCTTCGTCGCGCGCATCGACCTCGACGTGCAGGCCGGCAACGGCGGCGGGCTGGAGGACGAAGGCGAGGATCTGGAGGTTCTGACCTACGGGCTGGATGAAGCCTTCGGAATGATCGCCTCGGGTGAAATCACCGATTCCAAGACGATCATCCTGCTGCAATGGGCGATGTTGAATCGAGGCCTCCTAAACAAGAGCTGATCAGCCCCGCCCCTTAAAGATGCGGACAAGTTAGCCTATTTAACGCTGTAAGTGTTGTTGAGGCTGCCGGTCTTCGCGTCCAGAAATTTCAGTTCCGTTCCACTGCCCACGACGACTTTGTTACATTCCTTGAATTTCATCGACTTGAATTCGGAACACAAGGTATCGTTCTTGAACGTCCAACTGAGGTCGCCCGAGGTTTTGCCTTCGATGGAAAACTTGCCCTTGCCATTGGCGTCATAAGTAGCCGTAAAAGTATCACCTTTCTTGGTCTTCGTTGTGAGCGTCTTTCCGGCGGTGGCTGTGATGAATTCAGCCTTGGTCGCAAATTTCTCGGCCGCAAGTACCGGAGCCAGCATCGCGGAGGAGATGGAGAATGCTGTCACGTAAAAAGCGGAAACAATACGAATTGATTTCATCAGAAATCTCCAAATTTTTTATGAGAATGACTTGAATAATAACTTCTGAGACAGGTTGCTTGGCAACTATAAAGTAACGCCGATGAAAATAAGAAGTCAATCGTCGCCCGAACGTTGCTTTTCATGGGAACGACGATACGGCGTGCATCTCACCTATATGCGGTGATGTCCGCTGACCATCGGCGAGCGCCCTATGCTGCGCTTCCGTCTCAAAGTTACCGCATCCTAGAACCGTCCCTTGACGCCCATCCCCACGAAAATCGACTGGAGGTCACCGCCGCCGGCATTCTTTTCAGAGGCGAGATTTCCCGCGCCTGCGCCGCTGTAATGGGTGTCTCCGCGTCCTAGGCTGGTATAATCATAGGCGCCGTCGATGTAGATTGAAGCGTTCTGGGTCAGGTCATAGGCAACGCCTGCTTTTACCCCAAACATGCCGGCGACATCGAATTTGTCGGTGAAGCGCATGTCGCGTAGATGATGGTCGTCTGTTGCCTTGCCATAGACCATCGCGCCGCCTTCGAGGCCAGCATTCAATGACCAGTTGCCGAACCTCTGGCCGCCTGTAAGGTTGCCGTAAAAAACCGGGATTTGCTGACGGTAGGTGATGCCTTTGACATCATCATTGAACCTTACACTCAGGTCCCGTGGTGAGAAAAGGCTGTAGGTGCCTTTGCCGCCATAAGCCGACCATTGAACATCCGTATAACGAAAACCCACACCGGCGCTTAGATATTGCTGCGGATCGTCCAGCAACATGCGATTGAGTTCGAGGCTTCCCGAAAAATAATGGTCGAGCCGCGTGTCGTCATGCTGGGAACGGTGGCTCCAATTGTCTTTCGAGCTATCTCTGGAAAAAGGCCAAACCCAGTCATAGTCGGTCATGTAGCCGTCGCCCTCGAAGCCGACGCGGCCTTCCGCCTTGACGCGCCAGCCGGGCGCAAGTTCAAGCCCGAGCGAGCCGCGCAATGCCACGGCGTTTTTGGTTTCCCATTCGAGTTCGCTCAACTTGCGTCCACCGATATGAACGGTTTCCGTTGCGCGGAGATTGAGAACGCCGGCATCCACTGAGGCCGTAATGCCGCTTTGCTCAGCCGCGACGGGCAGACTGGCGCCCGCCATCAGGACAACAGAAAGCGGCAGGGAAAATCTCGACAATGGCATAATCGCTCCTGAATGACCGGAGGGCCCGAAATAAGGGCCGTTGCGGGCATTAAAGATGATTATGGTAAACGATCGGTTTATTTTCCGAAAAATACCATTATGAGTGTTTTTGTACTTTAGTTATAGCTTTATCAGGAGGCGGAGATGAGATTTGAATACTCAGTTTTACTTTCGCCATCCGTGGAGACCGCCTTGCCGTCTTCCATTCGAACCTTGCCTTCGGCAAGCCGCTTCAGGGTCAGCGGGTAGAGCTGATGCTCGACTGTCAGGATCCGCGCCGCCAGAGTTTCGGCCGTATCGCCGGAAATGACCGGCACCGCACCCTGCGCGATGGTCGGACCTTCATCCATGCCTTCGGTGACGAAATGGACGGTGCAGCCGGAAATCTTCATGCCGCTGTCAATGGCGCGCTGATGGGTGTTGAGGCCGGGGAAAAGCGGCAGCAGGGAAGGGTGGATATTGATGATGCGCCCTTCATAGGGAGCAATGAAATCCCCCGATATCAACCGCATGTAACCGGCGAGACAAATGATATCGGGCGCGATTTCACCAAGTGCGGCCAGAATGGCGCCCTCATGCTCGGCCTTGCTGGCATAGGTCTTGCGCTCGAAGACCAGCGTGGGAATGCCCATGCCCCTTGCCTTTTCCAGGCCGCCCGCAGATGCCTTGTCCGAGATGACGCAGACGATTTCCGCCGGAAAATCCGCCGCCTGACAGGCCTTGGCCAGCGACACCATATTGGAGCCACTGCCGGAAATGAAAACGACGACGCGTTTGCGGCCGGACGGGAAGGCGGCGCTCATCATAGGCCGAGAGCGCCCTTGTAGATGGTGCCATGCGCGCCTTCTTCGCGGGCGACCATGCGGCCGAGCGGGAAGACGGTTTCACCTTCGGCAGTCAGAACATCGGTGACCTTTTCGGCATTTTCAGCCGAAACGACGACGATCATGCCGACGCCGCAATTGAAGGTGCGCAGCATTTCCTTCGCTTCAACACCGCCGGTTTTCGCAAGCCAAGAGAAGACGGCCGGAACCTTGATCGCGTCGAGATCGATTTCGGCGGCGAGATGCTTGGGCAGAACGCGCGGAATATTCTCCGGGAAACCGCCGCCGGTAATATGCGCCAGCGCCTTCAGCGCGCCGGTCTCGCGGATCGCCTTCAAAAGCGGCTTCACGTAGATGCGGGTCGGCGTCAGCAGCGCTTCGCCGAGCTTCTTGCCATCCGCGAAGGGGGCCGGCGCGCTCCAGTCGAGACCGGAGATCGACACGATCTTGCGCACCAGCGAAAAGCCGTTGGAGTGAACGCCGGAAGAGGAGAGGCCGAGAATGACGTCGCCTTCGGAAATATCGCCAGCCGGCAGAAGCTGGCCGCGTTCGGCCGCACCGACGGCAAAGCCCGCGAGATCGTAATCGCCATCGGAATACATGCCGGGCATTTCAGCGGTTTCGCCGCCGATCAGTGCACAGCCGGATTCGCGGCAGCCAGCGGCAATGCCGGAAACGATGGCCGCACCCTGGTCTGGGTCCAGCTTGCCGGTGGCGAAATAATCGAGGAAGAACAGCGGTTCTGCGCCCTGCACCACGAGATCGTTGACGCACATGGCGACGAGATCGATGCCGACGGTGTCGTGATAGTCAGCATCGATGGCGATCTTCAGCTTGGTGCCGACGCCGTCATTGGCGGCTACCAGAACCGGATCGGTGAAGCCCGCGGCTTTCAGATCGAACAGGCCGCCGAAGCCGCCGATTTCGCCATCCGCACCGGGACGCCGCGTCGAGCGCACCGCCGGTTTGATCTTTTCGACCATCAGGTTGCCGGCGTCGATATCCACACCTGCATCACTATAGGTAAGACCGTTCTTGCCCGACTGGCTCATGGCTCTCGTCTCCGCTGGTTCCTTTGGCGTCGCCATTCGCACGGGACGGGGCCTGATGCAAGGGTTTGAGTGGCAAAAGCTCCGGTTTTTAACGGCTTTGGCGGGGCTGGCCGGATTGGGTGCTTACGATGGCTGCGGCGCGGCGCGACAGACGAGATTGAGCAGGCCGTCATTGGACGTATCGGAATTTTCCTCTATCGGCCGTCCGTTCTCGCCATAACGCGCGGCGATCTCAAAGCCCGCCGCTTCCAGCTGGCGGGTCTGGGCGGCAAGGTCGATGAAATAAAACAGGCCGCTCCATCGATGCGCCTGATCCGCGAGAATGGCATATTCCGGCGTCCGCCGTGTCGAAGGTTGCAGTCGCAGATAGTTGATCCAGCTTTGCGGATGCAGCGAATTCACCACCTCGCGAGGGTGCCAGGAGCGGCGGTGCAGCGGCATGCCGCCAGCCCGCTTCCATTGCCGGTTATGAAAAGAAAAGATGAAGTACCCGCCCGGTGACAGAATGCTTCGCACGGCATGGATGATGGCAAGCCGGTCCTCATGGTCGAAGGCGCTCAGAATCGCGAGCGCGCCGAGCACGCAATCGAAACGCTCCGCGCCGAACTGGCCGATCGCCCGCACATCCATATCGAGAAACGTGGCGGCTGGAAAATTTCGCCGCGCCAGCGCAAGCATCGGCTGCGAACGGTCAATGCCGATATAGTCTCCCACGAGCGGCAAAAGCGGCTTCGTCGTTCGGCCGGTGCCGACACCGAGGTCAAGCAGCCGCTTGCCCGCATAGGCATGGCGGAACTGGTCGAGAATGATGCGTTCGGCCGGATAAAGCTGCTGGTTGTCATACCATTCGGCAACTTCGGGATTATCGAAGAGACCGGCATTATATTCCGCGATGCCATTTTCACTGCTGTTCTGCATCGTGCCCCCCGGCCGCCGGACATGAAGGAGCGCCGCTGGCTCGCCCGGCAATATTTGATAGTTGTCTAATATTTACCGTCGGTCAACCTGCCGTTGCGAGGGGTTGGCCGGAAATGAAGGATTTTACCGCTGTGCGGGCAGCCTCCTTCTGCCCACGCGCGAAAGCGCCGGTCTTGACCATGTGCATGTACGCATCCTATCTCCATCACGGGCGGTGACGGTGCGGCGATAAAGGATGAACGGATGCAACCCCATGTAAGCGGTACGAGCCTGCGCCGGCAGGTTTTTTTCTGGATCGGCGTGCTTGCCGTCTTTGTCCTTTTCCTTATGGTCTTCAGCTCCATTCTCCTGCCTTTCGTGGCGGGCATGGCGCTTGCCTATTTTCTCGATCCGGTTGCCGACTGGCTGGAACGGCGCGGCTTGAGCCGGTTGATGGCGACCGTCGTCATCCTCGTCTCCTTTGTGCTGATCTTTGCGCTGTCGCTCATCATCATCATCCCGCTGATCGCCGCCCAGGCCTCGGAATTCATCACGCGCATCCCGCAATATATCTCGTCATTGCAGCAGCTGATTGCCGGCGCCGACACCAATCTCCTGCCGGATTGGGTGAGCAGCCAGATCGACGCCGTGAAGGAGAATTTTTCCAAGCTTTTGACCGAAGGCGCCGGTTTCATCGGCACGTTGCTGACGCAGATATGGAATTCCGGCAAATCGCTGGTTGATGTCATGTCGCTTCTGGTGGTCACGCCCGTGGTCGCCTTCTATCTGCTGCTCGACTGGGACCGGATGATCGACAAGGTCGATAGCTGGATACCGCGCGACTATGTCCATACCGTCCGCCAGATCGCCCGCGACATGGACAAGACCATTGCCGGTTTCGTGCGCGGGCAGGGGTCGCTCTGCATCATTCTCGGCGTTTATTATGCCGTCGGCCTGTCGCTGGTTGGCTTGAATTTCGGCCTGCTGATCGGCCTTTTTTCAGGCCTCATTAGCTTCATCCCCTATATCGGCTCCATGGTCGGCCTCATCCTCGCCGTTGGCGTCGCCATCGTGCAGTTCTGGCCGGATTACATTTATGTGTTTCTGACGCTCGTCGTGTTCTTCTCCGGCCAGTTCATCGAAGGCAACATCCTGCAGCCGAAGCTTGTTGGCAAAAGCGTCGGCCTGCATCCGGTCTGGCTGATGTTCGCCCTTTTCGCCTTCGGTGCGCTTTTCGGTTTCGTCGGGCTTCTCGTCGCGGTGCCGGCTGCGGCGGCGGTCGGCGTGCTTGTCCGCTTCGCCTTGTCGCGGTATCTTGAAAGCGATCTTTACCACGGGCATGCCGCCAACCTTCCCTGGGACACAAACCCTGCCCTGGAAGAAGGGGAAACGTCCTCCGGCAAGGTTGACTCTCAGAGCTGACGATGACTGACCAAATCAAAACCGACAATGCCCGGTTGAAGGCCGAGCAGCTGCCGCTCGCATTCTCGCACCAGTCCGCTTCCGGCAGGGATGATCTCCTCGTCTCCGCCTCGCTTGCGGCTGCCGTCAGCCTCATCGATGAATGGCCGAACTGGCGCTCGCCCGTCGTCGTGCTGGCCGGGCCGCCGGGTTCGGGAAAATCGCATCTCGCCAATATCTGGAAAAATATCAGCGACGCCCGCGACATTCACCCCCAGACGGGCTCCGATGCCGCGCGTGCGGCCGAAACGGGACCGGTTCTTTTCGAGGACGCCGACCGGCGCGGTTTTGACGAGACCGAACTCTTCCATGTCATCAACAGCGTACGCCAGCACGGCACCACGCTTTTGATGACGAGCCGGCAATGGCCGGCCGCATGGCCGGTGACGCTGCCCGATCTGCGCTCGCGCCTCAAAGCCGTAACGGTGGTGGAAACCGGCGAGCCGGACGAGGGGCTTTTAGCGCAGGTGCTGGTGAAACTCTTCGCCGACCGGCAGCTTTACATGGATGACAAACTCATAGGTTACATCGTCAATAGAATGGAGCGTTCGCTCGATACGGCCCAGACGATCGTGGACCGTATCGACCGGCTGGCGCTTTCGCGTGGAACGAGAATTACACGGCCGCTGGTGGCGGAGGTCCTCAATGCGATGGACAACGCAGCAGGGGGCAGCGGACTGGATGTCGATTGACTGTCACAGTTCCGTCGTCAAACTGTTATACGGGCAAGAAGGACGATCGCGCGATGCAGCAGGATCACGGGACGGAAATCGGTCAGGGGATGGAACAGGGAATGGACGCTATCGCGCAGGAAGACTTCAACAAGGTTCAGCCGGTGACCGAAGGCGAGAGCCTGTGGGACAGCCCGGCGCGTTTCATCAACCGCGAATTCTCCTGGCTCCAGTTCAACCGCCGCGTTCTCGAAGAAACGCTGAACACGGATCATCCGCTGCTGGAGCGGCTGCGTTTCCTCTCCATCTCGGCCGCCAACCTCGATGAATTCTTCATGGTCCGCGTCGCCGGCCTCGAAGGGCAGGTCCGCCAGAAGATCACCGTCAAGACGCCGGACGGCAAGACGCCGGCCGAGCAGCTCGAAGATATTCTGAAGGAAATCGATAATCTGCAGATGGAGCAGCAGGCATCGCTCGCCGTTCTGCAGCAATACCTCGCCAAGGAAGAAATCTTCATCGTGCGCCCCGCCGCACTTTCGGATGCGGACCGCATCTGGCTGGAAACGGAGTTCGAGGAACGCATGTTCCCCGTTCTGACGCCGCTCTCCATCGACCCGGCGCATCCGTTCCCCTTCATTCCCAATCTCGGCTTTTCAATGGGCCTGCAGCTCGACAGCGTCAACGGCCGCGAGCCGATGACGGCGCTCTTGCGCCTGCCGCCCGCGCTCGACCGTTTCGTACGCCTGCCTGACGAAAAGAACGCCATCCGCTACATCACCCTTGAAGATGTGGTCGGCCTGTTCATCCACCGGCTCTATCCCGGCTACACCGTCCGCGGTTCCGGTACGTTCCGCATCATCCGCGACAGCGATATCGAGGTTGAGGAAGAGGCGGAAGATCTGGTCCGTTTCTTCGAGAGCGCGCTGAAGCGCCGCCGCCGCGGTTCGGTCATCCGCATCGAGACCGACAGCGAAATGCCGCAGTCGCTGCGCCAGTTCGTGGTGCATGAGCTTGGCGTGCCTGATAATCGTGTTGCCGTTCTGCCCGGCCTTCTCGCGCTCAACACCATCTCGGAAATCGTCCGCGCGCCGCGCGACGACCTGAAATTCGAACCATACAACGCCCGTTTCCCCGAGCGCGTGCGCGAACATGCCGGCGATTGCCTCGCCGCCATCCGCGAAAAGGACATGGTGGTTCACCACCCCTATGAAAGCTTCGACGTGGTCGTGCAGTTCCTGCTGCAGGCCGCGCGCGATCCCGAAGTGCTCGCCATCAAGCAGACGCTTTACCGCACCTCCAATGACAGCCCGATCGTTCGTGCGCTGATCGATGCGGCCGAAGCCGGTAAATCCGTCACCGCGCTGGTCGAGCTGAAGGCGCGTTTCGACGAAGAGGCGAATATCCGCTGGGCGCGCGATCTGGAGCGCGCCGGCGTGCAGGTCGTCTTCGGCTTCATCGAACTCAAGACCCACGCCAAGATGTCGATGGTTGTGCGCCGCGAGGACGGCAAGCTCAGAACCTATTGCCATCTCGGCACCGGCAACTATCACCCGATTACCGCCAAGATCTATACGGACCTGTCCTTCTTCACCTGCAACCCGAAGATCGCCCATGACATGGCAAATATCTTCAACTTCATCACGGGTTACGGCGAACCGGAAGAGGGCATGAAGCTGGCCGTTTCGCCCTATACGCTGCGCGCCCGCATCGTGAAGCACATCAACGAAGAGATCGAACATGCCAAGCGCGGCGCGCCGGCGGCGATCTGGATGAAGATGAATTCGCTGGTCGATCCTGAAATCATCGATACGCTGTACCGCGCCAGTGCGGCGGGCGTGGAGGTCGATCTCGTCGTGCGCGGCATCTGCTGCCTGCGCCCGCAGGTGCCCGGTCTGTCGGATAATATCCGCGTCAAATCCATCGTCGGGCGCTTCCTTGAACACAGCCGCATCTTCTGCTTCGGCAATGGTTTCGGCCTGCCGTCGGACAAGGCGCTGGTCTATATCGGCTCGGCCGACATGATGCCGCGCAACCTTGATCGGCGTGTGGAAACGCTGGTTCCGCTCACCAATCCCACCGTGCATGAGCAGGTTCTTTCACAGATTATGCTGGGCAATCTCATTGACAACCAGCAGAGCTACGAGATACTTGCGGACGGAACGTCGAGGCGCATCGAGGTGCGTAAAGGCGAAGAACCGTTCAACGCGCAGCACTATTTCATGACCAATCCCAGCCTTTCCGGACGTGGTGAAGCCTTGAAATCCAGTGCGCCCAAATTGATTGCCGGGTTGATTTCGTCCCGCAAGAAACAGGCTGAATGACTCGATCAGAAGCACAGGGGCGGCTGACCGGCCTTGCCCCCGTTTCCGTCATAGATATTGGTTCGAACTCCGTTCGTCTCGTCGTATATGAAGGTCTTTCCCGCGCGCCTGCGGTGCTGTTCAATGAAAAGGTCCTGTGCGGCCTTGGCAAGGGACTGGCGCTGACGGGCCGCATGCATGAGGAAGGCGTTAGCCGGGCGCTGATGGCGCTTCGGCGTTTCCATGTCCTTTCCGAGCAGGCGCAGGCGCAGAAGCTTTATGTGCTGGCGACGGCTGCGGCGCGTGAGGCGGAAAACGGCCCGGATTTCATCCGCGAGGCCGAAGCCATTCTCGGCTGCGAGATCGAGGTTCTGTCAGGCGAAAAGGAAGCGCTTTATTCCGCCTATGGCGTGATCAGCGGTTTCCATGATCCAGACGGCATTGCCGGCGATTTGGGCGGCGGTTCGCTCGAACTCATCGACATCAAGGGCAAGAGTTGCGGCGAGGGCATCACCCTGCCGCTCGGCGGCCTGCGGCTGTCGGAGCAGTCGGACGGCTCGCTGGAAAAAGCGGCGACGATTGCCAGAAAACACGTCAAATCCTTCGCCAAGCTTCTGGCGGCAGGTGAGGGGCGCACCTTTTACGCGGTGGGCGGCACCTGGCGAAACATCGCCAAGCTGCATATGGAGATATCGGGCTATCCGCTGCATATGATGCAGGGCTATGAATTGCCGCTGGAGGAAATGCTGAATTTTCTCGAGGAGGTCATCGTCTCCCGGGATAGCAAGGATCCGGCCTGGCAGGCGGTCTCCAAGAACCGCCGCTCGCTTCTGCCCTTCGGCGCCATCGCCATGCGCGAAGTTCTGAAAATGATGAAGCCGGCCAGGATCGCCTTCTCGGCGCAGGGCGTGCGCGAAGGTTATCTCTATTCGCTGTTGACGGAAGAAGAGCGGGATTCCGACCCGCTGCTGGTTGCAGCCGATGAACTTGCCATTCTGCGTGCCCGCTCGCCGGAACATGCGCGCGAACTGGCGGACTGGAGTGGCCGCACCTTCCCGGTCTTCGGCGTTGACGAGACCGAAGAGGAGAGCCGTTACCGGCAGGCGGCCTGCCTTCTCGCCGATATCAGCTGGCGCGCCCATCCCGATTATCGCGGATTGCAGGCGCTCAACATCATCGCCCATTCCTCCTTCGTGGCGATCACCCATCCCGGCCGCGCCTATATTGCGCTCGCCAATTATTATCGCTTCGAAGGTCTGAACGACAACGGCACCACACAGCCGCTCGCCGCCATGGCGGGTGACCGGTTGCAGGAACTCGGTAAATTGCTCGGCGGCCTGCTGCGCGTCGTCTATCTCTTCTCGGCCTCGATGCCGGGCGTCGTCGACCACCTCAAATTCCGCAAATCCAGCAATCCCGATCTCGATCTGGAATTCGTCGTGCCGCACGATTATTGCGATTTCGCCGGCGAGCGGCTGGACGGGCGTTTGCAGCAACTGGCGAAGCTGACGGGCAAGCGGCTGGCATTCGTGTTCGAATAACGAACGGCGCGTCTCTGTTTCGCGACAGGACGGTTCTTGCGTCCGCTAGGACCAGCGCTCGCAAAAGGCTTCTATGTCGCTCGACTGAAAATCGGAAAGCCGTGCCATGATCGTTTCGAATGGCCAGTCCCACCATGCGATTGATGCAAGCTTTTCCGCGATGGGCCGCGAAAATCGTTCGCGAATGATCTTTGCGGGAACGCCGCCGACGATGGTGTAGGGCGGCACGTCTCTGGTGACGACCGCGCCGGCGGCGAGCACTGCCCCGTCTCCAACCGTGACACCCGGCAAGACGATAACGCCGTGACCGATCCAGACATCGTGACCGATGACGGCGCGTTCCTCCCTGCGCCGGTCGAAAAAGGCGTCATCGCGCACGGCATCCGCAGAATAATATTCAGGGCAATAGCTGAAACGGTGCATGGATGGCCGGTCCATCGGATGGTTCGGAGCGCCTATCCTGACCTCTGCGGCGATGGCGCAGAATTTTCCGATCGTTGCATCGCCCACCATGCAACGGGGGCCAAGATAGGAGTAATTGCCAAGTTCCGCATTGTGCAGGGAGGTGTCAGCCAGAATTTCGCAGCATTCGCCGATATTGGAATCTCTTATGCTCGCCGTTGCATGGATGACGGTCTCTGCGATTTTCGGGCGCTTGATCTGTGCGGTCGAATCCATTCCAGCCTCCGGATTTGCGCCTGCTTAACCGGCGATGATGAAGGTGCTGTGACGTGGAATGGCCAAAGGGATCCGGCCGGGCCGGGCATCTTTTCTAAAACGCAGATCGCGCGCGATGCCGCGTGACACGAAATCCTGTCTTCACGCGGAATGTATCACTTGCCGGGGACATCCGCCGCGGCAGGCGTTTTCTTCCAGTAGTGGTCGGAAATGTTTTGCGCGTTCCGAATGATGTGGCCGGCGATTTCGGGGTCTCCGCCCTTGAAGGTTTTCGGGTCCGCCCCGCATAACATCAGGAAGAGCTGCTGATGGGCGACAGCGGCAAAATAGTCGCGGGGCGGTGGCTGCATGTCTGAATCGACGGCCCGGAATTCCTCAGTGACCTCTTTGCTGGCACGTTCGAGCGCTGCGTGAATGGTGGCCATCATCGCCGCTTCCGTGCGCTCCAATATGGCCTGTACCTGCCGTTCCGCCGGTGTCAGGACCGGGCAACTTTCACTCATCGAATATCTCTCCAGCCGGTGCAACCATTCCACCTGGCGATATTATCGCAAGGATTGTGTCTGCTTTGCGGGAAAGATTGACATCGTGGTCTTGAAACGCAACACACTTGGCTGGCCACCGTGCCGCGATGCGCTTTTGCTAACGGCTCAGCCGTGCCCGAGCGCCTTGCGGATGCAGGCGCTGAGATAGGCATATTGCAGCGGCGTTATCGTCGCCATGGCTTCCGTGCGGCTGGCAAGCCTGTCCTGATAGCCGACCGGAATATCGAACTGGCTGAAGGTGAAATCCCAGCGGGTGCCTTCGACGATATTGTAAAAATGGTCGGCACCGCTGACAGCGGTTTTGGCAAGCTCTCCGCCGAAAATATCCTGTACCACCAGCGCGGTGACGCTGCCTTGGCCCTTGGCGGGGTTTTCGCGCGACCAGAGGCCGCTCGTCTCGCCCGACCAGCTTTTCTTCAGGGCGTAATAAAGTCTTTCTGCATGGTCCTGCATGAAACGTCTTCTTTTCCGCTAGCTCTGGAAAATCGGAACGGAGCGCCATGCAGACATTTGTGTCTGCCGGGCGCTCCGGCCGGATCATTCGCGGCCGTCAAAGCAAGTGACAGCAGCCTTGGTCTTATTTCGCCTCAAGCAGGTCCTTGACCTCCAGCAGGACGAATTCGTTGTCGTCAGCCTTGTCCAGCGCACGGCCGGCGGAGAAGGGCAGGTTGTTGTCGTTGCCGACGACGATATGGGTGGCATCGACGCGGTCGACATTCTCGATGGTGACGAAAGGCATGTCGTAATAGCCGTTACCGCCGCCCTGACGCTTCTTGTTCTCCGGGTCGGAAATCTTCATCAGGTCGATGTAGCCGATCTTGCGGGCGGCCTTGCCGACATTGGCGTCGTTGAATTCGATCTTGTAGATGCGCTTCAGCTTGGCAGGGCGGGCGAAGCAGTCCGCAGCCGGAGCCTTGGGGTCGGCGCAGGCCTTGTCGGCCGTGCCGGCGCCGTTGTCGCGCTCAATGACGAGCGCGGTGGTGTCATTTAGCATGTTGAAGTCGCCGATTGCCTCGCCGCCTTCCGCCAGCGGATAAAGCCAGCTGCGGCCGGTCCACGCCTTCTTGGCGGTGTCGAGTTCGATGATGCGCAGCGCGGTCGCGCCGTCTTCGGTTTTTTCCACTTGGCCGTCGGCCATGTAGAGCGGGCCTTCCAGCAGGCCATAGAGCTTCGAGCCGTCCTTGGAGAGCGCCATGCCTTCATAACCGCCGGAACGCTTCAGGTTGAAAGCCGGCATTTTCTGTGTCGGGTTGCCGGGCAGGGCAAGAGCCGGATGGTCGGGAGATTTCACCTCGATGTCGCCGGCCTTGGTCGAGATCACGTCGGTCAGCTTGCCGTCGCGGGTGAATTTCAGAATGTAGGGGCCGAATTCCTCGCCGACCCAGAAACCGTCAGCGACCGGCTGAATGGATTCGACGTCGAAATCCGCACCCGTCAGGTAACGCTTGCTCGAGCCTTCCAGAACGATGGGGAAGGGCGCCTTCATGTCGGGATCGGAGAGGAACACGGTTTCAAGCGCGTTGACCTTGCCGGCGTCCCAGTCGAACTTCAGATGGTGAAGCATCAGCATGGCGTCGCTGGAATTGAGCTTGGAACCGAAACCGTTGTCGGAAAGGCTCCAGAAGCTACCGTCCGGCATCGCCCTTATGCCGGAAAAGCCCTGCATCGGCTGGCCGTTGAACGGCATGGAAAGGCCGGTCAGGCGCACGCCGTCCTTGCCGGGCACGGTGCCGAGGCCCTCGGCGCGCTTGCGGTCGGCCGTGGTGAATTTGGCGGAGGTCTTGAGGTGCTCCGGCGCATCGGCAGGTGCGGCGATCATGGTGTTGGCAGGCAGAATGGCGTGCGAAACGAGCTTTGCCGGAAACTCCTTTTCCGCCGCATGCGCCGCACCGGTGAGCGCGAGAACCGCGAAAGGTGCAAAAAGAATGTGCTTCATGATGGAGACCCCTCTCAATACCTGTTGAAGACAGGATTGACGCGATAGGGTCGTCGCATGACAGGCAGGTGATTGCCGTTTGAAGCTTTGATGAATTTTGATGACGGCCATCGCCGGCAAATGGGCCGCACGGCTTTTTTGCGCCCGTGGCCCTTATGCGGCAGGCGCCTGATATTGGCTGAGCGTGCAGACGCCGAGCGTCTGGCCACGGCCCTTGACGGCATGTTCGCCCAGATATTCGCTGCGCACGCCCTTCGGAAGCACCAGCTGATGGGCAAGGTCGGCGGAAATCAGCACCGGGTGGCCGAGCATCTTGCTCAGCGATTCGAGCCGCGAGGTCGTGTTCACCGTATCGCCGAAATAGGTGATCTTGTGATGGTCGACGCCGATTTCCGCGGTGATGACCGGCCCGCCATGAATGGCGAAGCGCAGGCGCGGCACCTCGCCGAAGCGGGAAAGCCACATGTCGCGGGTGTTTTCAATGGTCGCCTGAATATCGAAGACGCAGCGCACGCAGGCCGCCCGCCGGATCGCCATGTGATAGGGCCAGGTGATGATGGCGGCGTCGCCGATATAGTCGTCGATGACGCCGCCGTGTTTTCTGACCGGTGCGGCATAACTTGCAAAAATTTCGCCGAGAAATTCCTGGGCCTTCAGGTCGCCATGGGTCTCGGCGAAGGAGGTGGAGCCGACGAGATCGATGAAGATGAAGACGCGGTCTTCACTGACCGGCCGGCGATAACGCCCCAGGATGAGGTCGATGAAGATATCGCGGCCGAGAAGCTCGCGCACCCGCATGATGAAGACGATGATGCCGCAGACAATGAGGGTGAAGATCAGCGTCTGCACCTCGGCATGGACGGCGCGTTTCCAGGTGCCGGGAAATATCCCGCTCAACCACAGGATCGTGCCGCCAAGCCCGAAGCCGCAAAAGACGAGGATGGCATAGATGACGAGGCCAACGGCAATATAGGCCGGCGTCGGCAGGGCGCTCACCTGCCGCGACAGGCCGGGCATGATGTACCCGCGCTCGAAGGCGAGGATGGGTGCGCAGGCAAACAGCGCATAGGTCGCGCCGATCAATGCGCCGCCGCCATATTCCAGAAAGGCGTAGGCCACGCCGCTGCCGGCCACGGCAACGAAGAGCACCACGTAATCCAGAATGGGCAGCAATTTTCTCATGTCGGTTCTTGGGTCTCGGGAAGGGAAGGCTTTGGTCTTGGCAAGGAAGGGCAGGCCGCTCCCTTCGGGCGAAGCTTCTGTTCAGGTCATATGCGACATTAATGTGGAAAAAGCGCCGCAAAAAGTGAGCAATCGGTAAGGTTGCATGAAGGATTGGTAAGGCTGTTGCGCCGTTGCCGCAAAATCGGCGTTGCCGCCGTTCTACGCCTGATAGGATGTTCTGTAATAGACAGTTTCAAGCGGGGATTGCGGCCGGTCATTTGGCGAGCGGTTCGACCATTTGACGGGGAAGGCGGAAAAAAAACGCAGCCGGTTGCCGTCGATCCAAGCCCGGTCGAACAGGGTTTCTCCCTTGCGGGCGAAGGTGATGGCGGCGCAGGTGCGGCCGTCGACATCGAAGGGAATGTTCTCCTTCCAGCCGCTCAATCCGCAACCCATGCCTTTCGGTTCGCGATATAGCGGTCGACGACGTCACCGTTGGGGTGGAAAGCGGCGGGCTGTTATGGCTCGCTTGCCGCAACCTCCACCGCCTCTACCTTCTTGCCAGCGAAACGCAGCGCTACTTCGCCATTGATGAGCTTCAGGGCCACATCGCCGAAGAGTTCCCGCCGCCAGCCGGTCAGCGCCGCCACGGTTGCCTTTTCGCCCTCGGCGGCGATCTTGTCCAGATCGTCGCTATTGGCGATGACCTTGGCGGCGACGCCATGCTTGTCCGCCGTCAGCTTCAGCAGAACTTTCAGAAGTTCCACGGCAGCGCCGGAGCCTTCCGGTGCGTGGCTGTGACGCGGCGCCTTCGGCATTTCCTCTTTCGGCAGCGCCAGCGCCGCATTCACCGTCTCGACGATGGCGGTGCCGGAGGCGGAGCGTTCCCAGCCCTTGGGAATGGTGCGAAGCCGCGACAGCGCCTCGGCGTCCTTCGGCTGCTGCTGGGCGATTTCGAAGATCGCATCGTCCTTCAGCACGCGCGAGCGCGGCACGTTGCGGGAGCGCGCCTCACGCTCGCGCCAGGCGGCGACGAATTTGAGGATGGCAAGTTCCGTCGGTTTGCGCAGGCGCGATTTCAGCCGCAGCCACGCATCGTCGGGATGCATGTCATAGGTGTCGCGAGACTCGAGAATATCCATCTCTTCGGTCAGCCACAGCGAGCGGCCTTCGCGCTCGAGCTGGGCCTTCAGCGAGAGATAGACATCGCGCAGATGGGTCACGTCGGCCAGCGCGTAATCCAGCTGCTTTTCGGTCAGCGGACGGCGGCTCCAGTCGGTGAAACGCGAGGATTTGTCGATCTGCACATTCTTGATCTTCTGCACCAGCTGGTCGTAGGAGATCGAATCGCCGAAACCGCAGACCATGGCGGCAACCTGCGTGTCGAAGATCGGGTGCGGAATAAGCCCGCCGAGATGGTAGATGATCTCGATATCCTGGCGTGCCGCGTGGAAAACCTTCACGACATCGGGATTGGCCATCAGTTCGAAAAGAGGGGTCAGATCGAGACCCTTCGCCAGCGGATCGACCAGCACTTCGAGCGTCGGGCTTGCCATCTGCACGAGGCAGAGTTCCGGCCAGAAGGTCGTTTCCCGCAGAAATTCGGTGTCGATGGTAATGAATTCCGATTTCGCCAGTTCCGTGCAGGCTTCGGCGAGGGCGGCAGTCGTTTCAATCATTGTTATTGGCCAATCGTGAAAATTATCCGTCTTACTTTCCCTTTGCCGGGCGCATGTCAATACAAAGCCCGCTTTTGAAGGCTCAAGGATCGTTTTTCTCGGGCGGATGGGGCTCCGCTTCATCCTTTTTGGGTGACGGAGCCGCGGCGAGCTTCTGGAAATAGGCTGAGGTGCGCAAAAGCGAGCTGAACCGCCAGTTCCGCTCCTCCACGGGCACACCTTCGCGCACCTGCAGCCGGTAGATGGTATAGGCGATGAAAACGATCTGGATCGCTGCCGTATAGCTGAACAGCGCCTTCGGGCCGAACTGGTCGATCAGCACGGAGGCGAGCAGCGGCCCGACGGTTGCGCCCACCGACCAGAAGAATAGCAGTCCTGCCGACATCATCGCGTGTTCGCCTTCCCTGGCATGGTCGTTGCCATGGGCGGAACTCAGCGAATAGAGCGGCAGGGCGAAGGCGCCGAAGATGAAGACGCCGATGATGTTGCTCCATTCATCCGTGCCGGCGAAGAAGGCGAGAAACAGGCCGACGACGACCGAGCCCGCCGTGGTGGCGAGAATGATGATGCGCCGGTCATAACGGTCGGAATAGACGCCGAGCGGATATTGCAGCACCACGCCGCCAATGATGCCGGCGCTCATGAAGGTGGCGATGGCGGTGACGGAAAGGCCGATCTGTTCGGCATAGATCGGGCCGATATTGCGAAACGCCGCCATGCTGAGACCGACGGCCACGCAGCCGACGACGGCAAGCGGCGAGATGCGCCACACCGCGAAGAGATTGAAGGGTATCTGTTTCGGCGGCGCAGGGTTGGATTTGTCGGCAAGCGAGATCGGCACCAGCGACAGCGTCAGCGCCATGGCGATCAGCGAAAACACTACGGGTCCGTCGATGCCGGCGACGGGAATGATATATTGCGCAAGCGTGACGGAGCCGAGATCGACGAAACGATAGATGGAGAGCGTGCGCGCCCGATTGGAATTGGTGACCTGCGCGTTGATCCAGCTTTCGATGGCCGCGAAAAGACAGGCGACGGCAATGCCGGTGACGAAGCGCATCAGCATCCAGAACAGGGGATGGATAAGGAGCGGCATGGCGATCGCTGCGGCGGATGCGATGGCCGCCATGGTGGCGAAGGTGCGAATATGGCCAATCTTGCGCAGAAGCCGCGTCACCGAAATGCAGCCAAGCGCGAAACCGAAGCTGTAGGCGGCGCTGATGAGGCCGATGGTGCTGGCGGACAACCCTTCGGAGAGACCGCGCAGTGCTATATAGGTTCCCTGCAGGCCGTTGCCGCCGATCAGGATGCCGGCGGTGACGAGAAGCGGGATAAGAGGTCTGATCTGGCTCATTGCGGGCCGACTCGGTTTGGCGGGCTGGATTAGCCCTATCTAAAGCGAAGGCAGGGGAAAGGACAGGCTGAAGGCGACATTGTTGTGCTTTGCCTTGACAAATCAGGCTGGCCATGCGCTTTTCCGGCAAATTTCGACAGTGCCGCCCATCTGGCCTCCATCAGGCCCACGACACGTTCCAGGATAAAAAAATGCATCGTTACCGCAGCCACACCTGTGCCGCTCTCCGCAAGTCCGACGTCGGCGAAACCGTTCGCCTTTCCGGTTGGGTTCATCGCGTGCGAGATCATGGCGGCGTTCTCTTCATCGACCTTCGCGACCATTACGGCATCACCCAGGTGGTGGCCGATCCGGACAGCCCGGCCTTCAAGGTTGCCGAAACCGTGCGCGGCGAATGGGTCATCCGCATCGACGGCCTCGTCAAGGCGCGTTCGGAAGACACCGTCAACAAGGGCATGGCGACGGGCGAGATCGAGCTTTACGCCCAGGAGATCGAGGTTCTCGGCGTTGCCAAGGAACTGCCGCTGCCGGTCTTCGGCGAGCCGGAGTACCCGGAAGACGTCCGCCTGAAATACCGCTTCCTCGATCTTCGCCGTGAAACGTTGCACAAGAACATCGTCAAGCGCACGCAGATCATCTCCGCCATGCGCACCGGCATGGCCGATGCCGGCTTTGCCGAATATACGACGCCGATTCTCACCGCTTCCTCGCCGGAAGGCGCGCGCGACTTCCTCGTGCCGTCGCGTATCCATGAAGGCAAGTTCTTTGCGCTGCCGCAGGCGCCGCAGCAGTACAAGCAGCTTCTGATGGTGGCCGGTTTCGACCGTTATTTCCAGATCGCGCCGTGCTTCCGCGATGAAGACCCGCGCGCCGACCGCCTGCCGGGCGAATTCTACCAGCTCGACGTCGAAATGAGCTTCGTGACCCAGGAAGATGTCTGGACCACGATGGAGCCGATGATGACGGCCGTGTTCGAGAAATTCGCCGAAGGCAAGCCGGTTACCAAAGAGTGGCCGCGCATTCCCTATGACGAGGCGATCCGCAAATATGGTTCCGACAAGCCGGACCTGCGCAACCCGATCGTCATGGAAGCCGTGACCGAGCATTTCGATGGTTCGGGCTTCAAGGTCTTCGCCAACATGATCGCTTCCAACCCCAAGGTTCAGGTCTGGGCCATCCCGGCCAAGACCGGTGGTTCGCGCGCTTTCTGCGACCGCATGAACGCATGGGCGCAGTCTCAGGGCCAGCCCGGCCTCGGCTACATCTTCTGGAAGGAAGAGGACGGCAAGGTCGGCGGTTCCGGTCCGCTCGCCAAGAACATTGGCGAGGAACGCACCGAAGCGTTGCGCCAGCAGCTCGGCCTTGAGGCGGGCGATGCCTGCTTCTTCGTCGCCGGCGATCCGGCCAAGTTCTACAAGTTTGCCGGTGAGGCGCGCACCCGCGCTGCCGACGAACTGAACCTGATCGATCGTGACCGTTTCGAAATGTGCTGGATCGTCGATTTCCCCTTCTTCGAATATAACGAGGAAGAAAAGAAGATCGACTTCGCCCACAACCCCTTCTCCATGCCGCAGGGCGGTCTGGAAGCGCTGGAAGGGCAGGATCCGCTCTCCATCAAGGCGTTCCAGTATGACGCGGTCTGCAACGGCTTCGAAATCGCCTCCGGTTCGATCCGTAACCAGTCGCCCGAGCTGATGGTCAAGGCCTTCGAAAAGGTTGGCCTGTCGCAGACCGACGTTGAAGAGCGCTTCGGCGGTCTCTACCGCGCCTTCCAGTATGGCGCGCCTCCGCATGGCGGCTGCGCATTCGGTATCGACCGCGTGGTCATGCTGCTGGTTGGCGCGAAGAACCTGCGCGAAATCACGCTGTTCCCGATGAACCAGCAGGCGCAGGACTTGCTGATGAACGCGCCGTCGCCGGCGACGCCGACCCAGCTTCGTGAGCTGGCGCTGCGCGTCGTTCCGTCCAAGAAGGACTGATATGGTGAAGACGCTGCTCGACCGGGTTCGCGCAGCCTTCACCCGTGCATTGGCGGCCGCTCTTGCGGCCGCTTTTGCGTTCTGGGTCGCGCATCGGTGGCTGGGCCACCCGCAACCCGTCTTTGCCGCAATCAGCGCGCTTATCTGCCTTGCTCCGGGAATTCCAAGCCATGTTCGTCAGGGCCTAGGCCTGATGGTTGGTGTCACCGTCGGCATTCTCGTTGGGGAGATCGCACTCCTTGTCCCGCATGACTTCGCTGAAATCCGGCTGGCCTCGGCGACCTTCATCGCCATGATCCTTGCGTCCATGTTCGGCCTGCCGCCGGTCGTGCCGATACAGGCAGGCGCTTCAGCCATGCTGGTGCTCTTGATGGGGCCGCAGGCTGCCGGTTTTGTCCGTTTTGTCGATGTGATCGTGGGCGTGGCGACCGGTTTGGCCGTAGCGCTCGTCTTCTTTCGCGAGCGGCTGAAGCTCTAGCGGTCTTGCGCAAAGCGGCATGAGGCATACGATCGCAGACATCGAGAGCGGGCGCGCAACTTGCGGCCCGCTTTTTTGCTGTTTATAGGTGAATTACTCACCACGGACCCGGTGAAACTCCGGGTGGCTCTTCTGGCCGCCGATCCGCCAGACAACGCAAAGCACCGACATTTCATTTCAATCTACCGGACATGGCTCCGGCCGGTGCGTCATTCTTTGCGAAAAAATCAGATGAACAGATTTCAGACTTACAGACGTGAGTGGTTTTCCAATATTCGCGGCGATCTCCTTTCCGGCATCGTCGTGGCACTCGCCCTCATTCCC
This sequence comes from Rhizobium sp. NFACC06-2, assembly GCF_900101425.1. NCBI lineage: Bacteria > Pseudomonadati > Pseudomonadota > Alphaproteobacteria > Hyphomicrobiales > Rhizobiaceae > Rhizobium > Rhizobium sp. NFACC06-2. The sequence goes on along the minus strand of NZ_FMVA01000002.1, from coordinate 354,556 downwards.
GAAGCCATCGGCTTTTCCGTCATCGCCGGGGTCGATCCGAAGGTGGGATTGTTCGCCTCCTTTGCGATTGCCTGCGTTTCTGCCTTCACCGGCGGTAGACCGGGCATGATCTCGGCGGCAACCGCCGCCACCGCCGTCCTGATGGTTACGCTCGTCAAGGAACACGGACTGCAATATCTCTTCGCCGCCACCATCCTCATGGGCGTGCTGCAAATTCTGGCGGGCCTTGTAAAACTCGGCCGGGTGATGCGCTTCGTCTCGCGCTCGGTCATGACCGGCTTCGTCAATGCGCTGGCGATCCTGATCTTCATGGCGCAATTGCCGGAACTGATGGGCGTCCCGGTCGAAACCTATGTCATGATCGCGGCCGGTCTCGCGATCATCTATCTCTTCCCGCTCGTCACCAAGATCGTGCCATCGCCGCTGGTCGCCATCATCGTTCTCACCTGTGTAGCCGTCTTCTCCGGCATGGATATCCGCACGGTCGGCGATCTGGGTGAGTTGCCCTCGACACTGCCGGTACTCGCCCTGCCGCAGGTACCACTGACCTTCGAGACGTTACAGATCATCTTTCCCTATTCCGTCGCGCTCGCCGCCGTCGGTCTGCTGGAATCGCTGCTGACGGCACAGATCGTCGACGACATGACGGATACGGGCAGCAACAAGAGCCGGGAATGCATCGGGCAGGGGACGAGCAATATCGCCTCCGCCCTCATCGGCGGCATGGGCGGCTGCGCCATGATCGGCCAGTCCGTCATCAATGTCAGCTCCGGCGGTCGTGGCCGCTTGTCCACCTTCGTCGCGGGCGCGTTCCTGCTGTTCCTCATACTGGTGCTGGACGATCTCGTGCGCATTATTCCCATGGCCGCGCTGGTGGCGGTGATGATCATGGTCTCCATCGGCACATTTTCGTGGCGCTCCATCCTCGATCTGCGCCGCAACCCGCCATCCTCCAGCATCGTCATGCTGGTCACGGTCGGCACGGTGCTTGCGACCCATGATCTTGCAAAGGGCGTGCTGGCCGGCGTCCTTCTCTCCGGCGTGTTTTTCGCGGGCAAGGTGTCGAAACTCTTCCATGTCCGGCCGGAGCTTTCAGCCGATGGCCGGGAGCGGATCTATCGTGTCGACGGCCAGATTTTCTTCGCCTCGACCGAAAGCTTCATCGCCGCCTTCGATTTCGCCGAAGAGGTTGAGGCGGTGACAATCGATGTCACGCAGGCGCATCTGTGGGATATTTCCGCAGTCGGCGCTCTGGACAAGGTGGTGCTGAAATTCCGCAAGGCGGGCAGGCGGGTCGAGGTGATCGGTGTCAACGAGGCGAGCGCCCACATGATCGACCGCTTCGCCCTGCACGATAAACAGGATGGCGCTGCCGCGCCGCTGCACTGAGCGCAAAAGAAAAGCCCCGGCATGACCGGGGCTTTTTTAGTTTTATTCGTTTGCCGTCACCGTGACGCCGAGCATTTTCGGCAGGGTGTTCGGTGCGCCCATCGCAGCGCCCATGATCATCGGGAACGGAACCGGCTTTTCCGGCTCCGCCGTGATCGAGAAATTCTTCGGATTGTCGACATAGGCGTTGACGGCCGCCGACACCATGTTCTGCAATTCCGGCACGTTGAGCGAGGCCATCATGATCGGCGCCATGCCCTTGATGGTCTGGGCAAGCTGATCGCCTGTCATGCCCTGCTGGCTTGCCGCATAGTCGATGGCGCGCTTGGTGATGCTGGCGTCTTCGAAGCTGATTTCAGCGTTGATGAAGGAGAGCTGCTGCATCAGGCCGAGCATGGCAAGGCTTGCCGCCTGGTCCGCCTGTTCCTTGTTCGGATTGGCGGCCTGCGCCTTCACCGTCTCCTGCATCGACTTGATGAAGGCGAGCGTGTAGCCGGAGAAACCGAACGACATGTTCAGACGGCCGACATCATCGAGGTCGATGGCGTATTCTTCAACATCGATAGTACCGGAGGCCACTTCCCAGCTGCCGCTCATGGTCATGTCGCCGGAGAGCGCCTGCAGCTTCAGCTTTTCGATTGCGTCCTTGGTCGCAGGATCGGTCACTTCGCTGAGATCGGCCTTGAAACCGGAAGCATCGAGTTCGAAGCCGATAGAGTTCTTGTCATCGCTGACCGACATTGTCGCGCTGGTTTCCTCAAGCGAGAAAGCCGGCTTGCCGTCGATGGAAACCGAAACCGGACCGCTATGTGCTTCGTCATAGAACATCAGCGCATCGACGGTGCCGGTGGTGGAGTCTGCGGGAATGACGAGACCGGACATGTAGATGTCGCTTGCCTTGATCTCCACGTTTTCCTGCTTGTAGTCGATATTGTCGAAGCGGGCGTTCTTGATCTTGTAGCCGCCGTTGTTTTCCTCGACGCCTTCGAGCGTCACATTACCGACCGGGATCTTCTTGGCCGGATCTGCGACTGCGTTGAAGGTCACGTCGTTCAGGGTGACCGTCGAGCCGTTGACGGCAACGGAACCGGCGGCGATCTCACCGCCCTGCGCGGCATAGGCCGCATTGATCTTCTTCAGCACATCCCCGCCATCCAGCGCGAAAGCCGGCGCCGAAAGCGTAAGAAGCGCGGCGCTCGCGAAAAGAACCTGCCGGGTGGATTTCAGTCTCATGATGTTTCTTCCCTCAACGTACGGCTGTGCACCGTGTTCGAATTCGAATGCTGATACTTATATTCGCGATTATTCAAAGGTCTATAGGATTTAGATCGATTCCCATGACGGCGGCATTGCGGCATTTGCAACGCGGTTAACAAAAAACAGCATGAAAGGGTTGCGTTCATCCACAGGCGCGACCCCCGAATTTCTTGCCGGGAATCGGCATTTCCGCTAGTCAAGCACCATGGGAAAAAATCTTGTACCTCCGTCCGGCGGAGACGATAACATTCATCCGGTCGATTTGAAGGCGGCGCTTGAAGAGCGCTACCTCGCTTATGCCTTGTCCACGATCATGCATCGTGCGCTGCCGGATGTGCGCGACGGCCTGAAGCCGGTACACCGCCGCATCATTCACGCCATGAGTGAAATGGGCATTCGCCCCAACTCGGCCTTCAAGAAATGCGCGCGTATCGTCGGTGACGTGATCGGTAAATTCCATCCGCATGGCGACCAGTCGGTCTATGACGCGCTGGTGCGCCTCGCGCAGGATTTCTCGCAGCGTTATCCGATCGTGGACGGGCAGGGCAATTTCGGTAACATCGACGGCGACGGCGCTGCCGCCTATCGTTACACCGAAGCGCGCATGACCGAGGTTGCGGCGCTGCTGCTTGAAGGCATCGGTGAGGATGCGGTGGATTTCCGCGCCACCTATAACGAGGAAGACGAAGAACCGGTCGTATTGCCGGGCGCTTTCCCCAATCTGCTCGCCAACGGCGCCTCCGGTATTGCGGTGGGCATGGCGACATCGATCCCGCCGCACAATGCCCACGAACTTTGCGATGCGGCGCTGCATCTCATCAAGCACCCCGATGCTACGGTTGAAAAGCTGGTGGAGTTCATTCCCGGCCCCGACCTGCCGACCGGCGGCGTGATTGTCGAAAGCCGCGAGAATATTCTCGATGCCTATAAGACCGGCCGCGGCGGTTTCCGTGTGCGCGCCAAATGGGAAACGGAAGATCTCGGCCGCGGCGGTTACCAGATCGTCATCACCGAAATTCCCTTCCAGGTGCAGAAGTCGCGCCTGATCGAGAAAATCGCCGAGCTGCTGATTGCCCGCAAGCTGCCGCTTCTCGAGGATATTCGCGATGAATCGGCCGAAGATGTGCGCATCGTGCTGGTGCCGAAGAGCCGTACCGTCGATGCGACGCTGTTGATGGAATCGCTGTTCCGCCTGTCCGACCTCGAAAGCCGCCTGCCGCTCAACATGAACGTGCTGTCGCTCGGCAAGGTGCCGAAGGTGATGGCGCTGAACGAGGTGCTGAGCGAGTGGCTGGCGCACCGCAAGGATGTGCTGGTCCGCCGTTCCCGCCATCGTCTGGCCGCCATCGACCGCAGGCTGGAAATCCTGGGCGGCCTGCTCGTCGCCTATCTCAATCTCGATGAGGTCATCCGCATCATCCGCGAAGAGGATGAGCCGAAACAGGTGATGATGGCCAAGTGGTCGCTCACCGACAATCAGGCCGAAGCCATCCTCAACATGCGGCTGCGCAACCTGCGCAAGCTCGAGGAATTCGAAATCCGCAAGGAATTCGACGACCTCAGCAACGAGAAGGCTGAAATCGAGGGGCTGCTCGCCTCCGATGACAAGCAATGGCAGACCGTCGCCTGGGAAATCGGCGAAGTCAAAAAGAAATACGCCAAGGCAACCGAAATCGGCCGCCGTCGTACGCAGTTCGCGGATGCGCCGGATGCCGATATCGAGGCCATCCAGCAGGCGATGATCGAGAAAGAACCGGTCACTATCGTCATCTCGCAGAAGGGCTGGATCCGGGCGCTGAAGGGGCACATGTCCGACACCTCGTCGCTCACCTTCAAGGAAGGCGACGGACCGAAACTCGCTTTCCCGGCGCAGACGACCGACAAGCTGTTGCTGCTGACGACCGGCGGCAAGGCCTATACGCTCGGCGCAGACAAGCTGCCGGGCGGTCGCGGCCATGGCGAGCCGATCCGCATCATGGTCGATATGGAGAACGATCAGGACATCCTGACCGCCTTCGTGCACGATCCATCGCGCAAGCTGCTGCTCGTTTCCACGGCGGGCAATGGTTTCATCGTGGCCGAGAGCGAAATGGTCGCGAATACCCGCAAGGGCAAGCAGATCATGAATGTCTCGATGCCGGATGAAGCCAAGCTCGCCGTGCCGGTCACGGGCGACCATGTCGCCGTCGTCGGCGAAAACCGCAAGCTCCTGGCTTTCCCGCTGGCGCAGGTGCCGGAAATGTCGCGCGGCAAGGGCGTGCGCCTGCAGCGCTATAAGGATGGCGGCGTCGTCGACGTCAAATGTTTCGCGCTTGCCGAAGGCTTGTCATGGTCCGACACGGCCGGGCGTCTCTTCAACAAGGTGGGCGAAGAACTGCGCGAATGGCTGGCCGACCGCGCAACAGCGGGCCGCACCGTGCCGAAGGGCTTTCCGCGTAGCGGGAAATTTGGTGGGTAAGAGTTACGGGTATGGGACGATATGATCTTTGAGGAACCGGCTCACGCCATCCTCATCGATCTCTCCAGAGGCGACGGCCATAACGAATTGGTAGAGATGTGCTTCTTCCGTTTGGATCATGAAACCGTTTTCCATCAGGAAAATACCGGCGGTCACGATAGCGATCCGCTTATTGCCATCGAGAAACGCATGATTTCTCGCCAGTCCAAAAAGATAGGCCGCAGCGAGATCGCACACGTGGCCGCAGCCATAGTCAGCTTTGTTGATGGGTCGGTTTAAGGCCGAATCCAGCATGCCTTCGTCACGCAGCCCGTGAATGCCCCCGAAATTATCGATTTGCATTTTGTGAAGCTGCTTGACGGTCTTGACATCCAGGAAAATAAACTCGGTCATTCAGCGAGTTTCTTCAAGGCTACCTTGTATTTATCCATGAAGACGCGTGCATGTTCTAGTTGACGTGCGAAGGCTTCGTCTGCAACGCGCACACGCAGCTCGCCGTTGCTTTCGTCGAGATCAAGGGTGTCGCCTGCCTTAACGCCCATGCGCTCCAGAACTTCCTTGGGGATAATGATGCCTTCGGAATTACCGATTCTGCGCACCGTCACGTTCATAGCTAGATACTCCATGTTATAACGGCGTTATAACATTGCTGGGGCGCTGTTGCAACGGAGTTGCAACACTGCGCTCAAACGTGGTCTGGCTCGTAAACCTCCCACCCGCGCGGGGTCAAATGTTCCTGCGGATGGTAGCGGGTCTTGTAACCCATCTTTTCCGAACCATCGACCCAGTAGCCGAGATAGACATGCGGCAGGCCAAGCGCGCGGGTGCGGGTGATGTGGTCGATGATCATGAAGGTGCCGAGCGAGCGTTTTTCCAGATCGGGATTGAAGAAGGAATAAACCATCGAGAGGCCGTCGCTCATCACGTCGCTGAGCGCCACGGCCAGAAGTTCGCCGCGCTTGCTGGAATCGATGCCGGAGCCGGGCTCGCGCACGCGATATTCGATGATGCGGGTGTTCACATGCGTGTCTTCCACCATGATCGCATAGTCCAGCGCCGACATGTCGGACATGCCACCCGACTGGTGGCGGTGGTCGAGATAGCGGCGAAACAGGGCGAATTGTTCGGTGGAGGGCTCGGCGGCGTGAACGGTGGCGACGACATCCCTGTTGGCGGCAAGAACGCGCCGCATCGATTTCGTCGGCTGGAACTGTTCGGTCAGTATACGCACGGAGACGCAGGCGCGGCAGTTTTCGCAGGCCGGGCGATAGGCGATGTTCTGCGAGCGCCTGAAGCCGCCCTGGGTCAGAAGATCGTTCATTTCCGAAGCGCGCGGGCCGACCAGATGGGTGAAGACCTTCCGCTCCATCTGGTTCGGCAGATAGGGGCAGGTGGCCGGCGCCGTAAGATAGAATTGGGGAGAGGGCGTCGCCTGCGTGTTCATCGAACCGTGATCGCCTCCTGCGTCTGTTATGAAAGCGCGCCGCGATTTCACGGGGTTGGCGGCGGCGCTTCAAGCGACATGCATAATGTCACAGAATGGCAAAATGCCGGAAAACGTCAACTGCGAGATGCGGCATTTGCTGGGTTTGAAAGCCACGTTTGCGTGGCTTTCCGCAAAATCAGCGTGTTCTGACGATGACGGTGCCGAGCAGGAAGTCGTGAACGAGGCGCGAACGCTCGGTAAACAGGCCTGCAAGCAGGATCAGCGGCGTCAAAACCGAGTTGATGACCCAGAAAAGCACGATGTGAACGGTCGACAGCAGGAAATCGATTCGCCGCCCGTCCATCCGCGCCATGGCGATCCCCATCGCCCGCATGCCGGGGGTGGCCTGCGAGGGGCCGCCGAGCGTCATGCCGAAATAAAGCACGGCAACGATGACGAACAGCGCCGGATAAAGGAAGAAGCCAAGGCCGAGGGTAATCACGCCAAGAAAGAACACAATTACAGCCGCCGGAATGCACAGCAGGAGAACGATCGCATAATCGATCAGGAACGCGAAGACCCGCCGGCTCAGGACGCCGCTATAGGCGCGCCAGTCGTCCGGTGCGGCATAAGTGGGGTTCTGGTCGAGGCTCATCGGTCGTTTTCTCCTGAGAAGGTCTGACAGCGCGGCATATATGCCGTGTCAGCAGACAATATGGGAAGAAAACGACCGAATACAATAAGAGGTGGCCGTCAGCCCTTTGCGAGTTTGCGTGCAGCCTCGATGGCGAAATAGCTCAAGATGCCATCGCAGCCCGCGCGCTTGAAACAGAGAAGCGTTTCCATCATCACCCGCTCGCCATCGATCCAGCCGTTCATCGCGGCAGCCTTGATCTGGGTATATTCGCCAGACACCTGATAGGCGAAGGTCGGCAGGCCGAAATTCTCTTTCAGCCGCCAGCAGATGTCGAGATAGGGCAGGCCGGGCTTGACCATCAGCATATCCGCACCTTCCTCCACGTCGAGCGCTGCGTCGCGGATTGCCTCCATGCCGTTGGCAGGGCTGATGTAATAGCTGTTCTTGTCACCCTTCAGCAGGCCGGCCGTGGAGATGGCCTCGCGATAGGGACCGTAGTATCCGGAAGAGAATTTCGTCGCATAGGACATGATGCCGACATTCTGGTGCCCGGCGGCATCGAGACCGCGACGGATGGCGCCGATGCGGCCATCCATCATCTCCGACGGGGAAATAATGTCCGATCCGGCTTCCGCCTGCAGGATCGCCGCCTTGACGACCTGTTCCACCGTCTCGTCATTGACGATCTCGTCGCCGCGCAGAATGCCGTCATGGCCGTGGCTGGTGAAGGGATCGAGCGCAACATCGGTGATCATGCCGATATTGGGAACGGCTTTCTTGACGGCGATGGTTGCCTGATTGATGAGGTTATTCGCCTCCAGCGCGTTCGAGCCGGTCTCGTCGCGCAGCTCCATCTCGATATTCGGAAAGGTCGCGATTGCCGGAATGCCGAGATCGGCGGCCTCTTTCGCGGCTTCGACCAGTTTGTCGACGCTCATGCGGTTGACGCCCGGCATCGCCGGAATGGGTTCGACAATATTGCTGCCCGGCACGATGAAGACCGGCCAGATGAGATCATCAACGGTCAGGCGGCTTTCCTGCACCAGACGGCGCGTCCAATCCGCCTTGCGATTGCGCCGCATGCGACGATGGCCGGTGATCTCGTCGACCAGATGCGTTTTGTCCTGCATGTAAGAATGTCCTTCGATCAAATTTGGAAAGCTGCATAGCATGAAGCTTGGTCTATGCGAATGCGACAATCTTCCCTCATCGGCGTCCTGCGATGACGATGATGCTTTGACAAGGCAGGCGGCGGGATTCAATATGGGCTGGTCGCCCGTTCGTCGAGATCGTATCTTCCGGCCATGGAACCTGATTCTCAACCTCTGCCGAAACGCCCGCTTACGGAAATCCTCTTTCTGGTCTTCATGAGGCTGGTCGCGGTTTCCTGTTTCTGGTTCGGCCTGCAATATTGGGCGATGCTGACGGGCTATTCGCTTGGGGGCCATGGGCGGTTCGATATGCTGAACCTGCCCTGGCGCGTGGCCGGCAGCGCGCTGGCCGTTATTTTCCCTGTCGCGGCACTCGGTCTCTGGCTCGGGGCCTCCTGGGGCGCGGTCATGTGGGTCATGGGCGCGGGTGCGCAGATCGCCATGTATAAGGTGTGGCCGCATATCTTCGGCGCCAACACGCTGGTGCCCGTCATGCACGGCCTTGTGGCAACCATTTATATACTATTCCTGGTCGCTTTCTGGCTGGATCAGCGCCAGAATGAAGAACGCGCAAGAATTGATTTACCATAAGAATAAAGCAATTCGGCCTGGTTTTGGGCCGTGTTTCATGGCTAAGTCATTGATTTATAATAGTTGACCTTCGACCATTCCCGCTTCGCCACAAGTTGGGTCCTCCGGGGAAAATGCAGGTAACCATTTGTTAATCGTAGCTTTTAAGTAGAATTTTATGCGCATTGATTAGGTTCTCACTCAAGGCGGGAGACAAACAAACACACCGCCAAACAAAACAGTGAGGCAGTCATGATCAATAGCAAAGTTAAGCCCCAGGCCGTTGTTGCCGATGCACATGAAGATACCATCCGCTCGCTCTACATGGAGTCGCTGCACCTGGTGGAACGCCTCCACCGCCGCCTCCTCGATGTCATCAAGGATGAGTTCGACCGTCAGGGTCGCGATGACGTCAACGCCGTTCAGGCCCTGCTGCTGTTCAACATCGGCAATTCCGAACTGACGGCCGGCGAGCTTCGTTCCCGCGGTTACTACCTCGGCTCGAACGTCTCCTACAACGTCAAGAAGCTGGTCGATCTCGGTCTCATCAACCACCAGCGTTCGCGCGTCGACCGCCGCTCGGTCCGCATCAGCCTGACCGAAAAGGGCCAGGAAATCGCCGAAACGGTCGCCCGCCTTTATGAACGCCACGTCGGCTCGATCGAAAAGGTCGGCGGCATCGGCACTGGCGAGTTCTCCGAGATGAACAAGCTCCTGCAGCGCCTCGACCGCTTCTGGAACGACAGCATCGCATATCGCCTCTAATCCAATTGTGTGTTGATCCTGATTTATGATTAAAACGCTCTAAGTGGCGCGCCGTCTGCGCGCCACTTACTCACTAATGTCCGGTCGGTTTTCCGCGCACTACGCGGAAGTTATCGGGGACGAGGCGCCGGTGGCAAGTTGCTCGAATATTCGATATTCATTCCGGCGAGCGAATTGATGACAGGCGGTATCTTATGGGATCTGTCTTTAAACCATCGCAACTGTTCTTCCGTATAATAGTGACATAGAGCGGCCGCCATGACGATTTGCTTCTTAACACCGTCCGGCTCATCTTTTAAATATTCCGGTGAAAAATAGAAAAACGACGTGACGAGCTGGGCTTGCTCAGTTCTCGCGAATGTGCCTTCGGGTATAAAAGTGCGAAATTCAAGAAGGTTATCCTTCGCGACTTCTTCTGCGGCGGCTACTCGGTCGATGTAAGTTCCCACATCGAAAGCTGCCCTATCAAAGCCCAAGTTCGTTGCCGTAACAAAGAGATGCCCTTTCTCATCGAAAAAGGGAGTCCCCACCTCCAGAAAGTATTCCGGAGGGGTGATAGCGTTACAGAGTTTATTCCATGAAGAGATGTAGGCGCGAAATGTGGCGTTAGCATCTGCATTCGTCAGGGCTTCGCGCGCATACTTTGCCTGCTCAGCAGTCGAGGATGCGGCTTGCCAAGCGAAAAAAGATGATAGTGCGGCAACTCCCGTTCCGAATCCAATGATTGCCAGTTCAACTAGCCTGACAGGGTCGCGCCTGAACTGTTCGGTCCAATTCGCTTTCGCAATGGATCTTATACGGCGACGATTTTCCTGCATTCCCACCTCTTAGCGAACGCTTTCTCCATTCCATTGCCATAAATTCTTAGCTTGAGCTCTTAGAATAATGGTGGTCGTTCAATGCTCGATCGCTTATCGCCTCTGATATCCGCTACGATTTCACTGTAGAGCCGCGGGTATTGAGCTGCATCCGACTTGCAAATTCAGGCCATAAAGTCGGACGACTTCCCTTGTCAACCCAGGCGCAGGAGTCGAGGTCTTCGCCCTGTATTTCAGGCGAACACAGCTTCGTGAGAACGGCCCCGTGACACGAATCGGCCATATTGATATGGGAGGCGCAAAGGCATAGGAGCCGGCTGTTTCTCCTGTTGTTGCGGCAAGTGTTCGACTGTAATGCCAGACACCAGCGCCCTGATCATGGCGTATCGAGTACTACCAGCCGGCAGACACGTTGTACGTGTTTGTTAATCATATTGATTTAGGCATTGTTGAGAATGCCGAAGAGAGTGGCTGGTAGGTAGAATGACAAAGAAATCCGTTTCCGATTCCGTATCGCGCCGCGCGCTTCTGCGTTCGGCCGTTTCCGTTGGTGCCGCCGCGCTTGCCGCGCCGGCCTTTGCGCAGAACGCGCTCAACGATCTCATGGGCTCTTCGCGCCGCGGCAACTGGGATGACCAGTTCGACGCCAATACGTCGCGTTCGGCCGTGGGCGTCGTTTCCAACAATCCGGTTCTCGGACGCGAAGCGCCGGTCTACATGCAGCAGGCGATCATGCAATATCAGCAGATCGTGCAGAATGGCGGCTGGCCGGAAGTGCCCGCGTCCCAGCAGCGTCTCCAGATCGGCGTCTCCGATCCTTCCGTACAGGCGCTTCGCCAGCGACTGATGGTGTCCGGTGACCTGCCGCGCGAAGCCGGCATTTCCAGTGCCTTCGACTCCTATGTCGATGGCGCGCTGAAGCGTTTCCAGGCCCGTCATGGCCTTCCGGCAGATGGCGTCAGCGGCGAATACACCACCAAGGCGCTCAATGTTTCCGCGCAGATTCGTCTGGCGCAGTTGCAGACCAACCTCGTTCGCATCCAGTCCATGTCCGGCGATCTCGGCCAGCGTCACCTGATGGTGAATATCCCGGCCGCCGCCATCGAAGCCGTTGAAAATGAACGCGTCGTGCTGCGCAACACGGCTGTCGTCGGCCGCGCCAGCCGCCCGACGCATGTGATCAATTCCAAGATTTACGAAGTCATCCTCAACCCTTATTGGACCGCGCCGCGCTCGATCGTCGAAAAGGACATCGTGCCGCTGATGCAGAAGGACCCGACCTATCTGGAGCGGAACAATATCCGCCTCATCGACGGCAAGGGGCAGGAAGTTTCGCCAACCGCAGTCGACTGGTTCGCGCCGAAGGCTCCGAACCTGATGTTCCGTCAGGACCCCGGCAAGATCAACGCCATGTCGTCCACGAAGATCAACTTCCACAATCCGAACAACGAATATATGCACGACACGCCGCAGCAGGGCCTGTTCAACAAGCTGATGCGTTTCGAATCCTCCGGCTGCGTGCGCGTGCAGAACGTGCGCGACCTGACGAGCTGGCTGCTGCGCGACACGCCCGGCTGGTCGCGTCAGGAAATGGAGCGTGTCATCGCCACCCGCGTCAACACGCCGATCAAGCTGGCGCAGGAAATCCCGGTCTATTTCGTCTACATCACCGCGTGGTCGGCGAAGGACGGCGTGGTGCAGTTCCGCGACGACATCTATGAAAAGGACGGCAACGCCGAACTGGCGCTCAACACCACGAGCGGCATGGAACAGCCCGCCGGCCCGGTGGATGACGATCTGTTGCCGCGCAACTGATCGGGCTTTGTTGTCGGTTTCTTACCGCGAATGAAGGCCGCGCTTCGCCGGGTGCGGCGTAGCCTTCATACGCCGTCACCCCGGACTTGATCCGGGGTCCAGTGCGATCAAGGACTTGATCGCGAGAGTGCCCTTTCACGGCGCAGACGCGCCGTGATTGGATGCCGGATCTAGTCCGGCATGACGGGAGGAGAGCTTGTCGCCTTTCTTCACAAGTCTGATCCGCTGCGTGCGGCTTTTCTCCCTCTGACCGCTACTTTAAAAAAACATCTGTCGTTTTTTGTCGCAACGTCGCAGTTTGACGGGCAAATCTCGCTGCCCGTATTGCTCTTGTCGGGGCAGGGCGCTAAGACGCCATCGCATTACTGTTTCAGGAGCCTTCACCATGTCGAACACAGATGCTTTCTTCTCCCGTCCGCTTTCCGATGTCGATCCGGAAATTTTCGGCGCGATCGAGAAGGAACTGGGTCGCCAGCGCCACGAGATCGAACTGATCGCCTCGGAAAACATCGTTTCCCGCGCCGTGCTCGAAGCGCAGGGTTCGATCATGACCAACAAATATGCCGAAGGTTATCCAGGCAAGCGTTATTACGGCGGCTGCCAGTTCGTCGACATCGCTGAAGAACTCGCGATCGAACGCGCCAAGAAGCTGTTCGGCGTCAACTTCGCCAACGTGCAGCCGAATTCCGGTTCGCAGATGAACCAGGCCGTGTTCCTCGCACTGCTTCAGCCGGGCGATACCTTCATGGGTCTCGATCTGAATTCGGGCGGTCACCTGACGCATGGTTCGCCGGTCAACATGTCCGGCAAGTGGTTCAACGTCGTCTCCTACGGCGTGCGTGAAGGCGACAACCTGCTCGACATGGACGAGGTTGAGCGCAAGGCCAAGGAACACAAGCCGAAGCTCATTCTCGCCGGCGGCACCGCCTATTCGCGTGTATGGGACTGGAAGCGCTTTCGCGAGATCGCCGATGAAGTCGGCGCATACCTCATGGTCGACATGGCCCACATCGCCGGTCTCGTCGCCGGTGGTCAGCATCCGTCGCCGTTCCCGCACTGCCATGTCGCCACCACCACCACGCACAAATCGTTGCGCGGCCCGCGCGGCGGCATGATCCTCACCAATGACGAGGATCTGGCCAAGAAGTTCAACTCGGCCGTTTTCCCCGGTCTGCAGGGCGGCCCGCTGATGCACGTCATCGCCGCCAAGGCCGTCGCTTTCGGTGAGGCCCTTCAGCCGGAGTTCAAGGACTATGCCGCACAGGTCGTCAAGAACGCCAAGGCACTGGCCGAAACCCTGATAGAAGGTGGTCTGGACGTCGTTTCGGGCGGCACCGACAACCACCTGATGCTGGTCGACCTTCGCAAGAAGAACGCGACAGGCAAGCGCGCGGAAGCCGCACTCGGCCGCGCCTACATCACCTGCAACAAGAACGGCATTCCTTTCGACCCGGAAAAGCCCTTCGTTACCTCGGGTGTCCGTCTCGGCACACCGGCCGGTACGACGCGCGGTTTCAAGGAAGCGGAATTCCGCGAAATCGGCAAGCTGATCGTCGAGGTTCTCGATGGTCTGAAGGTTGCCAATTCGGATGAGGGCAATGCCGCCGTCGAGGCTGCGGTGCGTGAAAAGGTCGTCGGCCTGACCGACCGTTTCCCGATGTACCCCTACATGTAAGAGAGGAAGACGATGCGCTGCCCATTTTGCGGTTCCGAAGACACGCAGGTCAAGGACTCGCGTCCGGCGGAGGACAATACCTCCATCCGCCGGCGGCGCATCTGCCCCGATTGCGGCGGCCGCTTCACGACCTATGAGCGCGTGCAGCTGCGCGAGCTGATGGTCATCAAGAAAAGCGGCCGCAAGCTGCCCTTCGACCGGGAAAAGCTGGTGCGATCCTTCGAGATTGCGCTGCGCAAGCGCCCGGTCGATCGCGACCGGATCGAGCGTGCCGTCTCCGGCATCGTTCGCCGTCTGGAAAGTTCGGGCGAGACGGAAATCCCCTCGGAAGAAATCGGCCTGCAGGTTCTCGAAGCGCTGAAGAGCCTCGATGACGTGGCCTTCGTGCGTTACGCCTCGGTCTATCGCGATTTCAGCCATGCCGAGGATTTCGAAAACGTGATTGCCGAAATCAACGCCAAGATCGCCCGCGATACGGACGCCGGAGTCTAGCCGTGACCACCCGCGCCGATGACGAAAAATTCATGGCCCGGGCAATCGAGGTTTCTCTCCGCCATCAGGGCCAGACGCTTACCAATCCCTCCGTCGGCTGCGTGCTCGTCAAAGACGGACAAATCATCGCCGAAGCGGTGACCGCCATCGGCGGCCGCCCGCATGCCGAACGGCAGGCGCTGGAAATCGCCGGCGAGGCGGCGCGCGGCGCGACCGCCTATGTGACGCTCGAACCCTGTTCACACTGGGGCAAAACCCCGCCTTGCGCCAACGCGCTGGTGGAATATGGCGTTGCCCGTGTCGTGGTGGCGGTGGACGATCCGGACGAGCGCGTCTCCGGCCGTGGTTATCAGATATTGCGCAATGCTGGCATCGTTGTGGAAACCGGTCTGCTGCGTGATGAAGGTAAGAGGGCGCTTGCCGGCTACCTCACAAGACAGGTGAAAAAACGCCCGCATGTGATTCTGAAACTTGCGATTTCCGCTGACGGCATGATCGGCAGGAGAGGCGAGGGGCAGGTGGCGATCACCGGGCCCGAGGCTCGCCATGCCGTGCATGAATTGCGCGCGCGTTGCGATTGCATTCTCGTTGGTATCAGGACCGCCATTGCGGATGATCCCGAACTGACGGTGCGAATAGCTGGTCTCGAGGATCGTTCGCCGGTTCGCATCGTGCTGGATCGGCAGTTTGAGTTGCCGCTGACATCGAAGCTGGTGAAGACAGTGCGGGAGGTGCCGGTGATCGTTGCGGCGATACCCCCCTCTGCCCTGCCGGGCATCTCCCCCTCAAGGGGGGAGATCGATGGAGCGCCGCTTCGCCCTGCATCGGCAGCTGGAGAGGGTGAGCCGGAGGCACAATTTGCACGAGCGGCTAGCCCCTTGCCGATCTCCCCCCTTGATGGGGAGATGCCCGGCAGGGCAGAGGGGGGTAGCCGCGACCACCGACGCCAGCTTCTCACCGACGCTGGCGTCCAGATTCTCGAAGCCCCAGCGCTCGAAAACCTCCTCCACATCCTCGCCGAAAGCGGCATGTCGGAACTTCTGGTCGAAGGCGGCGCCTTTGCCGCAAAATCATTCCTTGAAGCCGGGCTGGTGGACCGTATCATGCTGTTCGAAAGCCCGGTGGTGATCGGTGAGGGCGGCATTGAAACGCCGCTCAAACGTGCCGATATTCCGGGCGACTATGCTCTGGTCAGCGAAACCGCCTACCGGCCGGATCGCTGCTTCGATTATGAAAGGCCGATTTGATGTTTACCGGAATTGTCACCGACGTCGGAACCGTTTCCGAGCTGGAAGCTCTGGCCGAAGGCGTGCGTCTGCGGGTGGCGACAAATTACGACCCCAAGACCATCGATATGGGCGCGTCCATCTCCCATGGCGGCGTCTGCCTGACGGTGACGAGACTGCCGGAAGATGGCAGCAATGAGCGCTGGTACGAGGTCGAGGCCTGGGAAGAGGCGCTGCGCCTGACGACGATTGCCGGCTGGCAAAAGGGTACCCACGTCAATCTGGAGCGGGCGCTCAAGATCGGCGATGAGCTTGGCGGCCACATCGTCTCCGGCCATGTCGATGGCAGGGCGGAAATCCTTTCGGTGGAGCCGGAAGGCGAGGCGGTGCGAATCCGCCTGCGCGCGCCGGAGCATCTGGCGAAATTCGTGGCGCCCAAGGGTTCCGTGGCGCTCGACGGCACCTCGCTCACCGTCAACGCCGTCGAAGGCACGGATTTCGACGTGCTGCTGATCCGCCACACGCTGACTGTCACCACATGGGGCGAACGCCAGCCGGGTGATTTCGTGAATTTCGAAGTCGATACCATGGCGCGTTACGCCGCAAGGCTTGCGGAATTTCCCTCAGCGTAATGTGACGAGCTTTGGAGAGGAGGACACACCGACGCCTCCTCCGTCATTCCGGCCTTGAGCCGGAATCCAGCCAGCCCAAGTCTTTGGGCTGAAAGAACTTTTCCCGCCGCGCAGACGCGCGTTGACTGGATTCCGGCTCAAGGCCGGAATGACGGAAAGGGAGTGGCCAACACCTGAAATCGCGGCACATTGCAATTGTTCTCATGCACCGCTTCCGATGAAGCTGGAAACGCTATAGGACTTTTTAGGCCGTTTGATATCGACCGCGAGCCAAACGGGGTAGGGGAAATACATCATGCCGTCCTTCGAACTGCTGACAGCCTTTTTCATAACCACCGCCTTGTTCGCCTATATCCCCGGTCCGGCCATGCTTTATGCGGCGGCGCAGACCATGGCGCGCGGCCGGTTTGCCGGGCTGATGGCGGTGCTTGGAATCCATGTCGGCTGCTATTTCCACATCTTTGCCTCTGCGGCAGGGCTTTCGGTGCTGTTTCAGGCCGTGCCGTGGCTTTATCTCGCCGTGAAGCTCTGCGGCGCGCTGTATCTTGTGTGGCTCGGCTTCTCGATGCTGCGCAGCAAGCTTGAAGGCGAGGCGGTCAATCTGACCATCGAGCCGAAATCGGCCCGCCGCGCCTTTGTCGACAGCATCATCGTCGATGTGCTCAATCCGAAGACGGCGCTGTTCTTTCTGGCCTTCCTGCCGCAATTCGTGGACCCTGCGGCAGCCTTTCCGGTCTGGCTGCAATTGCTGATCCTCGGCATCGCCGTCAATTTCATTTTTTCCTCGGCCGATCTCGTCGGGGTGCTTCTCGCGGGCGCCATGGTTGGGCGTTTGGAGCGTTCCGGCACGGTGCAGGTGCTCGCACGGCGCGCGGCTGGGACGGTGTTGATGGGGCTTGGCGTCCATCTCGCCTTCCAGAAAACCTGATTGTCGCGGAGCCGCGCCTGAAGGCGTGAAACCCGGCCAAATGCCCCGCAGACGCGGCCCCTTGCGCCGCTGATACATGAAATTACTTGCCAAAAACGGCCAGCCGTGGTTTGACCGCCGCAAAAGCCGGTATGATCCGGCATCAAGCTTTTCAGGAAAATATCATGTCCAAACCCCATCTTCTTATCGTGGAAGCACGTTTTTACGACGATATGGCGGATGCCCTTCTCGAAGGCGCGAAATTCGCGCTCGATGAAGCCGGCGCCACCTATGACGTCATTACCGTTCCCGGTGCGCTGGAAATCCCCGCCGCCATCGCCATGGCGCTTGACGGTGCTGACAATGACGGCACGGAATATGACGGTTTCGTTGCGCTCGGCATGGTAATCCGTGGCGAGACCTACCATTTCGACATCGTCTCCAACGAATCCTCCCGCGCCCTGATGGATCTCGCTGTCAGCGAATCGCTGCCGATCGGCAACGGGATCCTCACCGTCGAGAATGACGAGCAGGCATGGGCGCGCGTGCGTCGTTCCGACAAGGACAAGGGCGGTTTTGCGGCGCGTGCGGCGCTGACCATGATCGAGCTGAAGAAGAAGCTGGGTGGCTGAGCGCATGTCGAACGTTGAAAATGGCGGCGAACCGCGCCAGCCTTCGGTAAAGCCCGCCAACCAGCGCGGCGCGGCCCGCCTTGCGGCCGTGCAGGCGCTTTACCAGATGGATGTCGGCGGAACCGGCGTCATGGAAGTCGTGGCCGAATACGAGGCGCACCGTCTTGGGCAGGAAGTCGACGGCGATACCTATCTGAAGGCTGACCCGTCCTGGTTCCGTTCCATCGTTTCCGGCGTCGTCCGAGATCAGACGAAGATCGACCCGCTGGTGCGCTCCGCCCTTCTGGAAGACTGGCCGCTGTCGCGCCTCGATGCTACCGTGCGCGCCATCCTGCGGGCCGGCACTTTCGAGATTCTCGAGCGCAAGGACGTGCCGGTCGCCGTCATCGTCACGGAATATGTTGAAATCGCCCGTGCTTTCTTCGAGCATGACGAGCCCAAGCTGGTGAATGCGGTTCTGGACCGCATTGCCAAGCAGGTGCGCGGCGAGGCAAAACGCTAAAATACGTTAGGTGAGGAAGATATGAGCGCGGTTTCCGTCCCCGGACTTGAAGTTCAACTGGACGAGGCGAAGCGCAACGTCTTTCTCCTCACCATCGCGCAGGCGATCATGGGATCGGCTGCGCCCTTAAGCTTTTCGGTCGGCGCACTTGCCGGCTATCAGCTGCTCGGCGCGGACAAGTCGCTGGCGACCGCGCCTCTCACCGGCTTCAATATCGGCGTTGCGCTCGGCGCGATCTGCGTGGCGGCCGCATCCCGCTTCCTCGGCCGCAAGGCAGGCTTCATGGTCGGCGCGCTGATGTGCTCCATCGGCGGCGGCATTGCCGCCGTGGCGCTCTTCCGTTCGGATTTCTGGCTGTTTGCCGTCGGCCTGCTGCTGATCGGCATTTCCGGCGGCTTCACGCAAAAAATCCGTTTCGCCGCAGCCGACGCCTCTCCATCCTTTTACAAGCCTAAGGCGATCTCCTGGATTTTGGCCGGCGGCATCATTTCCGCGATTGTCGGGCCGCAACTCGCCATTTTCGGCAAGGACCTGCTTGCGCCGGTCACCTTTGCCGGCGCTTTTCTGGCGCTCGTTCCGCTCGGCCTCGTCTCGATCGCCATTCTGGCGTTTCTGAAATTGCCCGACCCCAAGGCGGCCGCCGCCCATGTCGAATCGGTAAGGCCGCTGTCGGAAATCGTCCGCACGCAGCGTTTCATCACCGGCATGATCTGCGGCATCGGTTCCTATGCCCTGATGACCTTCATGATGACCGGCGCACCGCTCGCCATGGTCGTCGGCTGCGGTTTCCCCACCGAACTCGCCACGCTCGGCATCCAGTGGCACGTTCTCGCCATGTTCGGCCCGAGCTTCTTCACCGGCATGCTGATTTCCCGATTCGGGGCGGAAAAAATCGTGGCAGTCGGCCTGATCGTGCTGATGGCCTGCGCCATCGTCGCCCATATGGGCATAGAGCTGTGGAATTTCTGGGCGGCGCTCATCCTGCTTGGCCTCGGCTGGAATTTCGGCTTCATCGGCGCGACCGCCATCATCACCTCCAGTTACCGCCCGCATGAGGCGGACAAGGTGCAGGGTTTCCACGATATCGTGCTGTTTGGCACCGTGGCGCTGTCATCCTTCTCTTCCGGCAAGGTGTTTACGGCCTGGGGCTGGTCGGTGATGAACCTCGTCATCTGGCCGGTTGCCGGGCTTTGCCTCCTGCTTGTCCTGTCGCTCGTCCTGACAAGCCGCAAAAAAGCAGCCTGAGTCGCGCGCCGCACTCTACTCCTTTCAAGTTTCAGGCAAATTTGTGGGCTTGACGCGGCACCTCGCGCCAACGCAATCTCCGCTCCGAGGACATTTTTCCTTGGGAGGGGAACAAATGCCCAAGACGGGATTTGGGACAGGCCGTCCGCATCTCCCTGCACAAGGTTTCGCCACGCCGGGGAGGGAGTGAGACCCGGCCTTTTGGGAGGTAAGTGCGCATGACCGTAATACCCATAGTAATTTTATGCGGTGTCCTGTCCGTCGTTTACGCGGTATGGGCCACCAAAAGCGTTCTCGATGCCGATCAGGGCAACGAGCGTATGCGTGAAATAGCAGGTTTTATCCGTGAAGGTGCGCAGGCTTATCTCACCCGTCAATATCTCACCATCGCCATCGTCGGACTGATAGTCGCCATTCTGGCCTGGTATCTCTTGTCCTCCATGGCGGCTATCGGTTTCATCATCGGCGCGGTTCTGTCCGGTGTCGCCGGTTTTGTCGGCATGCATGTCTCCGTGCGCGCCAATCTGCGCACCGCGCAGGCCGCCTCGCACAGCCTTTCCGCCGGTCTCGATATTGCCTTCAAGTCGGGCGCCATCACCGGCATGCTGGTGGCGGGTCTCGCGCTGCTCGGCGTCTCGATCTATTATTACATCCTCACCGCGGTGATGGGCCACGCGCCCGGCTCGCGTGAGGTGATCGACGCGCTGGTGTCGCTCGGTTTCGGCGCTTCGTTGATCTCCATCTTCGCCCGTCTCGGCGGCGGCATCTTCACCAAGGGTGCGGATGTCGGCGGCGATCTCGTCGGCAAGGTCGAGGCCGGCATTCCCGAGGACGACCCGCGCAACCCGGCAACGATTGCCGATAACGTGGGCGACAATGTCGGCGATTGCGCCGGCATGGCGGCTGACCTCTTCGAAACCTATGCCGTCTCCGTTGTCGCGACCATGGTTCTCGCCGCCATCTTCTTTGCGGGAACGCCGATACTGGAAAGCGCCATGGTCTATCCGCTGGCGATTTGCGGCGCGTGTATTCTGACGTCGATTGCCGGCACTTTCTTCGTCAAGCTCGGCACCAACAACTCCATCATGGGCGCTCTCTATAAGGGGCTCATTGCCACCGGCATCTTTTCCGTCGCCGGCCTTGCCGTGGCAACCTATGCCACGGTTGGCTGGGGAACGATCGGCACTGTGGCCGGCATGGAGATCACCGGCACCAATCTCTTCTTCTGCGGATTGGTCGGCCTCGTCGTGACGGCGCTGATCGTCGTCATCACCGAATATTATACCGGCACCAACAAGCGGCCGGTCAACTCCATCGCCCAGGCATCGGTCACCGGCCACGGCACCAACGTCATTCAGGGCCTTGCGGTGTCGCTGGAATCAACGGCGCTGCCGGCCATCGTCATCGTCGGCGGCATCATCGGCACCTACCAGCTTGGCGGCCTGTTCGGCACCGGTATTGCCGTTACCGCCATGCTCGGCTTGGCGGGCATGATCGTCGCACTCGACGCCTTCGGTCCGGTCACGGACAATGCCGGCGGCATCGCCGAAATGGCTGGTCTTGATCCAGACGTTCGCAAGGCGACCGATGCGCTGGATGCCGTTGGCAATACCACCAAGGCCGTGACCAAGGGTTATGCCATCGGCTCGGCCGGTCTCGGCGCCTTGGTGCTGTTTGCCGCCTATGCCAACGACCTGTCCTATTTCGCCGCCAATGGCGATACCTATCCCTACTTCAAGGACATTGGCGAGATTTCCTTCAGCCTCGCCAATCCTTACGTTGTTGCCGGCCTGCTGTTCGGCGGCCTCATCCCCTATCTCTTCGGCGGTATCGCCATGACGGCGGTGGGTAAGGCGGCAAGCTCTATTGTCGAGGAAGTGCGCCGCCAGTTCCGCGAAAAGCCCGGCATCATGGCCGGAACGGAAAAGCCTGATTACGGCAAGGCCGTGGACCTGCTGACACGGGCAGCGATCAAGGAAATGGTCATCCCGTCGCTCCTGCCGGTTCTGGCGCCGCTCGTCGTTTATTTCGGTGTGCTGGCCATTTCCGGCTCCAAGGCGTCGGCCTTCGCGGCACTTGGCGCATCGCTGCTTGGCGTCATCATCAACGGCCTCTTCGTGGCGATTTCCATGACCTCCGGTGGCGGTGCATGGGACAATGCCAAGAAGAGTTTCGAAGATGGTTTCATCGACAAGGACGGCGTGCGCCACGTCAAGGGTTCGGACGCCCACAAGGCGTCGGTGACGGGCGATACGGTCGGCGATCCCTATAAGGATACCGCCGGTCCCGCCGTCAACCCGGCGATCAAGATCACCAATATAGTGGCGCTGCTGCTGCTTGCGGTTCTTGCCCACTGAGGGCTTATGTTCCGAACAATGAAAAAGGCCCGGGGAGCGATCCCCGGGCCTTTGAATTTTCCGTTTCTTCTTCCGATCAGGGGGTGTTGTTGCCCTGACCCAGAATGCTCTTGGCGATATTGGCGCCCGAGGTACCGCCGGAAAGCAGCTGCTGCAGGAAGGTGAGGTCCTTGCCGCCCGTCGGCGTGGTGCGCGAAATCGTGTCGAAGACCTTGCCGTCCTGCAGCGTATAGTTGGCCTTGCGCTCGATTACGCCGTCCTTGTTGAAGTAGATCGCGAGAATGTTCTGCTCGACCAGCGCCGGCTTCATGAAGGCCGCGCGGCGCACGCGCTTCTGCGAGATGTAATAGAAAACCTCGTTGCCGAAGGTCGCGGTGGTGGAGGGCGTGCCCATGGTCAGCAGAACCTGCTCGCGGCTCGAACCTTCCGGGATCAGCTGAAGCGACTGCTCGTCCATGACGTAGCCGTTATGGAACACATCGGTCGTGCTGCTGCAGGCGGAAAGCAGGCCGGATGCGAGCACGATTGCGATGGCGGTCTTGCTCAGAACATTGCCGTGATTTGCGGATTTCTGCTTGCTCAACTGCTTTTCCCCGACTGCGATCATGAATGGCACCTTCCGGCATTGCGTGGTGCACAGTGTCTGTGCACATGATTGTGTCAATCCGGGGACGGAAAATCCCGGTCACTCCCCAAATTCAATGCTTTCCCGGTCTTTTGGAACTCTCTCCAGTTCTCTTCGACTGTTTCAGGCGAAAGACGAACGTGACCGCGACAGCATTGCAATTCGTGGATGCTTCGGTAAACCAGCTTTGACGATCATGCAACAAGTGCGATGGGCGGTAAGCGAATTCACCCGTCCCGTTCGGAAAAAAAACGATGATATTCGGGCTGTTCAAGAAGAAAAACAACAATCGCGCCATTGTCGACCGGCAATATGCGACTTTGACCGCCGCGGCCCGTACGCCCGCTTTCTATCTCGATCTTGGTGTTCCCGATACGGTCATGGGCCGCTTCGAGATGCTGTCGGTCATCATGATTCTCTATTTCCGCCGCACCAAATCCTCCGATGTCAGCGGGCAGGAAATTGCCCAGGAGATCGTCGACGCCTTTTTTCAGGACCTCGATCATTCCATTCGCGAATTGGGGATAGGCGATCAGGGCGTGCCGAAGCGCATGAAGAAATTCGCCGGCATGTTCTATGGGCGGCTTGAATCCTATGCAGCGGCGCTGGATGCTTCCGATCGCGTTGCCCTTGCCGCGGCGCTCCGGCGCAATATATATCCGCAGGTAAATGAAAAGGCGCCCGATATGGAGGGGCTGGCAGGCTGGATGATGGACACATCCGCGCAACTTGCCGCCCAGTCCGAAGACACAATAGCAACCGGAAGCCTGACGCTGCCCTTGCCTGGACGATGAGGTTCACGATGAACGCGCGACACCCTGCAAATGACGACCTGCCTTTTTCCTATCCCGTAAAGGTAGGCCATATTTCCGCCAATCCGGTCAGGATTGGTCTCGAAGCCAGTGCCGAGGAACTGAAGGCGCTGGCGAAATTCTGGAATGTGGTTTCCGTCGAATATCTGAAGGCGGAGCTGCAGGTTTCCCGCTGGAAGAAGGATGGCGTCAAGATCAAGGGCGAAGTGCATGCGGCGGTAACGCAATCCTGCGTCGTCACGCTGGAGCCGGTATCGAGCAAGATCGATGAGACCGTCGAGCAGATTTTCGTTCCGGAAGGTTCGAAACTGGCGCGGATGGTGACCAATGAGGAAGGCGAGATCGTGCTCGACCCCGACGGCCCGGATATTCCCGACCAGTTCACCGGCGACAGCATCGACGTCGGCGCGGTGGTTGCCGAATTTGCGGCACTCGCGATCGATCCCTATCCGCGCAAAGCGGATGCGGAATTTGCCGAAGCGGCCGACAGGGAGCCTGAAGAAGAAAAGCGCCCGTCGCCCTTTGCCGTGCTGAAAGATTGGAAAAAAGACTGAATGGCCCCGTTGGGCTGAAATAATTTTATTGTAACGAAGGCCGGAAAAGGTATTTTCGCGCAAAACCGCTGATTGGCGGGAAGAAGGATAAGGGACGAGTGATCAGAATTGCAATTGACGTCATGGGTGGCGATTTCGGCCCAGATGTTGCCATACCCGGTGCCGCCAAGGCGCTTGAACGGCACAACGATGTAACTTTTCTGCTCTACGGGCAGAAGAGCAAATGCGACCCCATTCTGGCACAATATCCCGCACTTCGGGAAAAGTCGGTCTTTCACGATTGTGAAGTCTCTGTCAGCATGGACGAGAAGCCGAGCCAGGCGCTGCGCCGTGGCCGCTACGTCTCCAGCATGTGGCGCGCCATCGAGGCCGTGAAGCTCGGCGAGGCGGATGTTGCCGTTTCCGCCGGCAATACTGGCGCGCTGATGGCCATGGCGAAATTCTGTTTGCGCACCATGGCGCGGGTGGAACGCCCGGCAATCGCCGGCATCTGGCCGACGCTGAAGGGCGAAAGCATCGTGCTCGACATCGGCGCGACCATCGGCGCCGATTCCCAGCAGCTGCTGGATTTCGCCCTGATGGGCGGCGCCATGGCGCGTGCGCTTTTCGATATCGACCGTCCAACCGTCGGCCTGCTCAATGTCGGCGTCGAGGAGGTCAAGGGTCAGGAAGAGGTGCGGGAGGCCGGACGTCTGATCCGCGAGGCCGATCTCGCCACCATCGATTATCGCGGTTTCGTCGAAGGTGACGATATCGGCAAGGGCACGGTGGATGTGGTGGTGACCGAAGGTTTCACCGGCAACATCGCGCTCAAGGCCGCCGAAGGCACTGCACGCCAGATCACCACGCTTTTGCGCGAAGCGATCTCCCGCAGCTTTTTTGCCAAGATCGGTTATGTTCTGGCAAAAAGCGCCTTTGACGTGCTTCGTGAAAAGATGGACCCGCGCAAGGTCAATGGCGGCGTGTTTCTCGGCCTGAACGGTATCGTCATCAAGAGCCATGGCGGCACGGATGCCATCGGTTTTGCCTCGGCCGTCGATGTCGGCTACGACATGGTTCACAACGGCCTGACGGCCAAGATTGAAAATGATCTGAAAATTTACCACGCAAGACGGCTTCCGCCCCCGGCGCCCGAAGCTCTCGTGGCTGACGAGGAATAAGGGAATGATCCGCTCTATAGTCCGTGGTTTCGGGGCAGCGCTTCCGAAGCGTGTCATGACCAACAGCGAAATCGAAGGGGTCGTCGAGACTTCCGACGAATGGATCGTGCAGCGCACGGGCATCAAGCAGCGCTATATCGCCGGCGAAGGTGAAACCACCGCGTCTCTCGGCGAAGCGGCGGCGCGCGCCGCGCTCGATAATGCCGGCCTGACGCCCGACGATATCGACCTCATCATTCTGGCCACCTCGACCCCGGATAACACCTTTCCGGCAACGGCGGTGAACATCCAGAACCGTCTTGGCATGACCCATGGTTTCGCCTTCGACATGCAGGCCGTCTGCTCCGGTTTCGTTTATGCCGTATCGACCGCCGATCTCTATATTTGTGGCGGCATGGCCAAGCGCGTTCTGGTGATCGGCTCCGAGACCTTCTCGCGCATCCTCGACTGGAAGGACCGCACCACCTGCGTTCTCTTCGGCGACGGCGCCGGCGCGCTGGTTCTGGAGGCCGGTGAAGGCGAAGGCACTTCTGCCGATCGCGGCATTCTGACAGCGCAGCTTCGCTCCGATGGCTCGCACAAGGAAAAGCTTTATGTCGATGGCGGACCTTCCACCACCGGCACGGTCGGCCATCTGCGCATGGAAGGCCGGGAAGTGTTCAAGCACGCCGTCGGCATGATCACCGACGTCATCGAACAGGCCTTCGAGGCAACGGGCACGACGTCCGACGATCTCGACTGGCTGGTTCCGCATCAGGCGAACAAGCGCATCATTGACGGCTCTGCAAAGAAGCTCAACATCGACCCGGAAAAGGTCGTGATTACCGTCGATCAGCACGGCAATACCTCGGCCGCCTCCATTCCGCTGGCGCTCGCCGTTGCCGCTGGTGACGGACGCATCAAGAAGGGCGATCTGGTCATGCTGGAGGCCATGGGCGGCGGCTTCACCTGGGGCGCGGTGCTGCTGCGCTGGTAAAGGCCTGATTTCCGCATTTGCCGGGGCGCTGGCGCGAAATCGGTTGTGATTTTCGCGCTCACGCCCCGATCGGAAGCGCCGGAGCGGCCGAAGCCTGTGTCAAAACCGTATCACTCGCTCTAAGCCCTTGCACTGATTGCCGAAAGCCTCAAATGAATCTGGAACAATCCCTTGACCGGTCGCCACAAGGGAAATAATCTCGGCGGCTCCTAGAGAAGAGTTCAGACACGGTTTGCGGGGAAAAATGGCCGGGAAGACAGTGACACGCGCAGATCTTGCAGAATCTGTGTTTCGTAAAGTCGGGCTGTCCCGCACCGAATCCGCCGAACTGGTCGAAACGATCATTGACGAAATATGCAACGCGATCACCCGCGGCGAAGTCGTCAAGCTTTCTTCCTTCGCGACATTCCAGATACGGGAAAAGAACGAGCGTATCGGCCGCAACCCGAAGACGGGTGAGGAAGTTCCGATTTCCCCACGTCGCGTCATGACCTTCAAGGCCTCGAACGTGCTGAAGCAGCGCATTCTGAAGGCCCATACGGCCCGCAAGGCCAAGCAGAAGGGCCAGAAGGCCGGGGCGTAATCCCTCTTTCAGGTCTAAGCAACACGCCTTTTTTGCCGTATCGCAAGCCTTTTTCCCCATTCTTCTTGTGAACATACTTGAATTTCAACGTGCAAGCCGTTGAAATCCGGTCGACTCATATCATAATCAATTTTAGTGATTTGTATCTCGCCGCAACGGCGTCGGCGCGGGGTCGTAACCGACTTTGCGTGGTGTTTGACCGGCGGGTGAAAAGCGTTCTCGTTCAGTGTCCGGCCGGATGCATGGCGCTTCGGTTCGGATGGGAGTGGAAATTTGGATAAAAGCCCCGACGCGTTTCGGACGATCAGTGAAGTGGCGGATGAGCTGAACCTGCCGCAGCATGTGTTGCGTTTCTGGGAAACACGCTTTCCGCAGATCAAGCCGATGAAACGGGGCGGGGGCCGCCGTTATTACCGTCCTGACGATATCGATCTCCTGAAGGGCATTCGCCACCTTCTTTATGACCATGGCTACACCATCAAGGGCGTACAGAAGCTGCTGAAAGCCAATGGCAACCGCTTCGTGGCGGCCATCGCCTCCGGTGATCTCGCGACCATGGAAGCCATCATGGCGGCGAGCGGTGAAAAGGAAGTCGCCGAACCGCGTGTCATCGATACCGATGGGGACGAGGTCGTCGGTCGCCCGAAGGCCAAGCCAAGCGGCCGTTTTTTCGGCTTCGGCGGTGGCGGCGGCGATGCGGAAATATCGGTCGGCAAGTCGAGCATCGGCAAGGACGACCAGGCGCTTTTGCAAGAGGCCCTGTTCGATCTCCTCGAATGCAAGCGCCTTCTCGATCAGGTTCGCTGAGGGTTTATCCACAGCTCATTTGCGTGCTTTCCATTCGGGAAATCGAGAAAACAAGGGGTTAGGGCGTTTTCCCGATTCTCTGAAAAACGAAAACACCCGGCAATGCCAACCTTTCGGAAACTCCTTTGGCCGATAATGCGGCTCCGTAAAAAGGAGTCCGATCGTGAGCAATCGAAAATCGACAGCACGACGCCGCACGGCGAAGAAATCGGGTGGCGGCAGCGTTTGGCCCTGGGTGCTGATGTTGGGCGTCGTTGCCGGCGGCATTCAGGCTTACGAACATCGCGACAGTCTTTTGCCGCAGCGGCATGTTGCAAAGGCGACATCTCCGGCCACAAGTTCTTCGAAAGTCGCGACGGCGGCCAAACGCGATTCCGTCACGCCGCAGAAAGTGGCGTCCATTCGTCCCGCATCGCCGGCTCTGCCCGGCAACGGCCCGGTGCCGCCGCGCCCTATCGCCATGCCATCCGCCTCGCAGCCGAGCCAGGTCGCCGCTATCCTGCCGGAAACGCGCCCTTCGGTCGAAAAAATCTCGCTCGGTGAAAAAAGCGGTACTTTTGCCTTTTGCGGTCGTTCCGGCCTCAACAATTGCGTGGCCGATGGCAACACCTTCTGGATGAAGGGCGTGAAAATGCAGCTTGCCGGCATAGAAGTGCCGCAGATCGACCGGGCGCGCTGCATGGAAGAGCGCCAGCGTGGTTTCATTGCAAAGGTCAGGCTTCGCGACATGCTGAACGCCGGCGCCTTCGACGTGGCGTCTTCCGGCGAAGCTGGCGGGCAAGCCACGGAACGCAAACGGCTTTCACGTTCGGGCGTTTCTTTCGCCGATCAGCTCGTGCGGGAAGGGCTCGCGCATCCGGCACCGGCAAAAAATCAGTCTTGGTGTGGCTAAAGTCTTCTCGCTTTTCTTCGAATCGGAAAAACGCTCCAGCTCTTTGTTTGCCGCATTTCCGGACGGAAAACCGGGTTCCACTTTTCCTGGAAATGCTCCGAGGCCCCGTTGACCGAAACGGTTCGGCCTGTGTAGATGAGGCTCAGTCGTGTTTGGGACCGGCCCCAATGCCGGGCGCCAGAAACATGACGATTTTTTGCAGCGCCTCTGCCGAAACGGTACGCGGCTCGGCAATGCGGACGTGGCGAAATCGGTAGACGCAGCAGACTTAAAAGATCACCTTTAGTCTAGTCATCCGTGGATAGTTTCAGAATAACGAGGCGTGGAACCTAGCAGTTCTGCGCCTTTTTTACGACTTATATCTATCCACTACTGCATAACATAGCGTTTTTGCATAGTTGGTTCCTCTGCCTGTGGCAGGACTTGTGGCGTAAATGCGGGAATTTGACGTCCTACTGAGCCAGCACCGCAGGCAATTACCCCACACTTAAGGAAAAGACGGCAACGGCATCCCCTTCGTAACGAGAGGGATGATCAGCCGTGCGCCGATTACCCCTCACCATAGGCATCTCACAAAACCCCTCACCATAGGCCCAGTCCCCGGTTCACTTACTTAGGTGTTCCGAGGGCGGGCCTTTTCTTTTGGAAGGCTCTTCCCTTGATCGAACTCGACACCACTAACGAACTTTTTCTCGCCGCCCATGGATGCCTCCCGACCGAGCATGAAGCTTGGGAAAAGCAGATCGCTCTTGAAGAAGAGATGCGTTCGGCAGGCATCGCCCGCTTCGAGAAGGGCTTGGAAAAGAACCGGGAGAAGAACGCCGAGGCGTCCAATCTCTCCTCGCGCCGCATGATCATCCATGCACACGCTCAAGTGATCGCTGGTCTTGAGGCATTTCTAGCCGAGGCAAGCTCAGGCAAGGCAGGGAAGAAGCATACCGCCGTGGCGTATCTCAAAGATGCGGACCTCGACGTGGTTGCCCATCTCACGCTGCGGAACCTCTTCGATTACGTCTCCATGCGCATGAAGCTCACGCCGCTGTCCATCCGGCTCGCTGCGATGGTCGAGGATGAGCTGTTTTTCAATGCGTTCAAGGGTCACGACAAGGACGCCTATGAATACGCAAGGAAGAAGATCAGCGAGCAGACACACAACGCAGTCCACCAGAAGCGCGCCATGACCAAGCATGCCAAGCATAAGGGTGCCGAGTGGCAGGACTGGAGCCAAGACGTGAAAGCCAAGGTCGGCTTGAAGCTGATCGAGATCGCCGTGGAACAGACCGGCCTCTTTGAGATCGTCCGTCAATCGGAAGGCGCTCACAACACCAACATTTACGTGGTCGCTACCAAGGAAACGTTGGATTGGCTGGCCACGGAGAACTCCCGCCTTGCACCGTTGTCTCCGGTTTATCTTCCGACCCTAGTTCCACCGCGTCCGTGGACCTCTCCATTCCGAGGCGGTTACTGGTCGGGCAGGGTTCGCAACCTCAGGCTCATCAAGACCGGCAACCGTCAGTATCTGATGGACCTTGAGAGCGTGGATATGCCGAAGGTCTACCACTCGATCAACGCGATGCAGAACACGGCTTGGTCAATCAATCACCGCGTCTATGAGGTGATGGCTTCGCTTTGGGATAATCAATCCACCCTCGCATGCATACCCCAGGCTGATGATATGCCGCTCCCGGAGAAACCCATGTGGCTCGCCCCGGAAATGAAGAGGGAAGACATGTCGCCGGAGCAGCTCGAAGAGTTCTCGCGTTGGAAGTCCGAGCGGACCACCATCTACGAGGCGAACGCCCGTGCCGTCTCCAAGCGTCTGGCTTTCTCCCGCATGCTGGGCGTTGCCACTCGGTTCAAGGATGAGGAGGAGTTCTACTTCCCGCATCAGATGGACTTCCGTGGTCGCGTCTACGCTGTCCCGCTCTTCCTTAATCCCCAGGGCGACGATGCGTCCCATGGTCTCCTCCAGTTCGCAAACTCGGTCCCGATCACGAACGAGGAGGGAGCTGACTGGCTGGCCATTCACGGCGCTGGTCTTTGGGGCGTGGACAAATGCTCGATGAATGAGCGTGTCGAGTGGGTCATGGCGAACCAGAGGGAAATCCTCGCGTCCGCTGAGAACCCCTACGACAACCGCTTCTGGTTGACCGCAGAGAAACCATGGCAGGCGCTTGCGTTCTGCTTCGAGTGGCAGGGCTACGTTGCCGAGGGCTTCGCCTTTCATTCGCATCTGCCGGTACAGATGGACGGTACATGCAACGGCCTCCAGAACTTCTCGGCCATGCTCTTGGACGAGATCGGCGGGGCAGCAGTCAACCTCGTGCCCAGCGACAAGCCCAACGATATCTATGCCACGGTCGCTTCGGTCCTCATAGCGAAGCTCCGTGATATCGATGCGGCATGCCCGGAAGACACGACCACCAAGGAAGTGAAAGACAAGGAGACGAAGGAGAACAAGACCATCGTTGTTGAAAGCGATGGCTCGATGGCTCGGAAGTGGCTGGCCTATGGCATCACTCGCAAGGTGACCAAGCGCCCAGTCATGACGCTCGCCTATGGTGCATCTGAGTTTGGCTTCCGGGAACAGGTGTTCACCGATACGGTCACCCCCTGGAAACAGGCAGCGGGCGAGGCGTTCCCCTTCGAGGGCACCGGCTTCGCTGCGGCTTCCTTCCTCGGTCTCCTCATTTGGGATTGCGTGGGTGAAGTTGTGGTCGCGGCTGCTGGTGCCATGGACTGGCTCCAGAAGGTGGCCAAGATCGCGGCTAAGGAAAGCCTGCCCGTCATCTGGAATACCCCGGCTGGCCTCAAGGTCATGCAGGAATACACCACGAGCGAACAGAAGCGGCTTGAGCTGACGTTCCAGAAGGTGCGCCTCCAGCTCTCCATCGACGTTGCATCTAAGAAGATCGACAAGCGCAAGCAAGGAAGCGGCATCTCGCCCAACTGGGTCCACTCAATGGACGCGGCGCATATGCAGCTCACCGTTTCCCGATGCCACGACGAAGGTATCCGTTCGTTCTCGCTCATCCATGACAGCTACGGAACCCACGCGGGTAACGCCTGGGCGATGGCTCAATTCCTCCGGGAAGAGTTCGTCAAAATGTACGGGGACCACGATGTCCTTGCTGAGTTTGGCCGAGAGATTACGGCCATGCTCCCCGAAGGAACCCAGCTTCCTCCGCTCCCTGAAAAAGGCTCCCTGGATTTGTCTCAAGTCCTTGAGAGCGCTTTCTTTTTCGCCTGATCAATCCACTAGTGGAAACATTTGCGATGGTGATTACCCCTCACCATAGCAATCCTCACAAATCGACAAGGATTTTCCCCATGACCACCAACGTCAATGAAATGCAGTCCACCCTCGGCAAGGCAATCGTGCTCTGGAAGTCTGGCCGTAATGTCAGCTTCGCAATGGCCACGGAACTCCGTGAGCAGGGCTACGATGTTGCCGCGCTGGCCAAGGCTCATCGAGCATGAGCCGCGTCTACAATCCTTGTGTGGACTGCCGGTTCGCTAAAGCCGAGTACGGGTTCGTATGCACTCACCATCAGGTCGAGAAGGCAGACCCCGTTCTCGGTGCCACGTATCCCGACTGCCGGGATGCCAGGGAGATAGTGGGGAAATGCGGACCACACGGCGAGTATTTCCAGAAGCGACCACCCAAGCGTTCACTCCTCCAGAAGATCGCGGGGGCGTTCAAAAGTGACGCCTCCTGAGATCACGCCGAACACAGTCTCCTCATGGTGCCGCACCTTATCCCTCCATCGGGAAGAGCTGGCGAGTAAGCCCGGTCACCAAGCAGCACTCAACATCCAAAACGCACAGCGCATGTTGAACCAGACAGTCGCCCAGGTTCGGGCTGGCTTTCGTCTGGTCAAGCGCACCTGACAAATAGGAAATGCGAATGACGAACCTAACGCCCGCGATATACGGCGCAGCCCCGAAAGACTTGGGCGAAATGAAGCTCGACACTTCCGAGATGATGTTCTGGCTCTACCTGCCAATCAAGATGCCCGGAACATATTCCGAGCAGTTGCCCAAGCAACTCGACCCATACTTGGAGGTCATCGACCGCGTTTATATGGACGTGATCAAGACCTACGGACGGCAGCGCTGGAAGGACAGCTACGTCTACCTTTCGGTCAAGGTTCTGCATGTCACCCCCGATGCCCCCGGTAATCGCCCTGGCTGGCACAGTGATGGCTTCCTTACAGATGACCTGAACTACATCTGGGCCGACCGTAACCCGACTGAGTTCTTCATCACCGACCGGCCCTTTAAGGTGGTCGAAAACCATAAGGAATCGATGCAAGTCTTCGACCGTATGGCAACCTACACTCTACCCTCAGCAGGTGACCGCCTCGAACACGCCAAGGTCAACCACCTCTACCGCCTAGATCAGACCGTCATCCATCGGGTGTCACTGAATGTTGACAGCGGCAAGCGGGCGTTCGTGAAGGTCTCGATTTCCGACAAGCCTTACGTCCAGCTCGGCAACTCTATCAACCACCTTCTGCCTGAACATCCGCGTCCTTCGTTGGTACGTCAGGCCGAGCGCAACTGCCCGCAGGGTGGTGCATGATCTACCTCCGCATCCGAGGCAAGGTGGCACGTGTCGTGGACTGCCCTCGTTGCAATGGCTCAGGTGTTAGAACGTTGCGGTCGGGAAGCGTTCTCATATTGCAGCCTGACGGTAGCCTGTCCGAGATGATGACGGGTCATACTTGGCGCTGCCGCTGCCAAGCTGGAAAGATCGTGACCCATCCTTGGACCCGAGGACGCAGCCTGCCTCCCTTAATCGCAGCCAATATCCACCGCCGCTGAGCGATTACCCCTCACCATAGCAATTCTCATAACCGCCCAAGCTCGCCCCCTGCGCCACCTCGGCCAGGGGGTTTTTCTGTTTGGGCCAAGCCAACGGAAATTCAACAATGGCAAAAGCCCCCCAGCGTCCAACCCTCACTTCCATGAAGGGCGCTTTCAAATTCCCCAAGCTCACCGTGCCGGACACCAAGTTCAAGGCCGAGGGTGAGTATTCCGTCAAACTCGTGGTCGCATCCGATGCCCCCGGCGTGGCTGACTTGATCAGCAAGTGCGACAAGGCCGCAGCCGACAGTCTCAAGGAAGCCAAGGCAAACGCGAAGAACGTGGCCGAGGCCAAGAAGTGGGAGACGAAGTATCTTCCCTACGCCTACCTCGAAGACGAAGAGACCGGCGAACCCACGGGTGAAGTCGAGTTCAAGTTCACGATGAAAGCTTCCGGCGTCTCGAAGAAGACCGGCAAGCCGTGGACCCGCAAGCCCTCGCTGTTCGATGCCAAGGGCAAGCCGATCAAGGACGAGCCGGAAATCGGTGGTGGCACCATCGGCAAGATCAGCTTCCAGATTATCCCCTATGCCCCGACCACAACGGTGGGTGCTTCCGCCAAGCTGGCTCTCGAAGCCGTCCAGATTATCGAGCTGCGTCAGTTCGGGGACAAGTCCGCATCCGCCTACGGCTTCGGTGAGGAAGAAGGCTACGAGTACACCAAGGACGAAGACGACGACAGCACGTTCCCCGATGGTGACGAGGACCAGTCCGGCGCTCCTGATGAAGAAGAGATGGTGGACTTCTAATCATGGGATACCGCACCCCCGCCGACAAGCTGGGGGATGTGGGCCTGCGTGAAGGCTTTCGCTCAGGGCTAGAGGAGAAGGTTGCAGACCAGCTCCGTGCCCTGGGCATCGAAGTGAAGTTCGAAGAGCGCCGTGTGAAATACACCAAGCCTGCCCGAACGGCCACCTACACCCCGGACTTCGAGCTGCCGAATGGCATCATCATCGAAACCAAGGGTCGCTTCGTCACTGCCGACCGTCAGAAGCATATCCTCATCAAGGGCCAGCATCCCGAGCTGGACATCCGCTTCGTCTTCTCAAACTCGAAGGCGAAAATCTCCAAGACCTCCGCGACGACTTACGCCGACTGGTGCCGCAAGAACGGTTTCCAATTCGCGGACAAGACCATCCCCCTCGGGTGGATCAAGGAAACCCCATGTCAATGAAATCCCGTACCCGCACGGACTACATCGCCGTGCATTGTGCGGCCACGCGACCATCCCAGGACATTGGCCGCGCTGACATCGACCGCTGGCACCGCGCCAAAGGCTGGTTGATGATCGGCTATCACTTCGTCATCCGCCGCGATGGTCGTGTTGAAACCGGGCGTCCGGTTGATGCTATCGGCGCTCACGTCGAAGGCTACAATTCCGTCTCGGTCGGCATCTGCCTTGCTGGTGGTGTCGATGAACATGGCCGCAGCCAGGACAACTTCACGCCTGCTCAGTATGCAGCGCTGGCCGAGTTGCTCATCGAACTCAAGGCCAAGTATCCCAAGGCCACCATCCAGGGCCACCGGGACTTCCCGAAGGTCGCCAAGGACTGCCCATGCTTCGACGTGCGGAGCTGGGTGAACCAGACCGGCGTGTTCCTCACGAAGGAACCCGTGGTCAATCCCAAGCCCGTCGAAGGTACGCCGAAGAAGGCACCGAAGGACAACGGCTGGGCGTACCACACGATTGTCGAGGGTGACACACTGTTCGCCCTGGGCCGCAAGTATGGCGTCTCGGTCGATCAGATCACGGCGCTCAATCCAGGCATCCGGGTCAAGTCCCTCAAGATCGGCCAGACCGTCCGCGTCCGCTGATTACCCCTCACCATAGCAATCCTCACACTCACCCTCGGTCCACTCGGGCCGGGGGGCTTCTGTGTTTCCAGCGCCAATGCGCAATCAACAACCGATAGGAAATCCAATGCCCGTTTCTCGCACTCGCCCCATCCCGACTTCCGCTGAGCGCACCCTTCACCCGACCAAGGGTTACCGCAAGGTGAGCATGAAGCGCTCCCTCGCTGCTGCTGCCACTGCTGCAATCAAGTCCGGCAAGGTCTCCGCCGATCTCAACCAGATGCGCAACTTCCTCAAGCACGGAGCCTGAGCCTATGACGACCAAGATTGAACGCATCCGCCAGCACTTCTTGTCTGGCCGCTCTCTCACCCAGCTCGAAGCTATCGGCCTCTATGGTGCATTCCGGCTCGCCGCCCGTGTCCACGAACTCAAGGCCAGCGGCATGAAGATCGATACGAAGATGAAGGAAGACCCGAACGGTTCGCCGTATGCGGAATACAGCCTTCGCAGCAAGAGGGTCCGCTAAGATGAACCAGCAGCAAGCAAAATATACCATCGCTCGAATTGATCAGCTCGAAGCAAGGAAGCTCGAAGAACTGAGGAAGGCTTGCACCACGCCAGCCAAGCGGCTCGCTAGCCATGAGCGGGCAGACCTCATCCGTAAGGGCAAGGTCAAGCTGCGGGCAGACTGCACCGACATCAACTACCACACCGATGTCGTCAACGCCTTCGACTTCTCCAAGCATGAGTGGTCCGAGCGGCTCTCTGATGATCACGAGGCACGAGCCGCAGCGGTCAAGGCTCAGGCCAGCCGGGTGCGGGACGAGGTGATGCTGGGCGACAACGCTGAGGCGCTCAAGCTGCTTCGTGAGTTTGCGGGGGAATGATGGCCGCATCCAACTTCCTCCCGGAACCCGAAAAGTTCCTCACCTTCCTCATCGTGCTCACCGTTGTTCTGGCTTTCGTTCTCTTGAGCGGGTGCCAGCACCAGCCGCCCGGTGAAAACCTCTGGCTCCTCGTTCGATGAAGAGCCGGAGGCCACCCTTAGTGCGCCTCCCGATTACCTCACTCGATACCGTCATCACCATGATCGTCACCAGCTACGCCAAGGCGCTGGCCGGTGCGGTCTCTCGGCGTGAGCTGACAACGGAGCAGGCTCTCCAGATCACCGACAATGCAGACGTTCTGATGCTCGAAGGCATCCAGACGCTTCCCAAGGAATAACCATGGAATATCTCATTCGCTTCATCGGCCTGCTGATCGCTGGCCTTATTTGGGCTGGCATCATCAAGCTCGCCGCTTGGTCGTTTGGCTACTCTGCTCCGTTCCTCGGCTCCTGGGTGCTGGGCTACGTGATCTCTCTTCTCGTAACGATGATCAACCGTCGATAACCACCGACGCATGACAGAAGAAAGCTCCTTCGTTCGCAAGGAGCCATGCCCCAAGTGCGGCTCAAGGGACAACCTTGGCCGGTACTCGGACGGTCACGCCCATTGCTATGGCTGCGGCTACCGCGAGCGGGGCGATGGCTCCAGCTACACCCCATCAAAATCCAAAGGCACCATCATGTTTGACCCTATCCAGGGCGAGTACCGCGCTTTGCCGAAGCGGGGGCTGACCGAAGAGACGTGCCGAAAGTTCGGCTATCTGGTCGGCCAGAACAAACACGGCAAGACCGTGCAGGCCGCTCCTTACTATGACGAAGAAGGCAACCTCGTGGGCCAGAAGACCCGCGATGCGGACAAGAACTTCTCCTTCCTCGGCTCCTCTCGTGACGCCCTTCTTTTCGGGCAACACCTTTGGCCGTCCGGTGGTCGCCGGGTGGTGATAACCGAAGGTGAGATCGATGCAATGTCGGTCTCCCAGGTTCAGAACCACAAGTGGCCCGTGGTCTCCATCCCGAATGGTGCCCAGGGTGCCAAGAAGTCCCTCGCCAAAAACCTCGAATGGCTGAACTCATTTGAGGAAGTCGTCCTGATGTTCGATCAGGATGAACCCGGCAAGGAAGCGACCCGAGCGTGTCTCGATCTCTTCCCATCGGGCAAGGTCAAGATTGCCGAGCTTCCCCGCAAGGACGCCAATGAGATGCTCATGGCAGGCGAGGGGGACAAGATCGTTCAGGCCGCGTGGAACGCTAAGACCCACCGACCGGACGGCATTGTCACCCTCGGGGACATCAAGGAAAAGCTCCTCAAGCCAATCGAATGGGGTCTCCCATGGTGGCTCGGCTCTCTCACGGACCTAACCTATGGCCGTCGCTATGGTGAACTTTATGCTCTCGGGGCTGGCACGGGTATCGGCAAGACCGACTTCCTCACCCAGCAGATTGTCTTCGATATCACCGAGCTTAACCAGCCGGTCGGCCTATTCTTCCTTGAGCAGCAGCCCGAGGAAACCGGACGGCGTGTAGCCGGAAAGCTTGCCGGTCGTCGCTTCCATGTTCCCGATGCGGGATGGACCGAAGGCGAATTGACCCAGGCCGTGGACCAGCTCGAAGCTGGCGGCAAGCTCTTCCTCTATGACAGCTTCGGTGCGACCGACTGGGAAGTCATCCGCGAAACTATGCGGTTCCTCAACAAGTCTGAGGGCGTCCGCATCTTTTACCTCGACCACCTCACGGCACTCGCTGCCGCCGAGGAGGATGAGCGCAAGGCCCTCGAAGTCATCATGGCTGAGATCGGCGGTCTCGTGAAAGAGCTGGACTGCATGATCATCCTCATCAGTCACTTAGCTACCCCCGAGGGCAAGCCCCACGAGGAAGGTGGTCGCGTCATGATCAGGCATTTCAAAGGCTCCCGAAGCATCGGCTTCTGGTGCCATTACATGTTTGGCCTGGAGCGCGATCAGCAGCACGAGAATGAGGAGCTTCGGTCTATCACCACCTTCCGGGTTTTGAAGGACCGATACACCGGCCAAGCAACTGGCAAGGTCATTTATCTCGGTTATGAGCAAGAGACCGGGCGGCTCTTCGAGACCACTCTGCCCGAAGAGCGTCCGTTCGAAAACGAGACTTCCGACGACATTCCATTCTAGGAATTTCATCCTCACTATCCACAACCAGAAACAGAATAGGAAATTTGTCCTAGCTCTTTGCCGTGCTTTGAGTTACACAAATGTTCCTGTTCTGTTCTAATTTAGGGAACCGCAAATGATGCACCAAGACACCAGCATGCACGTCCTCTCCGCAGTAGCCGCAATTGGTGCACTCGGGAAAGAGAACAGGGAACTATCTGGCGACAACCAGAAACTCATCAGGGGAGCAGCCAATCAGGCCGCGACTATTCGGACGCTCGAAGAGCGCAACTCCAAGCTGGAAGCCGAGGTCACCCTTGAAAAGTACAATGTCGAGTTCCTGAAAAACCAGGGCCGAAAGACGCGGTTCAAGAACAGGGAAACCAAGAAGGCTTTGGGCCAAGCCCGAAACCATCTAGGCCAAGTTCTCGACCGGGCCGAACGCGCAGAAGCAGCGAACGCAACGCTTAGCGCCGCAATGAGCAAGCTTGTCGCGGAGAAGGTGAAGCTCTTGGAAGAGAAGGAAAAGCTGGAACTCGCCATTGACCGCATGGTCGAAGGTGAGCGTCTGCCATTCCAGATCGTCACCGAGAAAGCACCATTCAACGTCCTCGTCTACAAAGGCGGTCCTAAGGATTTTCAGATGGATCAAGTCGTGGTCCGTCAGCTCGGGATGTCCCTTCGTATCGCCCCTGAACATCGCCGTGATCTTCTGGCGCATGCCGCTATGGCAAAGGAAGCTGCCGCAAAGGTTTCCGAGAAGATGGAGCTGGCAATCCTCGAAGCACTCCGAGGTGAGCCGGTGACCCATGGCGAGATCAACCAAGCTCGCCACGCATATTACGTCGAGCGCACCAAGCGCTTTATGGACCCCGACCTCTACCGTCACCCGCTTTTCTAAGGAAACCTCATGCACTCTCTGCACAACATATTCCCCAACGTGGGAGCGCTTCCGGCTGCTTGGAAGACGGAACTTTTCTGGCTCGGCGCTACTGCCTATCCCTTCAAGCCTGTCCTTTCGGGCGGCGCGCTTCGTGACCATTT
The DNA here is from genome assembly GCF_900101425.1 of Rhizobium sp. NFACC06-2. NCBI lineage: Bacteria > Pseudomonadati > Pseudomonadota > Alphaproteobacteria > Hyphomicrobiales > Rhizobiaceae > Rhizobium > Rhizobium sp. NFACC06-2. The sequence goes on along the minus strand of NZ_FMVA01000002.1, from coordinate 315,473 downwards.
CCATGGTGCTGAGGTGAAAGACCTTGACGTCTTCCTACCGTATGGTCCGGGTCTCGTGTCCGCTATTGATGCAGCCCTCCAGTCCTCCGGCTGGCTACTGACCCAATCCATACCGCCTTCTTGCGCTGGCCTAGGTGAAGTCGTGGAAGTCCGAGGCTACCAGAAGGACGGCGAGACCGATCTCAACATCATCTTCCTAGACCCCGGTGTCGATTACTCGGCTCTCGGTGTCGCCCAGCGGAATGACTTCGGTATTTGCCAGATCGCCGCCTGGATCGAGGATGACGAGTGGCGCTTCGAATATACCGATGCCTTCATTGAAGACGTGATGGCGAAAACCTTCACTCTGCTTCGGGAGGGTGACGAAGCCCGCAGTCTGCGCCGCTACGAACGGCTCAAAGAAAAGTACCCCGACCACACCTTGGTCACCCCCAACATTACCCCCACGACGAACCTCCTTCCGATCTAATCGAAGGGGGTTTTTTCTTGCTCGTGGGTGTCACTCCCGCGAGAGGACATCCCCTTGATCTCCCCCCCATTCATCTGGCGGAACCCTGATGGTTCCCCGGTTGCTATCGACGGTCCACGCTATAACTTCGACATTGAGACAAACGGTCTCCTTGATGCCACCGACCGCATCCATTCCATTTGCATGGAAGACCTCGACACCGGGGTCATTTACTCAGCACACGATCACGCCGACACCTGGAAAAACCCGAACGAAGCAGCGGGTATCGTGATCACCATCACCATCGAGCAGGCTGTGCGCTTGCTCATGGAGGCCGGTGAACTCATTGGCCACAACATCATCAAGTTCGACATTCCCGCCATCCAGAAGGTGTTCCCGTGGTTCAAGCCGAAAGGCCGCATCACGGACACCTTGGTCCTCTCTCGCCTCATCTTCCCGAACCTCGGGGACTGGGATGCGAAGCAGTCCCGCAAGGGGAAGTTCCCAGGCAAGCTCATCGGCTCCCACGGCCTTGAAGCCTGGGGCCTTCGCCTCGGAGAGTGGAAGGGTGACTACTCCAAGATGATGGAGGAGCAGGGGCTTGACCCTTGGGCGCACTGGTCTCCTGAAATGCAAACGTATTGCGAGCAGGACATCAGGGTCACTGGGGGTCTCCTCCAGCGGATTGAAGCGAAACGTTATGCTCCTCAATCAATAGAGCTGGAGCATGCCTTCGCCACCATCATCGCAATGCAGGAGCGTTACGGCTTCGGCTTCGATGAAGAGGGCGCTGCTCGTCTCTATTCCACTTTGATCGCCAAGCGGCAGGAGATCGCGGAGAAGCTCAAGGTTTCCTTCCCGCCGATCACCGTCCGAACCCCGTATGTCCCCAAGGTCAACAACAAGACCAAGGGGTGGGTCAAAGGCGTACCGACCTTCAAAGAGAAGGTTGTCGAGTTCAACCCATCATCCCGCCAGATGATCGCCCAGCGCCTCAAGGACTTCGGCTGGGAACCCGAGGAGTTTACGCCGAATGGCCAACCGAAGGTCGATGAAACAATCCTCTCAAAGCTCCCCTGGCCAGAAGCCAAGGTTCTTGCTCATCACTTCCTTATCGAAAAGCGAATTGGCCAGCTGGCCGAAGGAGATCAAGCCTGGCTGCGTCTTGTCCGTAAAGGACGCATCCATGGTGGCGTCAATACGAATGGTGCCGTTACCGGGCGTTGTACCCACTCTCGTCCCAATGTCGCCCAGGTGCCCTCAGTCGGCGCACCATATGGTGAAGACTGCCGAGCATTGTTCTGTGTCGCCAAAGGCCGGAAGCTGGTCGGCGCTGATCTCTCGGGCCTGGAGCTTCGCTGTCTCGCTCACTTCATGGCTCGCTATGATGACGGCGAGTATGGCCGGATGCTTCTCGAAGGGGACATCCACTGGGTCAACGTCCTCGCCCTTGGCTTCGTCCCAGCCGGGACCGAGCGTGATGAGGAACGATTCCCCATCCACAAGCTCTTTCGAGGCGGGGCCAAGACGTTCATCTACGGCTTCCTCTATGGTGCCGGTGATGCGAAAGCCGGGTCTATTGTGGCAGACATCGCCATGCGTGAAGTCCGAGACGGCCTAGGCTGCTCGGTTTACAAGCGGTATTTCCCAGCCAAGAATGAGCTGGGGTATAACCCAAGCCCGAGTGAGGATGACCTCAAGCGGGTAGGGAAGCGCCTCAAGAAGAGCTTCCTGGATAAGACCCCAGCCATCGCGAAACTTCGTGAAGCTGTAAAGAAGGCCGCAGAACGCGGTTACCTCATTGGCCTGGACGGACGCAAGCTCCACATCCGGTCACCCCATGCAGCCCTCAACACCCTCCTGCAATCCGCAGGTGCCCTCATCGCCAAGCAGGCGACCGTCTTTGCGTATCTGGAGCTATCCAGACGTGGATATCAATTCGGACGTGACTTCGCCATCGTGGCGCATGTGCATGACGAATTGCAGGTCGATGCCCGCGAACCAATCGCCACCGAAGTCGGAGAAGTCCTCGTCCAGTCGATGAGGGATTGCACCGCTCACTTCAAGTTTCGCTGCCCAATCGACGGAGAGTTCAAAATTGGCAACAACTGGAAAGAAACTCACTGACGTTCTCAGCCGCGCTTGGCATGGCCCTTTCAAGACCAAGAGCGATTTTGCACGAGAAAACGCTGACATGATCGGCATGGCCGCATCTGACGGCTTCATTACCACCCGCATCGCCACCGGCATGTATGGCCGCGAATGGCGCATTACCGCCTCTGGTATCCAGCACCTCCACACCCTGCGGGGTGAAGCATGAGCCGAACCCTCCTAATCGACGCTGACGTGGTGGCCTATCAAGCTGCTGCAGTTTGCGAAACAGCGACCGACTGGGGCGATGGATACTGGACGTGGCATGCTGATGAGAACGAGGCGAAAGCCAAGGTTCTCGAAGCCATCGACCGCACAATGGCCGAGTTGGAAGGCACGGCTATCAAGCTCTGCCTCACCGACAGCGAAGGTAACTTCCGGTTTGGCGTCCTGCCTTCCTACAAAGGAAACCGGAAGGGCACCAAGAAACCCTTGGTCCTCAAGGCGATCAAGCAGTGGCTCATTGATGAGCATGACGCCTACTTCCGCCCCGGCCTAGAAGGTGACGACTGCATGGGCATCCTCGCCACTGCAAACGTCATCAAGGGCGAGAAGGTCATCGTCTCCATCGATAAGGACATGAAGACCATCCCCGGCCTTTTCGTCCATCGCCTTGAAGACGGCATCATGGAAATCTCCGAAAGCGAGGCCGACTACTGGCACCTCTACCAGACGCTCACCGGGGACACCACGGACGGCTATGCCGGTTGCCCTGGGGTCGGCCCGAAGAAAGCCGAGGCTCTCCTTGGGGATAACCCGAGCTGGGCCACGGTCGTCAAGGCATTCGAAAAGGCCGGTCTCACTGAGGCCGATGCTCTCCAGCAGGCCCGCGTTGCCCGCATCCTCCGCGCATCCGATTACGACTTCAAGAAAAAGGAACCAATCCTTTGGACCCCAAGAACCCCAACCTGATTGCCTTCTATTCGCCTGCGGCACAGATGGGGAAATCCACGGCAACCCGGCTCCTCAAAGAGGGGCTGGGCTACCAGAACGTTAAGTTCGCGGACCCCCTCAAGGCAATGACCCGCTGCTTCCTGGAGCAGATCGGCGTCCCTCCTGAACAAATCGAAGACTACGTTGAGGGTCACCTCAAGGAAGAACCCCTCACGGAGTTCGGCTTTGACGGTCTCACCACTCGCAAGATCATGCAGACCCTCGGTAAAGAGTGGGGTCGTGATCAGATCGACCCTAATCTCTGGACAACGATCGCTGCCCGTAAAGCCCGCCGCATCATCGCAGACGGCAAGCGAGTGGTGATCGATGATATGCGCTTCCCGAATGAATACGACCTCGTGAAGAACATGGGTGGCGAGACGTGGTGCGTCTATAACCCCCGCGTGGAAATCCCTGTTTCCGGCCATCAGTCGGAAGGACTTCTCGCCAATCACGCCTTCGATAAAGCCCTCATCAATGCGGGGACGATTGAAGACCTGGAGCAGTCGGTAGCAGAGGCGGTCACCCGCTTCTGATTACCCCTCACCATAGGAGGCTCCCTTCATGTCTCAATCCATTCCACCAATTCCCGAAGGTTTGCTCAAGGAGCTGGAGAAGCGATTTCCCCCAACCTATCCCGACATTTCCCTTTCCGAGCGAGAGCTTTGGGCAAAGGCAGGTGAGGGGAGGATTATCCAATTCCTTCGAAGACAGTTTAACGAGCAGAACGAGGGACGCCTGAAAAGGTCACCCTAATGTGCAAGACCCCTAAAGTGCCCAAGTCGGAGACACCAGCTCCCGCACCGGCACCCCCTGCGCCCTCGGCAGCTACCGCCCAGGGTGATGTCATCCGAGAGGAAGACAACGACACGTCCGTCCAGAAGGCCCGTAAGAAAGGTCGTAACTCTCTTCGCATCAAGCTCGATGCTGGGAACACTGGCGGCTCAACCGGACTGAATATCCCGCAAGCCTAAGGAACCCAGCATGGCCAAGACCGCTGCTGCGCGTTACTCGCAGCTTGAGCGGCTGCGCCAACCGTTCCTTTCCAGGGCCAGAAGCGCAGCGAAACTAACCATTCCCACGCTGCTCCCTCCCGAAGGCCACAATGGCGATGCATCTCTCCCGACCCCTTTCCAGGGCATCGGTGCACGAGGCGTCAACAATCTGGCCTCGAAGCTCCTCCTCGCACTCTTTCCACCGAACAGCCCGATCTTCCGCCTTTTGATTGACGACTTCACGATTGAAGAACTCACGAAGCAGGAAGGCATGAAGGCTCTGGTCGAAGAGGCCCTCGGCAAAGTCGAGCGCGCCGTGATGACGGAGATCGAGGGAGCAGCAATCCGCGTCACCGCCTTCGAAGCGCTCAAGCAGCTCATCGTGGCCGGTAACGTTCTCCTCTACCTTCCACCTGAGGGAGGCATGAGGGCCTACCGATTGGACCGCTTTGTCGTCAAGCGCGACCCCATGGGTAATATCCTTGAGCATATCACCAAGGAGACCGTCGCTCCCGACACGCTGCCCAAGGAGTTCGTTGCCAAACTCGGCCCGAACGCCAAGCAGAAATTCAACAACGCGATGTCGGCGGATAAGACCCTCGATCTCTACACCCATGTCAAACTCGTGAATGGCATGTGGCGCATCTACCAAGAGGTGGAAGGCGTCAAGGTTCCGGGCACTGAGGGTACGTATCCCAAAGGCAAGTCCGCCTGGATACCGCTCCGGTTCACCAAGATCGACGGCGAGGATTATGGCCGTGGCTACGTCGAGGAATACTACGGCGATCTCAAGTCTCTCGAAACGCTAACCAAGGCGATTGTCGAAGGCTCTGCTGCTGCTGCCAAAATCCTCATCCTGGTAAACCCGAATGGGTCCACCAATAAGAAGGTGATTGCGGAAGCACCAAACGGCGCTGTCCGTTCTGGTGACGCCAAAGACGTTACCTTCCTCCAGCTCGATAAGTACGCTGACTTCCGCATCGCCAAGGAAACGATGAGCGAGATTTCGCAGCGGCTTGCTATGGCATTCCTTCTCAACACTGCCATCCAACGGGCAGGGGAGCGGGTAACTGCCGAGGAAATCCGCTACATGGCGGGCGAGCTGGAGGATGCCTTGGGTGGCGTCTATTCCATCCTCTCCCAAGAGTTCCAGCTTCCCCTCGTGTCCCGCATCATGTTCTCCCTAGAACGCACGAGGAAACTTCCGCCGCTGCCCAGTGGCGTGGTGAAGCCCGCTATCACGACCGGCCTTGAAGCTCTTGGTCGTGGTCACGATCAGATGAAGCTCGACAGTCTCCTCCAGCGCTTGGCTCCGCTCGGTCCCGAGGTGCTGGCCGAGTATCTGAACGTTGGCGATTACATCAAGCGCTCCGCAACTGCCATCGGCATCGAAGCCACCGGCCTCGTTCGAAGTGACGAGGAGGTTCAGCAGATGCGCCAGCAGAAGCAACTCCAGCAGATGATACAGCAATTCGTGCCTGAGATGGCCGGTGCTGTCCGCGATCAGCTCAAACCCGAAGCCCAAGGATAACCCATGGAAACCCCCGAAGTCACCCAGCCGGTGACACCGGAGATGCCCGAGGTTGTGCCCGCAGTTACCCCGGAGGTCACCCCTGAGGTGGCCCCCGAGCCTGCGAAGCCGAAGCCCGCCGCCAGCTCCAAGAAACCCAAGAAGACCCCCGAGGTATCCCCGGAACCCGCAACTCAGCCGCAATCGACCGCCCCTTGGTCGCTCGGCTTTACCATCGTGGACAACTGATGACGACTGAAACAACCTCAAATGCAAGTCCGGTAGACGCCCCGAACGGACACGACCAAGCGATGGCCGAGAAGTTCGATGCAGCTCAGGCCAAGTCCGGCCAGCATGAGCAACCGACAACGCCGAAGGTCGAGCGACCGGCTGGCCTCCCGGAGAAGTTCGCTTCTTGGGAAGACATGGCCAAGGCTTACTCCGAGCTGGAGAAGAAGCAGGGCCAGACCACAACGACCCCGGAAGTCCCGGCGAACGCCGAGGACGCCCAGGCCCAGGTCGAAGCTCTCGGCCTCGATTTTAATGCGTTCTCTGCTGAGTATGCGGCAAACGGCGAGCTGTCCCAGGCGACCTATGATGCACTCGCCAAGGCCGGTGTTCCCAAGGAAATCGTAGACGCCTATGTCGCTGGCCAGGAAGCCCAGGCTGCGCAGATGGTCGAGAGCGTTCAGGCCGAGTTCGGTGGTGCCGAAGCTTATGGCCAGATGGTCAACTGGGCTGCGGCTAACATGTCGAAAGCCGAAGTCTCCGCGTTCAACAAGGTGATGGATGGTGGCGACCTTGGCAGCATCAAGCTTGCCATCAGTGGCCTCCAGGCGCGCTACAAATCGGCGGTGGGTGACGAACCGAGCCTCCTCAATGGCGGTAACGGAAACACCGATGTCGATGCATTCCGGTCCACTGCCGAGATCACCTCGGCAATGTCCGACCCCCGCTACGCCAAAGACCCGGCCTACCGTGCCGAGGTCCAGGCCAAAATTGGAAGATCGAACGTCTTCTAATCCAACCAAGGAAAATCAATGGAAATTCTCACGACCGTTTGGGCGTGGCTCCTGTCCAACTGGGAGACACTCCTTGCAATCGCCTTCGCCGTAGAAGTCGTGGCCGTGCAGATCGTGAACCTTACACCCACCCCGGTGGACAATAAGGCTCTGGTCGCACTCCACAAGGTTCTCGTCTTCGTGGCCAATATCGTCCCGAACACCAAGGTCCAGGCAAATCGGGCCGCTGCTGATCAGGCGATGAAGTCCCTGAAATAACTATGATCTTGCTCCTCCCGCTTCGGCGGGCGGGGCACCTTATTCCTGATGATGAAGTCTAGTCACGCTGCGCCAAAGCAATGCGCGGTGACGCAAAGGTAAATCCCGAAAACAACACATGCCGACCCATTGCCCTCTGCGGAGGATAACCTTGGTTCTGCTTGTGACGAGTTCGCTGGAAAGCCTGATCAACTTCCAAACTCATCACAGGAAATCCAAATATGACTGATGCAAATGTAACCCGCCTTGGCCAGATCAACGGCGCTGGTGAAGTCGATGCAACCTTCGCAAAGATTTATGCCGGTGAAGTTCTGACGGCCTTCGAAAAGGCAACGGTTATGACTGATCGCCACATGACGCGCTCCATCTCTTCGGGCAAGTCTGCGGCGTTCCCGGCGACCGGCCTCATCGACGCCTACTACCATACTCCGGGCAAGGAGCTGGTGGGCCAGAAGGTGAACCAGAACGAAGTCCTCATCCATATCGATGACCTCCTGGTCTCGGATGCTTACTTCGCGAATATCGATGAAGCCAAGAACCACTACGACATGCGCTCCATCGTCACGACCGAGCAGGGCCGCAAGCTTGCCCAGGTCATGGACAAGCACGTCCTCCAGGTCGGCGTCCTCGCAGCCCGTGCGGCCAATGCTGTCTCCGGTCTTCCGGGCGGCTCGGTCGTCTTCCAGAACGAGAGCGGTATGCCGAACTCGGCTGACTTTCTCGGCAATGGCGACCATCTGGCCGCAGCTCTCTTTGCTGCTGCGCAGAAGTTCGATGAGAAGGACGTTCCCGAAGAGGACCGTTACGCCTTCGTCCGTCCGGCCCAGTATTACAAGCTGGTCCAGGCCGAGAAGACCATCAACCGCGACTTCGGTGGCGCTGGTGCTTACTCGGACGGCAAGGTCTATCGTGTTGCCGGTATCGAGATCGTGAAGACCAACAACCTCCCGAGCGCCAACATCACGGAAGGCGTCGAAGCCGGTACTTCTGCTCGCTATGCCGGTGACTTCTCGAAGACCGCGATGCTGGTCATGCAGAAGCAGGCCGTTGGCACGGTGAAGCTGCTCGATCTCGGTCTCGACGCTGGTTACGACCCGCGCCGTCAGGCCCACTTCGTGATCTCCAAGTACGCAGTCGGCCACGGCATCCTGCGTCCCCAGGCTGCAATCGAAGTCCGAGCCGCTGCTTCGGCCTAATATCATCCACCTTCGGGTAGAAAACCACAATCGACTAGGGGAGTGAGCTTCGGCTTGCTCCCCTTTTTTTCATCATTTGACCGGAGGCCCGCCATGCTGGCAGAAACCCCCACTACGGTCCTCGAAGCTGTGAACCAGATCATCGCTACCATTGGCGAACCCCCGGTGAACAGTGTGGAGGACAATGGCGTCATTGACGCTGTGATGGCGCTCCAGGCGCTATCTGCGGTGAACCGCGCAGTCCAACTCAAGGGCTGGCATTGGAACACCGAAGAGAACTACCCGATTGCTGCGACGTACCCCGAGGGCGAGCTTCGGCTTCCCAAGAACACCCTCAAGGTGGACACCTCGGGTGCAGATGGTGATCTCGATCTAGTCCACCGTGGCCAGCGGCTTTACGACCGGAAGAACCACACCTTCCAAATCGGTCGGTCGGTGAAGGTGGACATCGTGTTCCTCTTGCCTTTCGAAGAACTTCCCGAAGCTGCCCGAACGTACATCACCGTCAAGGCTGCACGGCGCTTCAATGAGGGACAGATTGGTTCCGAACTTCTCTCGAACTTCACCTTACGCGATGAGCAGATGGCTTTGTTCGCGCTGGAGGAAGCCGAAGGCGAGACCGCTGATTACAACATCCTCGACAATGCATTCATCGGTGAGGTCACCAGCCGATGACATTGATCAGCACGACCATCCCAAACCTCATCAATGGGGTTTCTCAGCAGCCATACTCTCTTCGCTTGTCATCCCAAGCGGAGGCCCAAATCAACGGTTACAGTTCTGTGGTCGAGGGTTTGAAGAAGCGGCCACCTGCGCGCTTCATTGCTAAGATCAGCAATACATCACTGGGCCGCGCTTATATCCACATGATCAACCGCGATGCTACTGAGCGGTATGTAGTGGTGGTAACCAACGGTAACCTCCGGGTTTTCCGCATGGACGGCTCCGAGGTCTCCGTGGCGTTTCCCAACGGCAAAGGCTACCTTGCATCTAGCGCGCCTGATGCCAACTTCGTGGCGGTCACCGTGGCCGACTATACGTTCATCCTCAATCGCGCCATCACGGTCCAGATGGAGGGGACGCTCACACCTACGCGCCAGAAGGAAGCGATGGTATGGGTTCGTCAAGGCGCATATGGCCTCACCTATGGCCTCGACATTGGCGGTTATTACCGTGAGTTCAAGACGCCAGACGGCAGCTCAGCCACACAGTCAAACCAAGTCGCTACAGACTTCATCGCGCAGAACCTCGTAAACCAGCTCAACAACGATGCGGGCTTCGTATCACAATACGCTTTGTCTCTGCATGGCTCGACCATCCATGTTGTGCGGCGAGACGGTGCCGATTTTTATGTCCAGACTAAAGACGGTCTTGGCGACCAGGGCATCAAGGTATGCAAGGATTTCGTCCAGCGCTTCACTGATCTTCCCGCCCGTGCCGTTCATGGGTTCCGGGTGGAAATCCGTGGGGATAGCTCGTCTAGCTTCGACAATTACTGGGTCGAATATGACAACCCAACGGGTGGCAACGCGACCGGAGTTTGGAAAGAAAGCTATCGTGGCGGGCAGCAGTATCGTCTCAACGGTGGGACGCTCCCGTTTGCATTGAAGCGATTGTCCAATGGCACATTCTCATTCGAACAAATTCCATGGGATGCCCGTAAGGTAGGTGACGCCGAAAACATTCCGCCGCCCTCATTCGTCGGGAAGCAGATCAACGACCTATTCTTCCATCGAAACCGCCTCGGCATAGTCGCGGATGAAAACGTTGTCTTCTCCCGGTCGGGCGAGTTCTTCTGTTTCTGGCGCTCTTCGGCAACTCAGCTTCTCGATACAGATACCATTGACGTGGCCGTGAGCCACTCGAAGGTGTCCATCATCCGGCATGCTATCCCGTTCAATGAGACGCTTCTGCTCTTCTCGGACCAAACACAGTTCATGCTTGGGGCCAGCGACATGCTCACCCCGTTCACGATCTCGATCAACCAGACTACCGAGTTCCAAGCATCGCTTTTGGCGAAGCCGGTGGGTGCTGGCCGAAACGTGTACTTCGCAATGAACAAAGGCGCCTTCTCCGGTATCCGGGAATATTACGTCGATGGCGAGACGAAGACCAACGACGCGGCAGACATTACCGCGCACGTGCCCAAGTACATCCCTGGGGGTGTCACGAAGTTGGCTGCAAGCTCAAACGAGGATGTCCTCGTGGCGCTCACGCCGGAAGAGCCGAACGCCCTCTATGTCTACAAATACTACTGGCAAGAGCTGGAGAAGCTCCAATCCTCTTGGTCGAAGTGGACATTAAGCCCCGGCTCCAAAATCCTTTATGTCGATTTTATCGAGAGCGATCTTTGGATGCTTGTCGAGAGGAACGGGCAGGTTTCCTTCGAGGTGATCAGCCTGGAGGCGGGGCGGTTCGATGAGGGGGTGCCCTTCATGTTCGCTCTCGACCAGCGGGTAACCTCCAGTCAGTGCGCGGTTACCTACGATGCCACCTCAGACACCACAAGGATTTCCCTTCCGTACACCGTTGATGCGCCATCGACTTTCCAGATTATCGGCATGGATGAAGGCCCGTATCGTCGCGGTCAAATTGTGCCATTCACCTGGGCCGATCAGCGTTTCGTTGTGAAGGGGAAGGTGACCAAGTTCCTGGTCGGAAGGGTCTTCGAGTTTAGATACACCTTCTCAAAGCTGGTCATCAAGGAAGAGGCGCTAGGCGGTGGGCAGATGACCGTGGGCGCAGGACGCATGCAGCTTCGGCGCATGATCGTAACATTCAACGATACTGGTTACTTCCGAGCGGAGGTCACGCCGTTCCGCCGAGATACCTTCCGATCGATCTTCTCTGGCCGGGTTATCGGCTCAGGCCACAACATCCTCGGCGCTCCATCTATCGAGCAAGGCCGCTTTCGCTTCCCGATCTCGGGCCGGAACGAGGACATCAAGATCGAGATCGTTAACGACACCCCGCTTCCTTGCGCGCTTCTCTCTGCGGAATGGGAGGCCACTTTCATCATCCGCTCAAGGAGAACCTAAGATGCTTACAGCCCGACCTTCGACCGCCGAGGACGTTGCCTATCTGGCCCCTCGGCTCCGCAAGGAGGATGTCGAGGAAGTCTTGGCCGCTGGGGGCGTGACTATGGAAGAGAGCCTGATGGACGGCCTCCAGTCTCCCGATGGGTGTTTCACCGGGATTGATGAGGATGGCAAGCCGGTCGTGATGTTTGGCACAGCTCCGCACCCTGTCTCTCCAATGGTGGGGTGCATCTGGCTGTTGGCGAGCGATGACATCCACAAACACCGGACGGACTTCCTAAGGAAAACCAAGCCGTTCGTTGATCTCTTCCAAGACAAGTATCAGCTCCTCATGAACTATACCGATTGCCGGAATGTCCTCCATCACAGGTGGCTCCGCTGGTGTGGTTTCAGCTTCATCAACATCGTCAAGGGCCTCGGCCCAGGAGACCATCCGTTCTTCGAGGTGGTCAGAATTAGGAACGACCAATGTGCGACCCCATTACAATGATGGTCAGCTCGTTCGCGATTGGTGCTGTGCAGACCGGCATGGAATTTATTGGTGCCAAACAGCAAGCCAAGGCGCAGAACGATATGGTCCGCGAGAACCAGAAAGCAGCAAACGCAAACCTTGTCCGAGAATATGCTGACGTTCAGACGCGGCAGATCCAGGAAGAAGATGCTGCCGCCGTTCAGAAGCAGGACATTTCCCGCGAAGCCCGAGCAGCCCGTGCCACCACCATGGCCGCAGCCGGGGAAGCCGGTGTATCCGGTCTCTCGGTCGATGCTCTCCTCGCGGACGTTTACGGCAAAGAGGCGACCGCCAAGGACCGAATCAGCCAGAATAGCGGCTTCACCACCTCAAACCTCACGCGGGAGATGGACGGCCTTAAGGCGAAAGCCCAGGACCGCATCAACTCCATGCCGTGGGCAACCGGCCCCAGCCCGTTTGCGGCTGCGCTCAAGATCGGTGGCATCGGCCTGAATAGCTACGACAAATACAACAAGCCCAAGGGGTAACCATGGCAAACCTACCGGGATTGACCCGACAAGATGACCGCCCCTCCGTGGGTGGTGCGAACCGTGGCCGGGTGCAGGTTCGTAACCCCATCGGGGATGTAGCCTTGCAGCCGCAGGCTCGCCCGGTGGACACCTATAGCCGCCCTCAGGCCGCACCTTCTGGACCCAACGGCCTCCAGCAGCTCGCCGGGGCGCTTGCTCAAATCAGCCCAGCGCTCACCAACTTTCTCGATAACTCAGCCGCGAAGGCACAGAAGGACGCCGAGGACCGCGCTATGCGGCGTATTGGCGGCATGAGCTTCCAAGAGGCCCGTGATGCTGTGAATAGCGGCAAGATGACCGAGATGGATAACCCGTGGTTCAAGGCTGCTTTCATGAAGCAGTACGGTGAGCGGCTGGCCTATGAGCGCGTCAATGAGCTTTCCACGGAATACGAGACCAACTTCGATAAGAACTCTGGTGATGTCGATGGTCTTATCCGTGGTCGAACCTCGGAAGACTTGGAGCAGTATGGAAACGACCCCCATTTCACCGGGGCGTATACCAAGGTCATGGACGGCTTCGGTGCCAGGGCGAAGACCGCTCAGGCTCAATACAAGACCGAGCAGGTAAAGCAGGACACCGTTAGCGGCGTCTATGACACCTTCCATGGCGAAGCCACTGCACTACGGGACGCCGGTAAATCCCCCCAGGAAATCGTCAGTACCCTACGGGGGAAATACGAGGGCAACCGATCTCTGCTCCATGTGGACTTCAAGGAGCAAGACAGGGAGATGGTCCGTCTGGCCGAAGCTTTCGCGGCCAAGGGCGACATGGCTATGGTCAACGCCATCCTCAACTCCGAACGCAAGGGAGCCGATGGCACTGTTCTCGGTCCCTTGTCAGCCAACCGGGAATTTCAGGCGGATGCCGTCCGTATCCAGAACGGTGCCAAGCGGCAAAACTTCGAGCAGAACGAGGAAGCCACCCGTGATGTCCGAATGGACTTTTGGGACCAAGCCAGACAGGGCCAGCTAAAACGAGATGATCTTGTGGCTTGGCACCGGGCGAACCCTGGGGCTTTCTCAGAGGCTCAAGTCCTCTCTCTGATCAATCAGAACGACACCTTCAACGAGCAGCAGTCCAAGGAGCTGGCCAAGGCAGAACAGAAGATCGCTCTGCAAAAGGCTGCTGATCAGGCCGAGGAAGATCTAGTCTCCCGGAACCTCGAAGCAACCACGCGGGGCATGCTGCCGTATATCGAAGAAGCAACCGTCCCCACGAAGACAGGGGAAACCCGAACGATCTCCGTGGATGACCAGAAGAAGGCAGTGGCCAAGCGCTTGGTCGATCAGACGGAGTGGCTCGTAGGGAAGGGCAAAGCTACCCCCGAGCAGGCTTTCGGGATGCAGGTTGAGAGCTTCTCAGTCGGAAATCTCACGAACCCGAAATGGGAGCATGTCCTGGGTGCCGGTCCTAAGGCCGCAACGCAATTCACGCTCTCCGGTGGCGAACCGCCGCCCGCTCTCCAGGATAGTGTTGATCTCTACATGAAGCTACACTCGGCCAACCCGAAGCTTCTTGAGACACACATAAAGGACAGTTCCGACCGGGATTTCTACGAGGCTTATCGCATCGCCACTCAATACGGGAAGATGAACCCTACCCAGGCGATGCAGACTGCAATGATGCAGACCTCGGACCCGTCGAAGTTTCAGGGGGCAGGGACGCAGCAGCGCTTCGATGCAATTGATGAGCGGGTGAAGGATATCACCTTTGGCGGCATCGCCGGCTGGTTCTCATCTGCTCCGAGAAACCAAGGCTACGTTGCAAACGAGATCGGACGCCTCGGAAAGTTCTATGCTCAGAATGGGATGGGAACCGATGCAGCGCTCGATGAAGCCAAGAAGCGTTTCGAGGCGACCCATACTGAGGTCAATGGAAACTTCGTCTACACCGCAGGCCGCGACATCCCGCCCAATTTCGGCCAACTCGCCACGTTCGCAATCGAACAGTATGTGAAGGACTTCGGAGACAAGGAAGGCGTTGATGTCAGTGACCTAACGCTTCGCCCCGCGACCAATGGGCAGGGCTGGATGATCGTCCATCAGCTCGGTCAATATCCTGTCGAGAACCCAGCTCGCGGGAACATCAGCCTGCGTTCGCTCTACGATCTTGATCAGAAGCGCCGCGCCGATGTCATCCAGGGCGTGATCGATGCTCAGGATACGAAGCAAGAAAACCGAGCCTTGTCCAAGGAGCGGGTCGATATCGAGAAACACTTCCTCCCATAACACGGGTCACCTTCGGGTGGCCCTTTCCATTTCTAAGGACCACCTATGTCAAACAGCAATAGCGCGCCTTCGTGGCTGCGGTACGCCAACCGTGGCGCAAAGCGTAACCTTCCGATCAGCGGCGATCTCGTCAGCGCCCTTGGGTTCCTTGAGGACATGGGTGTCGAAATGGAAGTTTTCAGTGGCGGGCAGGTAACCAAGGAAGAGGCCAAGGCTGGCAAAGGTCAACGCACGGGGTCCGTTCGGCATGACCACGGCGGCGCGGCGGATGTCTTCTTCTACCAAAACGGCAGGAAGCTCGACTGGTCGAACCCTGCGGACGTTCCGGTTTTCCAAGAGATCGTCCAACGTGCTCGTGGTGCTGGCGTCACTGGCTTCGGTGCAGGGCAGGGCTACATGCAGCCCGGTTCTATGCATATCGGCTTCGGGAACCCTGGCGTATGGGGGGCTGATGGAAGCGGTGACAACGCTGCTGAATGGCTACGCGAAGCCTACAACCGCGCCCCCTCATCAGGCAATCGGGAACCCACTCGGCTCACCTTCTCGAACCCAGGTCCCGACCAGCCGCAATCCAACTACACCCTAGGCCAGCCTGAGAACACCGTGTCAGTCATGGACGCTACTCAGCCAATGCTTCCGACAACCATGCAGGAAGACAGGGAAGCGGCCCAGGCCCGTGAGGATGCTATGCCGGACGTATCGCTCTGGCAGGGCGTGAAGGATGCCGTCAGCTCCCAGTCCTCAGTTGTTGCGCTCTTTCAAGACCGACCCGAAGCAGCGCCCGACCCGAACTTCCGGCTCGACAAGAAGCTCACCGAGGAACTCACCAAAGGCGTCCCGGAGCAATACTGGGACCGCTTCGCAGATGCGCAATCACTTCCCCATGCGGAGCTGATGCGAAACACCATCATCAAGAATTTGGAAGCCGAGCAACGTCTTGCATCTATGGGATGGGGCGGTGTCGGTTTGAAGATCGCGGCGGGCGTGACGGACCCCTTGGCTTGGGCTGCGGGCGCGGGCATCTCGGCTGTATCCATGGGAACCGGAGCACCTGCTGCTATGGCGGCTCGGTTTGGTCGGATGGGTCAGATTGCGTTGGCCGGTGCCGAAGGTGGCGCAGGCGCTGCGGTTTCCGAAGGCATTATCTACGCGAACAAACCTACCGCCGAGAGTGCTGATCTATGGTGGGGCATTGGCACCGGCATGCTCCTGGGCGGCGCGTTCGGCTCCCTAGCGAGAAACCCGGCAACCCGTGAGGAGGCCCAGCAGCTCCAGAAGATTGGCAGGGACATGCAGAACGGGACAGCCTTGTCACCGGCCGGTGGGTCAACCACGGGTGCGATGCAGGTGAACCCGAGGGAACCTCTCAGGATGGACACTGCGGATATCGTTCGCGATGCCGAGAGGCCGGATGTCTTCCATGCAGGTGGTGCGCGATATGACAGCGCTTACTCACTCAAGAGTTCCGAGAACGATCTCACCTCCATGATCGGTAACGTGATCGTAGAGGACGGTGCCCGCAACAAGACCGGCCTAACGCCAATCGGGGCTTCGGAAGTCCAGGCGCTCCTTCATCAACGTGCCGAGGCCCGCTGGGCAGCTTCCAACCAAGCCAACTGGAAGCAGTTCAAGGAGCGGAACCCGGAAGTCAGCCGCGATGAGTTTCATCGGCAGGTGACCGCGTTCGTCCGAGATCGCGATCTCATGGTGGAATACGACCCCGCCGTGAAAGCCCAAGGCTCCATCCTCAGGGATATCTTGGGCACCTATGCGGAGACCGCAGCGAACCCCGGCCTTATCGATGGTCGCACATTGCGCCCTGTTCGGGGTTTCGAAGGGATGACACGGAACGACTTCTATGTCCCCCGCATCTTCGATCTCGGCTCTATTCAGGAACACCTCACCAAGTTCGGCCATAAGACCCTCTCGGGCTTGGTTGCCCGTGCCATGCGTGAGGTCAATGACGAGATCAGCGAAGAGTTGGCCAACAAGTTCGCCTCGAATTACATCAGGAAACTCCACTCGCTTTCCGCTGGTGAGCTACAGGGGATGTCTCGGGTGTTTTCGGGTGAAGACCTCGACGCGCTCAAGGCAAACCTTACGCGGGACACCGATCTCTCCGAGGCCGACATCGACGCGGTTGTCAGTCACATGAAGCCGGGGAAGAAGGACGGTGCCAGCCGCCACGGGAAAAGCCGGATGTTCTATGATGAGAACTTCGGCCTCATGCTCCCATATTCCAACGGCCAGCCGGGGGCACAGTTCGTCCGCATCTCTGACCTGTTCGTCAACGATGCAGACACGCTCATGCGGTCCTATTCCCGGCAAATGTCGGGGCGTATCGCCATGGCTCGCATGGAGATCAGGAACCCGAAGTGGCAGGCCGGTGACCTGGGCGATGAACACTTCGTCAAAGGCATCACCTCGGATGGCGAATGGCAAACCCTGATGGATAAGGTGCGTGACGTGGGTGACCAGAAGGGCATCCAGGCTACCACCAAGGAGGACATTGAGCGCCTCAACTGGGTCTATAACACCATCGTCGGGAAGCCCACTTGGAACGAGGGGTCGAGATGGAGCCAGTTCCTTCGGATGGCCAGAGACTATAACTTCATCCGCGTGATGGGGCAGGTGGGCTTTGCGCAGTTGTCGGAGACTATGAACACGGTTTCCCAGCTCGGCCTCAAAGCCTCGTTCACCAACGTCCCTTCGTTCCGGGCAATGTGGCGTAATGCCAAGACTGGGATGCTAGATGATGCCTTGGCCCGCGAATGGGAGGAGATGACGGGCGTTGGTGCAGACTGGGTTCGTCACTCCACGCACCGGAGGGAGGATATCTTCGACAACCCGTTGGATGCCTTCAATAACCCAATTCTCCAGAAGTTGGACGATGGCCTTCAAGCCGGAAAACGTGCGGTCTCCGCAATGTCCGGCATGGCTCCGGTGAATACCGCGCTCCAGCGTTGGACCGGCAGGGCGATCATGAACAAGTTCGCGCTGATGGCCCAAGGGAAAACTACGATGAACCCAAGGCGACTGGCCGCGCTTAACCTCGATCAGCGCAGGGTGGAGGCCATTTATGACAACATCCGCAACCACGCTACGTTCAAGGATGGTCGGCTCAAGTCGATGAACTTCTCCAAGTGGGCAGATCAGGAGGCCGTGGCAAACTTCGAGTTCGCCGCGTTCCGTCTGAGCCGCTCCATCATCCAAGAGAACGACATAGGCCAGATGGCCATGTGGATGTCAGCTCCTCTTGCTCGGACGTTCCTCCAGTTCCGCTCCTTCGTGCTGGCGGCTTACACCAAGCAGACGCTCCAGGGGTTCAACTTCCGGGATGCCACGACAGCTACGGCGTTCATCACGACCTCCTTTGCTGCCTCCATGAGTTACATGATGCGGACCTATGCCAACTCAGTGGGCCGCAGTGACCGGGAGGACTATCTGGAGAAGCGCCTGTCTCTCGGAAGCATCGCGGCTGCGGGCGTCCAGAACGGCTCCTGGGCTACCATTATGCCTATGATCGTTGATACCCTGGGCGCTCCTTTACGTGAGGGTGGTCAGCCGATCTTCGATGCCCGGTCTACCGAGCTGGGGTCGGATGCAATCTTCGGAAACCCATCGGCCGATTTGGCATCCAGCGGTATCAAGGCTCTCAGCGTCTTCGGTCAGCAAGCGCACGGCAAGCGGTTCTCGCAGGCAGATGCCAGAAACCTTGCCCGCATCCTTCCGTTCCAGAACCTCAATGGAATTTCGCAGCTCCTCTCAACGATGATCAGTCCGCTCCCGGAGTGGTCACCGAAGAAATAACTGCACCCGATCAAACCTTTCGGCCCTCGTCACATAACAGTGGCGGGGGCTTTCTTCGTTTTTGGAGAATGCAATGCCTCTCTCATATGCCCACTCCTCGGGTGATGGCAGCAACCGCCTCTTCGATGTTCCTTGCGAATATCTCTCGAAAGCGCACGTTACGGTGCGGGTCGATGGCGTCCTTGTGCCGTTCTCGTGGATCGATACCTACCGCCTCCAGACGACCACGGCTCCTCCCTCGGGTTCCGTTGTGGAGGTACGAAGGGTGACGCCAAGGGTGGACCGTCTCGTTACGTTCACCGATGGCTCCACTCTGGTCCAGTCGGACCTCAACACCTCGACCCTCCAGTCGTTCTTTCTTGCTCAGGAAGCGTTCGATCAAGGCGCGGCATCCATGGCTGTCACTGAGGACGGACAGTTCTCGGCGCTCAACCGCCGCATTACAAGCCTTGCAAACCCTGTCAGTGCCCAAGACGCCGTGACAAAGCTTTGGGCTGAGACTGCTATGTCCTCCCAACTGGTCCTCGCAACGCAAAAGGCTCTCGATGCTGCGACCTCGGCTGCACAGTCGGAAGCTTCTGCGGCCTTTTCAGACAGTCGTGCCGCCGCCGCCCTGGCATCCAAGAATGCCGCTGCTGGTTCGGCCACCGCTGCCGCTCAGTCGGAAGCCAATGCCCTCGCAAACAAGAACCAGACGCAGCTTGATCGTGCCGCTACGGCTGCCGATAGGGTGCAGACTGGCTTGGACCGGGAAGCTTCCGCTGCGTCCGCTGCTGCCGCCAAGAAGTCGGCGGAAGATGCTGCCTTGTTCGACCCGTCGAGCTACTACACAACGTCTCAAGCTGATGCGAGATATCCCGCGAAGGCTGATGCTGCGACCAAGGCTCAGCTGGACGCTCTCGCGGCAATTGTTGATGACCCGTGGGCGACACAGCCGCTAGGTGTCCCTATCCCCGCAAGCATGGGCATTGCCGGGACCGCGTATCCGCCGACCAACAACCCGCGCTATCGCTACATCATCCTTACTGCGGGGCAGACAGGCTCGGGCGGATACAACAACGGCATACTCACTTCGGAGGCAGTTACGGGAAGTTGGCCCGCAATCAGCGCTGCCGCCATCATCAACTTGGCCGGTTCTCCATTCAATGGCAGGCAGGTTCAATTGATCAACACGTCCCGCGCATTCTTGCGTCCGGGCAACGGCGGCGCTCATCAATACTTCGCAGTGCAGTCACACAACCACGGCGTCAACGACCCAGGACACGCCCACGGTGGTGTTCAGAACGGCACGGCCTCTACGGGCCGGTCAACCTCAGTCGATCAGCCTCCCGCCGTCTTTTCTTTCGGTAATACGTGGGGGGCAACCACGGGCATCTCGATCCAATACGCAGGTGATGAAGAAACTCGCCCGCGCAACTTTGGTGTCGATTACGTAATGAGGATTAAATAATGCCATACGCATTCGAAGGCGGTGTTGCGACCGACCCCCAAGTCGGTGCCGTCGAAATTACTTGGGAGCAGTATCAGAACGCTATTGCTGGTTTCACGGCTGGTAAAGCTGTGACCATCAAAGGCGGGTTCCACTTAGTTGATGCACCCCCCATGGAAAGCCCCGGTGATGAACCTTCGGTAGACATGGGCCTCCCGAACATTTCTGGTAGGCAGTTATGGCTTGCTGCTCTCAGCATCGGCGTGAGAAAAGACGCCGTGCTGTCTTCCCTCAATGATATCGAGGATGAAGAGCAAGCTGAAATCCTCCGCATTGAACTCACCGAGCCACCGTTGAACGGCTACGAGCGACTTAGCCCCGCAGTGGAAACCTTCCGGGTGATGCAGGGTATTCCGATGGAGCAGTTCAATGACCTTTGGCTATGGGCCTCTCAGATCAAATAGCAGGACCAATGGACGACACTCAGAACTTCTATCTGATGTTCGGACGGCTGGAGGGCAAGGTAGACACTTTGCTCTCCCAGCAGGGCGGCATCAACAAGCGCATTGATGATCACGACACACTCATTGACGATCACGACACGCGCATCACGCAACTCGAAAACCAAAGAGAACGACAAGTCGGCATCCTGTCCTCCATCCGGTGGGGCTGGGTTCTGTTGGCCGCAGCTATCGGCACGTTCTCGGAGGAAATCAAAGCATGGATACTGCGATGACCAATCTCAGCGAAATCATGAAGAACCTTCACGAGGCCCTGGCCCAGGAGCTTCTCGACCGGGTTAACGGCGGGCAAGCCACTGCTTCGGACCTTTCGGTAGTTCGCCAGTTCCTCAAGGACAACGGCATCGACAGCGTTCCGAAGAAGGGCGACCCCTTGGAACGCCTCAGTCACACCCTGCCATTCACCGAGGCAGATGACGAGGAAGCTGCAAACACGCTTCCCTGCTAGCGCTCGACCTTGACTGGTCGCCAGATGACATGAGCGCCCCTGGGGTCGGGGTCGAAGAACTCAAGACTGATCTTCATTTCCCGGCCCTTGCACTCTTCACAGCGGAACTTCAAAGCCCACGGGCTGGTGTTCCATCCCTTGTACGACGCAACGTCCCGCGCAAGGAATTTACCAACACGGCCACAGCGTTTGCACTCCACAACAATCAACATGTTGTGCCGAGCTGCTTCTTCTAGGGTTCTCAAGCTTCCTGCCATGTCGGCATAGATGGAACGAAATGAGAACACCGTCAAGCAACCGCTGCTGGCTCTTCCTCTTCTCGTAACTCCCCAAAGGCGCATCAGTGCGGCCTTTCGCTCGCTAAGGCAGGTTTCGGCACAACGCTGAGCCTGCCTTTTCTATGCGCCCTTGGAAGCCCCAAGGCCACCAATGACATCCAAATCAGAACTTAGCTCGGGGACCAGTTTGACCCCGGCTGACCCGGTGCTGCGTGACTTTCGGAACTTCCTGTTCCTCGTCTGGAAGCACCTCAATCTTCCGCAGCCGACAGACGTTCAATACGACCTTGCCCAGTATCTCCAGAAGGGACCAAAGCGTTCCGTAATCGAAGCGTTCCGTGGCGTGGGGAAATCCTGGGTAACCTCGGCGTTCGTCTGCTGGCTTCTCCTCAACAATCCCCAACTCAACATCATGGTTGTCTCCGCTGCCAAAGATCGAGCGGATGCATTCTCCACCTTCACCAAGCGCCTCATTGCCGAGATGCCTATCCTTGAGCATCTCAAGCCGGGGAAGGGGCAGCGAGACAGTAACATCGCGTTCGACGTAGGACCGGCTGGGGCATCCCAGTCTCCCTCGGTCAAGTCCGTGGGTATCACCGGGCAGCTCACCGGCTCCCGCGCTGACGTGATCATTGCCGATGACGTTGAGAGTTTGAACAACGCGATGACCTCGACCATGCGCGACCTCTTGGCTGAACGCATCAAGGAGTTCGATGCCGTTCTGAAACCAGGTGGTCGCGTGATCTACCTCGGCACCCCTCAGACGGAAATGTCGATTTACAACCGACTCCCCGAGCGTGGCTATGAAATTCGCATCTGGCCCGCACGTATCCCGGTGGACCCGGACAAGTACCAGGGCCGACTGTCCCCGTTTGTCATGAGGATGATCCAGGACGGCGCTCCAGCCGGAACCCCAGTTGACCCCAAGCGATTCCATGACCTCGACCTGTTGGAGCGTGAGGCGTCCTATGGCCGCTCTGGTTTCGCCCTCCAGTTCATGCTCGATACCAGCCTCTCCGACCAGGACAGATACCCTCTCAAGTTCCGTGATCTTCTGGTCACCACGCTCGACCCGAGGATGGCCCCGGTCAAACTCATGTGGTCCTCGGACCCTGATAAGCGGCTGGACATTCCCATGGTCGGCCTCCAGGGCGATGCCTATCACCGCCCCATGTGGATGGCCCCGGAGATGGCCGAATACACCGGCTGCGTCATGGCTATCGACCCCTCAGGCCGAGGCAAGGACGAGACGGCCTATGCCATCGTCAAACACCTTAATGGCTGGCTATACGTGGTCGCCAGTGGAGGTTTCAAGGACGGCTATGGCGAGGCTACCCTCAAGGGCTTAGCGCTACTGGCGAAGCAGCACGGGGCGAACAAGATCATTGTCGAAGCCAACTTCGGTGACGGCATGTTCACCCAGCTCCTAAAGCCCGTAGTGACCCGCATCCACGCCTGCGAGATCGAAGAGGTGAAGCATAATCAGCAGAAGGAGCGCCGCATCTGCGACACTCTGGAACCGCTGATGAACCAGCACCGCCTCGTGTTCGACCAGAAGGTCATCGAGCATGACCACAAGGGCACCTCAGAACCCATCAGGCAGCTCATGTACCAGATGAGCCGTATCACCCGCGACCGTGGCTCCCTGGCCAAGGATGACCGCCTGGACGTGCTTGCGATGGCCGTAGGCTATTGGTCCGAGAGCATGGCACGGGATACCGATAAGGCGCACGAGGAACACCTGGAGGGTCTCCGGGATAAAGCCTACGAGGCGTTCATTGAGCTTTGCCAGAGCAACAGCGGGTTCTCGATGGACGATGAGCCGTCCTGGCTGAACTAGTAAAACTAGGGCTTCTTCGGAGGCCCTATTCCCCATCTATCTATTTATTTTTGGTGAAAAAGTGCCATTTAATTTGCGGGTCCATCGGCCTATTTTGGATTCGGTTCCAAGCCGAAAGGAGAAGCGAGTGGACTTACTTCAATTAACTGCAACAATTGTTGCTATCAGCGGCTTAATCGCTGCACTAAGCGCGCTACTTCGCGAGCTTCGAAACTGGCGGAAACCCGTCGCTACCGAGGTCGAGAAGGAGTAGCACGGCATGGAGGATGAAGACGTTTATTGCCCCCAGTGTGGGGGCGACACCTTTGTCAAAAACGGTAAAGTACGTGGAGTGCAGAGATATAGGTGTCAGCCCTGTCGATTTAACTTTGTGATGGAGGTTAAACACAGATGGGAGCCGACTGCGAAGCTGATAAATCTCATCTTCTTGGCAGATGGCGAAAATATAATAAAGGCTGCCGAAGATATCGGCGTTACTCCTCAGACACTAGATCGATGGCAGCTCGAAGCTAAAGAGCACAATGACTGGTTCATTGACGCACTTGCTTCGCATGCGGTTTTCTCTTTCAATGACGATGGGGATATAGAAAGCGCTCTGAGTGGCGCACTTGGTTTCTACCAATTCATTACAAATAGAGACCCGTGCAATTACTACGATGCCTTGGCTCCTAAGCTATTTCAGCGAATACTGGAACTCGGGACGCAAAGCATGCGGGTCGAGCTGGTACTGCTTCTCAGGAAACACCATGTCGGCCCACCACTCGATCCAATATTCGATTACCCCTCACCATAGGAGGAGGAAACCTATCCCCTCCGGTTCATATATATAGGTTGGGTATGATCAGTCCCATGCTTGTATCTCGTGAGATGAGATCGTAGGGATGGTTTCCATCATCCACGGTAGAGACCAGCATGGCTTCCTCTGATCATCGTTCTTCCGATCATCCCCCTTACGGTAATGATCCAATCTCTTTTGTTAAGATGCTCTTCAAAGGATGGAAGAGCCTCGGTCCTGGAAACCTCTGGTTCTGGATTGTCCCGCTTATGGTGGTTTCCATGGTCGCCGGTATCGTCCGCAGCGTCCTCGGTTGACCGCGCAGTTTTGTGGCGCTTCTCCTTCTCGGGCTTACGCCCTCGCAGGAGAAGTCAATAAAGCCCAGCTAGGATTTCCTCTCTAATCTCCATAACTGCCGGTTCGAATTTCCAGAGATCAGCATCTCCGGTCAGCAGCTTAGGCACTACCCCATTGGCATGCCATGGTTTAGCCAGTCCAAGCTGCCTTAGCCTATGCATATGGGTCGGGATGCCAAAACCGTTATCCATCCAGAACTTCCTAACGATACCCGCATCACTGGCATAGCCGAGAGCCTCTATCAGGAAGTCATGTTCCTCATTGGTTAGATGCCGTAAATTTCCCTTGACCAGTTCATTGTGCGCTTCACGTTCTCGAATGACACGCTCTCGCTTTTTGGACAGATAGACCCTCTGGCTAGCCTGACGAAAAACCCAAGTGACCACATGAGCGGCCAGTACCGAACCTGAGAGAACCTTTAGGATGGCCACTGTGTGGACGTTGAGTGCATCCGGTGCGGCAAAGGTGATCACCCAAGCAAAGAAGAAAAGCGCAATCGCTGATATTGGCGATGCGATCAACTCCTTTAGTGATGAGATAATTGGCTCCACGACTTCCCCCAGTAATACGCCCGCGCCTATTTTGCTGAAAAAATCCGAGGCGGCAATCGATAGAAATGCTCGCGCGTGGTCCCCCCTCGGCCCCCTCATTCTACCTCAGGCGGCGCATGGTGACCCCCGTAATGCCACGGATACCGCCACACGACACGCGGAAGCCCTGCATTTGTGGCACTCCAAGGAGACTAAGCATCGCATGAGGTGTCCTGATGGGCGCATATGGGGTGCAAAGGGCAGGGCTTAGGCCGTCCAGCACTTTCTTTCTGTGTGTCTCTCTTTGTCGGGGCGTCTACCTGTTTTCCTCATCAGTCCACCTAACGCCACCTCATGCCACCCGTGGCGCGCCCTCATGCTCTCCTCATGCCGTCCTAACGCCGCCTCATGCACTCCTCATGTCGCCACATATCCACCAATGCACACGCCACATGCTGCATTGGTATAAATTATTATCATTTAATTTCAGATAGATAGTTGATAAAACGCGGGCGACTGTCTGTTTTTTTCATTTTCGATGTTGATAAACTATGCAGTAGTGGATATATGTTTTGACAACGAACAGCGGTTCGGGGCGGCGGGTTATCCCTCCGGGTTCTTTGGAAAACTGAATAGCGCTAGTCCACCGTGCGCACGGAATAACGGGGACATTGTACGGGGCTGATGCTGTCCCGCTGATGAGGCCGAAGCAGGCCGAAACAATCACGAGATGGAGTGCAGGCATGTTCACACAAATCACCATGATCGACTACAGCCGCCCCATGGCAGAGCGGATTAAATCCCGTAAGTTCTGCGGTCCATACCGCTGGACACCTTCCGTACCGGGCAGTGGCCGTGGCTTCTATCAAGCTAGCCATGGGCTGCTAATGGACCGCCACGGGTCAAGCCTAAACCTCCGTTTGGAGGAAGCTAACGAACACCTTGGCCATTCGCGGTTGCGGTTCACTACTGGGTACTACGCGGACCCTTATGGTGAAGGCGATACACTGAAACCGATTATTGCGCGCCTTCCTCGTAATAGGGGTTTCTTGGCAGGGTGGACCATGGGCGAAGGAATGGCCGCTTCGGTTTCCGGGACTATCTACGAAACAGAGGAAGAAGCAGCATACGCCGCTCATTCCGAAGCTGAACACGACGCAGAGCGGTGCCGCGAAGCTTACGAAGAAGACACCACAATTGCGGCTTGATCTAACCACCACTGCATAGTTAAGCGAAACCGGAGGCTTTCCTCTGGTCGTCCTAGGGTCGCGCCTAGGGCCTGATGAGCTAGCGGAACAGGTAAGGCGGGCGGCCCCGCTGATCTAGCCGGAACGACCCGACGATACAGGGCCAACTTGTGGGAGAAAGAGCCATGACAACATGGACCTTCACCCTTCGCTGGAGAACGAAAAAGGCCAAGGTCTCGATCACCTTGGCCCTATTCATAACCCTATAGCGTAAGGGGGCCGGGGGGCCTTAGTGGCTCCTCGGTTCCCACAAGATAGTCAACTCCACCTATAGCGACAAGAGGAAACTATCATGAAGGACGAAGGCTGCAACGGCTGGACGAACCAAGAAACGTGGGTCGTCAACGCTTGGCTCACCAATGAGGAGCAAATCTACCATCTCGCCACCTCACTAGCCGTAGGCGCTCCCAATGCGCTTGTCGCGGGGGAGAACGTGAAGGCGCTGGTAGAGGAGATCGCCGCAAACTGGTTCGGTGATACCCGACCGGGAATGATCGGTGACCTCCTGAATGCCGCTATGGCGCGGGTCAACTGGACTGAGATAGGCGCGTCTTTGCGCGAAGAATAATCCACCAATGCAAACATATGCGAAACCGGGTGTCGATTCGGCTGGCGTCCGGTCGTCCTAGGGTCGCGCCTAGGGCCTGATGAGCAGCTACAAGGAGCAGACATGAACGCCAACATTCTGGCAATGCATGCGGTTGAGGGACGGACCTTCACCGCTTCGGAACTCTTCAATTGTTGTTCCAAATCGGAAGAACCCGACTGGTCCCAGTTTGACGGGCTGGAACTCGGCGGCTGCGTCAATGTTTCCGAGAGTGAGGATGAGACGTGGTTTGAGGGCGGCTATGATCGCACCGAGGCCGAACTCTTCACTGTATACGGGCACTACCCGGTCGGCGGTGTCGAGGCGATCACGGACGCATGTGACTTTGAGACGGCTATGGAGATCGCCCAGCACCTCCGAGGCCGCTCCGGTCTGCAACTGACGGTCATGTGCTGACATGGCCCGATACTCCTCAACAATCGACATATGGACCCTCACGGACGAACAGCGGGCAAAGCTGCCGGTCGGCCAATGGGTCACCGCTGGCCCCGATAGTGCCCGAGGTCGTTTCCTTGGTGCTGGGCGGTCAACTCAGGTTGTCGCGTGGCTCCCCAATGCTCGCGGCTCCGGGGACTACCGAGGCTACATGACAACACTTCGGAACTATGCCCGGAGCATTGCGCCATGACCCTTCACCCTATGGATGCTCACGTTATGGCCGCAATAGAGGGTCGGGATTACATAGATTGGAGGGGTCGGAACTACGGAAGACCGGCCAGCCGAAACCAGCCTTCGGCACCACCAAGTAGGGCAGATGCTCTATGACATTCAACACCAGCCTCTTCCTGCTTTTCATGGGCTGGAGCGCGCTGACCCTCGGGTGCGCCGTCTGGTTTTCCAAACAATCCAACTGATACCGAAACCGGCTCCCTAGGGTCGGTCGTGGGGCTTGGCATGCCCCACCTGATGATGGTTGCCATTCCCGGAGATCAACATTGACCCAAACACCATTTCTCGCTTGGTGGCGCTCAACGTGCCCCATGTCGCCCCTTGGTGACGCATATGCAGCCTACCGGCTAGCCCGAGGTGACGCATGAACGACATCACGCAATCAGGGCGTTTCCGCAAGTGGCGCGTTCGTCGCCGCAAGCGGTTCACGCTGGTCTATTTCATCGACTGCATGACCGGCCAACTGGTCGGCTTTCACGCTCCGGTGAACAGTTAACGAAAGCTCTTGCTAACATAATACGCGGCCTTTATATCCACGTCCGGGAATGTTCCCGATCTCGAAAAGGTGCGTTACAAGGCAATGATTGGCTTGGAAGTGAAACTGCCGGGGGGCAGAGAGAGTTTTATCGAAGTCCGCAATGAATGGCTGGGCTTCGGATGGATTGGAGATGCGGACGACCGGGAGGTCTTTCTCGGTTACCTTCAAGTCACGGTTTCGCGGACGCGGGGCCAAACTACGGGCCACTGGGGACCGCGCAGGGCTTTGACCTTGGCGTTCTTAGTCGGCCTCGCTGTTCCCATGAACTACGGGAAGGCGGTCGAGTTGATAAGCGATTGGGCTGTCATCTTGAGGCCCAATCAGGAGTTGGTTTTAGAAAAAAGCCGGTAGTGCGAGAAAAAGGGCTGGACAACATAGCCCCTCGGCGGTCTATCCATGAACGGGTAGATTTTCACCGGCGATATGACAGGAGAGGCCCATGACGACCACTACTGAAACGACCAAGCGCGATGCAGCTTTCACAGTGTCTCGCGTCATCAATATGCTCCGAACCCTAAGCCCTGATATGCCGATGCAGCAAGCGGACGTTCTGTTTCAGGTCGTTCTTTATCCGGGCCTCACCATGGCAGATATCTGCAAAAGAACCGGATTGTCTCAATCCTCGGTCTCGCGCAACGTCTCTGCCATGTCGAAATTCCATCGCCTCGGGAAGCCGGGGCTGGACCTTGTGGAAGCTGTCATCGACCCTCGGGAACCCCGGCGTCGTCTGATATTCCTCACAACTCATGGCAAGGCATTCATCACGAAATTGCTCCGCAACGTCGATGCAGAATATTCGGTCGATAAGGAAACGGATGCGCGCCTTGAGATCGAGCGCATGCACGAAGAGGCAATGGCCAAGGAAGAAACCAGCTCGACCCGTGGACGCGCTAAGCGGCCTCAGTAAGTAGCTGGTGCCCGCAGCCGGACTTGAACCGGCAAGCCAGAGGCGGCGCATTTTAAGTGCGATGTGTTTACCAATTTCACCATGCGGGCGGCTGCTTCTCGGTATGCCGGATGCATTCCCATGTCAACTTGAAGGAGAGCTAAATGGCGAAGAAACGTGGTTCCTCTTGGGAAGGGACCGTAACTCATAAAGGCGCTCGGCATCGCCGCAGCTTCGCAACAGAAAGCGAGGCAGAACTTTGGGAACTCGACAGTAAGGCGAAGCTCATCAGGGGCGAACCCATCGACATGGGTGAGAAGGCCGCAAAGCGTAGGGGCGACCTCCCGTACACGCTCGGGGAGCTGGTCCAGCACGTCTATGAAACCCATTGGGCACCTATGCCATCGGGTGCAAAGCAGCTCATCAACGCGAACCTCATCGTTGCCGAGATCGGCGCAAGTCTTCCGGTCGCAAAGCTGGGGAAAGCTGACGTTGACCGCGCGCGCTCGAAGCTGCTGGCGGCTGGCAACGCTCCGGGGACAGTGAACCGTAAGGTCGCGGCTCTTTCCAAATGCCTCTCAGAAGCCGAGGACTTGGGCATCATCGAGCGAAAGCCGAAGTGCAACAAGTACAAGGAGAGCGAACACCGGGTTCGTCGCTTCACACCGGACGAGGAGAAGAAGACGCTCGCGTTCTTTGATCGCATCGGGCACCAAGACATGGCCGATTACACCGTCCTATCTCTGGACACCGGCATGCGCCAAAGCGAAGTCTTATCTCTCCATTTCGAGGACATCCAGAATGGCCGTGTGACCGTTTGGGGTGTGGGCGCAACCGGGCAGCGTACCAAGTCCGGCAAGAGCCGCACCGTGCCTCTGACAGCTCGTGCCCAGGCGGTCTTTGATCGTCGCCGCGAATACACCGAGGGCAAGGCGGTGTTTCCGAGCCTCTCCAAAAACTCGGTCGCGCATTACTGGGGTCGTCTCTCGGAGGCGCTCAATCTGGAAAGCGACAAGCAATTCGTGCCGCATATCCTTCGTCATGAGTTCTGCTCACGACTTGCTTCTAACGGTGAGAACGCTGCTGCCATCCAGAAGCTCGCAGGCCATGCAACACTGCTGGTCACCCAGCGCTATGTGCACCTCTTCGGTGATGAGCTGGATGATGTCATTGGTCGCATGGAAAAGAAGGAAACTCTCGCCGGGAGCCGTGCCACAACGGTCATCGTAGACGAGATCGAGACGGACACCCAGGCACTCGCTCAGCTACTCTCGCAGTTGCCACAAGATCAGCTCAAGGCGATCTTTAAGACTGTGATTTCAGCGTCTTAAGCCGCACACTGGAAATAATCTTCGTGTGCGTCTTGTGGCTGATGTCGTGGCCACGCCCTACCTCTCACGACAAGTATAGGCTTCGGGCGTAGCTAAAACCGGAGCGTTATCAACGGCTTGATCAGACAGTATCGTCACCCAAGGGGACTTAAAATCTGCCGACCATTGGTCTTGCGGGTTCAAGTCCCGCCGTCCGCACCACTTTCTTCCCCTGACTTATCGTCCGTGTCCACCTCCTGAGCCGGCGTAAAACGCCCGTTCACGTGCACGGCATGGTCACCTGAAAATCATCAAAAAGAACCTATTGACCTTGCCACGATGGGAAGCCCTATCTTTTTTTTAACACAAGAAAAGAGGGGTCATACGCATGTCACAAATGGAGATTCGGGCGAGTCATCAGATTGCGATCGATGGCATGACATGCGCCTCCTGTGTCGGCCGCGTGGAAAAGGCGATTGCCAAGGTCCCGGGCGTTCTGAAAGCATCGGTCAATCTGGCAACGGAACGTGCCGACATTTCCTTTTCCGGGCCGCCGGATGTGCCGGCCGTTATCGAGGCTGTGCGGCAGGCCGGTTACAGCGTCGAAGAGAAAACCATCGAACTCGATATTGAGGGCATGACCTGCGCCTCCTGCGTCGGACGTGTCGAAAAGGCGTTGAAGGCCGTTTCCGGTGTTTCCGGTGCAAGCGTCAATCTTGCGACGGAGCGCGCCACCGTCCGCGTCGCCGGCAACGCCGCGTCTGCGGCCAATCTGGCGTATGCCATCCAGCGGGCGGGCTATAAGGCGAACGAGATTGTCCCCGACAAAGCCAGAGATGGAGAGCAGGACAAGCGCGAGGCGGAACTGCGCCGCCTCAAAATCAGCCTCGCCGTCGCCGTTGTTCTGACGCTGCCGGTTTTCGTGCTGGAAATGGGGTCGCATCTGGTGCCCGCCATCCATGATTTCGTGATGGAAACGGTCGGCATGCAGGAAAGCTGGTATCTGCAATTTGCGCTGACGACGCTGGTTCTGTTCGGGCCCGGCCTGCGCTTCTTCAAAAAGGGCATACCCGCACTTCTGCGGCTGGCGCCGGACATGAATTCGCTCGTCGTGCTGGGCACAGCCGCTGCCTGGGGATTTTCGGTTGTCGCAACCTTCATGCCCAAAATCCTGCCGAGCGGCACGGCCAATGTCTATTACGAGGCGGCGGCGGTCATCGTCACGCTCATCCTTCTCGGACGTTTTCTGGAAGCGCGCGCCAAAGGCCGCACCAGCGAGGCGATAAAGCGGCTGGTCGGCCTGCAGGCCAAGTCCGCCCGCGTGCTGCGCGATGGCGAAACCATCGATGTGCCGTTGCAGGATGTGCGCACCGGCGATGTGATCGTCGTTCGTCCCGGCGAGAAAGTGCCGGTCGACGGGCTGGTCCTCAGCGGCTCTTCTTATGTCGATGAATCGATGATCACGGGCGAACCGGTGCCGGTCACCAAGGCGGCGGGTTCCGAAGTCGTCGGCGGCACGGTCAACCGCAACGGTTCTTTCACCTTCCGCGCCACCAAGGTCGGCGCCGATACGCTGATCGCTCAAATCATCCGCATGGTCGAGGAGGCGCAGGCCGACAAGCTGCCCATCCAGGCGCTGGTGGACAAGGTAACCAACTGGTTCGTGCCGGCGGTGATGCTGGCAGCGCTCGCCACCTTCATCATCTGGTTCATGTTCGGGCCAGATCCGGCCTTGACCTTTGCGCTCGTCAATGCGGTTGCGGTGCTCATTATCGCCTGTCCCTGCGCCATGGGCCTTGCCACGCCGACCTCGATCATGGTCGGCACCGGCCGCGCCGCCGAAATGGGCGTGCTGTTCCGCCGCGGCGATGCGCTCCAGACGCTCCGGGATGCCGATGTGATCGCCGTCGACAAGACCGGCACCCTGACGCTCGGCAAACCGAAACTGGTGCATTTTACCACGACAGAGGGCTTCGATGCGGATGAGGTGTTGCGCCTCGTCGCCTCGCTGGAGAACCATTCCGAGCATCCGATTGCCGAAGCGATCGTCGAGGCTGCAAAACATGGCGGCCTGACGCTTGCCGATGCGGAAGGCTTCGAGGCGACCCCCGGTTTTGGTGTTGCGGCAACGGTTGACGGCCGCCAGGTGGAAGCGGGCGCGGACCGGTTCATGGCCAAGCTCGGTTACGATGTCGCGATGTTCGCAGACGATGCCGAGCGGCTGGGCCGGGAAGGGCAGTCGCCGCTTTATGCCGCCGTCGATGGCAGGCTGGCCGCGATCATCGCGGTCGCCGATCCGGTCAAGCAGACGACCCCGGAGGCGATTGCGGCGCTGCATGCGCTCGGCCTCAAGGTCACGATGATCACGGGTGACAATCGCCGCACCGCTGAAGCCATCGCCCGCCGCCTCGGCATTGACGAGGTGGTGGCGGAAGTGCTGCCCGACGGCAAGGTGGAGGCCGTCAAGAGGCTTGCTGCCGACGGGCGACGTGTCGCCTTTGTCGGCGATGGCATCAACGATGCGCCGGCGCTGGCCGCCGCCGATGTCGGTCTTGCCATCGGCACGGGCACGGATGTCGCCATTGAAAGCGCCGATGTGGTGCTGATGTCCGGCGATCTGCGCGGCGTCGCCAACGCCATCGCACTCTCCAAGGCCACGATCCGCAATATCGGCCAGAATCTGTTCTGGGCCTTCGCTTACAATGCCGCTCTCGTTCCCGTGGCGGCCGGAATATTGTATCCTGTCAACGGCGTTCTGCTGTCGCCTGTCCTTGCCGCCGGAGCCATGGCGCTTTCCAGCGTCTTCGTATTGACGAATGCGCTGCGCCTGAAAAGCTTCCGCGCGCCGCTGGTGGACAGATCGTCTGGCATGCAGCTCGCAGCGGCCGAATAGGAGGCGGACATGATGACGCCTGGCAACACAATCTATCTGCCGCAGATCGGACGCAGCATCATGGCGGCGCAGGGTGAGACCGTGCTTCAGGCCGCATTGGCCGCAGGGGTTACTTATCCGCATGGCTGTCGCATGGGCCGCTGCGGCGCCTGCAAGTCTCATCTCATTTCCGGCGAAATCGATCTTCTCAAGCATACGCCCTTCTCCTTGACCGAAGAGGAGAAAGCCGATGGCCTAACACTCGCCTGCCGGGCCGTGCCGTTGAGCGACATGACGATCAGCTGGCTCGACGGGGCGGATGAGATCGCCGATATTCCGACCGGCCGCTTTGAGGGCGTGGTTGCGGAGGCGGTGGATGTGACGCACGATATCAAGCTCATCCGCATCCGGCTTGACGATCGCGGGCAGTTTACCTTCAAACCCGGACAATATGTGCGCCTGCTTTATCCCGACTGTTCGCCGCGTGATTATTCCATTGCCAGCAGGGTGGATGAGGAACTGATTGAATTCCACATCCGGCATGTTCCCGGCGGCATGACGAGCGGCCGCATCTTCTCGCTCGCAAGCGCGGGTGATCCCGTCACGATAGTCGGGCCTTTCGGCTCTTCGTTCCTGCGGGAAAAACATTGCGGGCCGATCCTTGGTATCGCCGGCGGTTCGGGGCTCGCTCCCGTCAAGGCCGTTGTCGAGGCGGCGCTCGCAACGGGCCGCGAACGACCGGTTCATGTCTATTTCGGCGCGCGCGCGGAGCGTGATCTCTATATGCTTGACCGCTTCGGCGATCTTGCCGCGCGGCATGGCAATCTGAGTTTCGTTCCGGTTCTCTCGCATGAGGAACATGCCAATATCCGGTGCGGTTATGTCGGTGCGGCCGTGGCGGATGATTTCGACGATCTCGATGGCTGGAAAGCCTATATTGCAGGCCCGCCGGCCATGATCGAGGCGACGGTGCCGCAGCTTCTGGCGCGCGGCATGCGCACCGCCGACATTCATGCAGATGTGTTTTTCACCCCGGAAAGATAGGAGCAGGATCGATGAACATTGGCACAGCCGCCACCGCA
Source organism: Rhizobium sp. NFACC06-2 (assembly GCF_900101425.1). NCBI lineage: Bacteria > Pseudomonadati > Pseudomonadota > Alphaproteobacteria > Hyphomicrobiales > Rhizobiaceae > Rhizobium > Rhizobium sp. NFACC06-2. The sequence goes on along the minus strand of NZ_FMVA01000002.1, from coordinate 281,451 downwards.
TCCGGTGTTTCTGCGAAGATGATCAGGCATTACGAGACAATCGGCCTGATCAAATCGGCAAACCGCACGGAGTCCGGATACAGGGTTTATACGGCCAATGATCTGGAAACGCTGCGTTTCATCCGGCGCGGACGCGATCTCGGCTTCTCCATCGAAAAGATCAGGCAGCTTATGACGCTCTGGCGCGATCCGGGCGGCGCCTCCTGCGATGTCAAACGTATCGTCATGGAACATGTCGTCGATCTGGAAGCGAAGATGCATACGCTTCGCGAGATGGCCGACACGCTGCGAAATCTCGCAAACTATTGCCCTGACAACGGGGAGCCGGATTGCCCGATCATCCATGATCTCGCCCATGCCGAGGATATCGATTTTACGACCGTGGCCATCGTGCCCAAGCGCACCGGAATGCTGAAGGGCACCTCCGGTCCGGTGATGGATCTACAGCGCCCGGTGAAATAAGCGGCCGTTTTCCTTTGGGAAACGGGTGTGGATTGCAGTGCAGACGCCAATTGTGGTGAAGGAGACCAAGCCATGTGGATACAGATAATACAGCGCTTCCTTATTCTGTGCCTGATGCTGGCGATCGTGTCTGTCATCGCGTTTCTTTTGCCCTATATGGCGGGCGGCGATCCGGCCCGCACCATTCTCATGTCGCGTATGCGAGATACGGCGCTCGATCCGCATGCGGTCGAGGCGCTCAGGGTCAGCCTCGGACTGGACCGCCCGCTCTATGTGCAATATTTCGCATGGTTGTCGGGCGCGCTGCGGGGCGATCTCGGATTTTCCTTCACCAGCAGCCAGCCGGTCGCCGCCGAGCTTTTGCGGTCGCTCTGGGTGTCGGTGACGCTGGCGCTGACGGCGCTGGCGGTCGCGGTGGCCGTCGCCCTGCCGCTCGGCACCCTGGCGGCGATGCGTCCCGGCGGTCGGCTGGACAATTTCGCGACGCTGATGATCCAGACCTTCGTTGCAACGCCCGAATACTGGTTTGCGCCGATGTCGGCGCTGGTCTTCGCGCTCTATCTCGGCTGGTTGCCCTCAGCCGGATGGGATAGCTGGCGTTCGCTGGTGCTTCCCGCGCTTACCCTGACGCTGCGGCCGCTCGCCTATTTCACCCAGGTGACGCGCGCGGCAATGGCCGAGGTTCTGCGCGCGCCCTATATCACGGCGGCCCGCAGCCGTGGTCTCGGCATGCATGGCACCGTCATGCGCCACGGCATCCGCAACGGCTCGCTGCCGGTGGTCACCTTCTTCGCCCTGTGGCTTGCCGGCCTGCTTGGCGGATCTGTGGTCGTGGAAGTGATCTTCGCCATTCCCGGCATGGGCCGGCTTCTCTACGACGCCGTGGTCAATCGCGATATTCCGATGCTGCAGGGCGGTTTCATCTGCATCGTGGCGCTCTCCATCCTGATCAATACCCTGGCCGACAGCTTTTATGTCCTGATCAATCCAGCAATGCGAGCTCACCATGACCATTAGCCACTTCCCGAGCGCGTCTGCCGCCGCCATGCCGATGACCACGCCCAAGCGCCCTTCGAACCTCGCCCGGTTCACGGATTTCATCCGCCGCCGGCACTGGACCTTCTATGCGGGATCGGCGATTTTTCTCGTCATCATCCTGCTGCTGGTGATCGCGCCGTGGATTTCGCCCTATGATCCGGCAAAGCAGAGCCTGCGGCTCAGGCTGAATGCGCCGAGCGCCGCCTATTGGCTTGGGACGGACCATCTCGGGCGCGATGTCTTGAGCCGGCTTTTGATCGGCGGCCGCTTCACGGTCACGATTGCCGCCATCACCGTCATTCTGTCGGTGGTGATCGGAACCTTCATCGGCATCATCAGCGGCCGCAGCCGCGGCATCCTCGACGAAGTGCTGATGCGCATCGTGGACCTGCTTATCGCCATACCGGACGTGGTGATCGCGATTTTTCTCGTCGCAATCTTCGGTCCGGGATATGGCACGCTGATCGCGTCGCTGACCATCGTTGGCTGGACACCTTTTGCGCGGCTGGCGCGGGGGCTGACGCTCTCGGTCAATTCCCGCGAATATATCCGCGCGGCAGAGGTGCTCGGCTGCACACGGCGCTTCATCATCTTCCGGCATATCATTCCCAACACGATCTGGCCCATCGCGGCCGTGGCGTTCCTGCGCTTTGGCCACAAGCTGATCACGGTGGGCGGATTGTCGTTTCTGGGCCTTGGCGTACAGCCGCCGGCGGCCGACTGGGCGCTGATGCTGGCCGATGCGCAGGCTTACGCGGAACGGATGCCCGTTCTCGTCATCGCACCGGGTCTGGCGATTTTCCTGGCGGCGCTGAGCGTGACGTGGATCGGCCATGGCCTGAACCTGGAAACGAAGAAAACCAACGGTCATTGACGCCTGCCAACGGGCAATGGTCGATTTGACGATTGTCAAACATAGATGACGCAACGGAACCGGAAGGAGAGTAATATCGTCTGAAGCCGCATGAAGAATACGCAATGCCTCCGATTCAATAAAAATAAGGGGAACTCTTATGAATATCGAAGGACAAACGCTTGCCAATACGGCCATGTCCCCTGAATGCGCACCGCTTCTGGAGATAGAGGACCTGCACGTTTCCGTGCCGGCGCAAAATGGCCGCAAGTTTGTTATTTCGGGCCTGACGCTTTCCGTCAACGCCGGAGAAGTCGTCGCTCTCGTCGGCGAATCCGGGTCGGGCAAGAGCATGACGGCGCTGTCGCTGATGCGGCTTTTGCCGCAGGGCGCGGAAATCAATTCCGGCCGCATTTCCTTTGCCGGTCGCGATATTCTCGCTCTTTCATCCTCCGAACTCGATGCGCTGCGTGGCGCCGATATCAGCATGCTGTTCCAGCAGCCGCAGGCCATGCTCGACCCGACCAGCCGGGTGAGGACGCAGGTGGCGGAGCCGCTCTGGATCCACCGTAAAATGAGCCGGCACGCAGCACTTAACCGGGTCGTCGGCCTTCTGTCGGATGTCGGCATTCCCGATCCGTCGGCACGGGCGCAATGCTTTGCGCATGAGCTTTCCGGCGGCATGGCGCAACGTGTGATGATTGCGGCCGCACTCTCGGGCAATCCGCAGCTTCTGATCGCCGACGAACCGACGACGGCGCTTGATGTCACTGTCCAGGCACAAATCCTGCGCCTGCTGGACGACGAGCGCCGCAAGCGCCGGCTTGCCACGCTGCTCATCACCCATGATCTCTCGGTCGTCGCCGCCTTCGCTGACCGGATCGCGGTCATGTATGCCGGCCGCATCGTCGAGGAGGGGCCGACCCAGGCGATCCTCAAGGCGCCGCAGCATCCCTATACCAAGGCGCTCATCAGCTGTTCGCTGTTGACCACCGACAGCGAGGGGCAGCTGCTGACGATCCCCGGCTCCAGTGCGCAGGCCCATGACATGTCCTGCGGCTGCCGGTTTCATCCGCGCTGCGCGCTTGCCAATTCGGCAGGCATGAGCGGCCGCTGCATGGCCTCGGAACCGGATTTGAATGCCTTGCCCGAAGGCCGCAAGGCGCGGTGCTGGGCGGTCGGTCACGACCATGCCAACCACGATCATACCGGTCACGACCATGCCGGTCACACGGTCTGCTGAGGGAGGGCGACGATGCTAGCAACAGCGACGACACAGACCCCGCCATCGGCGGAAAACAGCAAGCGGCCATTCGTGGTCGCGAAGAACCTTTGCAAATATTATCCCATATCGGGCTTCGGTCACCGTGTGGTGAAATCCGTCGACGATGTTTCCCTGACGATCGGCGAGGGGGAAGTGCTTGGTCTCGTCGGTGAATCCGGATGCGGCAAAAGCACGGTTGCCGGGCTGATTACGCGGCTGACCCACGCAACGAAAGGTGAGGTCAGCATCGGGCAGAACGATATGCTGCACATGCAGGGTGAGGCGCTCCGGCGTATGCGCCGGGTCGTGCAACTGGTGTTTCAAGACCCTTATTCCGCACTCGATCCGCGCATGCGTATCGGCCAGAGCATGGAAGCGCCGCTTGCCCAGCATGGCATCGGCACGCGCGAGGAGCGCACGGCAAGGGTTTTCCGGATGCTGGAAGAGGTCGGCCTCGACGGCTCTTTTTACGATCGGTATCCGAGCCAGTGTTCCGGCGGCCAGTTGCAGCGCGTCGTCATCGGCCGCGCGCTGCTTCTCAATCCGAGCTTCCTTGTCTGCGACGAACCGACATCGGCGCTCGACGCATCGATGCGCACGCAGATCCTGAACCTTCTGATGGACATGAAGCGCCGTCACGGTTTGACGGTTCTGATGATTTCCCACGATCTGCGCGTGGTGCGTTATCTCTGCGATCGCATCGCCGTGATGTATCTCGGACGTGTCGTTGAAATCGCCGACCGGGAGGAGCTTTTCCGGGCGCCGAAGCACCCCTATACCAAGGCTCTCATAGCATCGTCGATGCTGGACGAGACGGGGTTATATGCACCGGAGATGCTTCTGGACGGCGATCTGCCGAGCCCTCTCAATCCTCCCAACGGCTGTAAATTCCACACCCGCTGCAAATATGCGACCGAGATATGCGGCGAGGTGGAGCCCGTTCTGGAAGGCGTTTCCGGCGAGCATTTCGCGCGCTGCCATCGCTGGCGGGAATGGGGCTGACGGACAACGCAGTTACAGTTCTCTGTTGCCGTAAAACAGATGAATTGTGTGTTTTCGGATTAATATCGGAATAAAATTCCGAGTATAAAACGTAAAATAGATAATATTCGAATGGATAATCGAGAGATATCCATAGGGTATTCTTATTGACTTTATAATGATTGAGTGAAATTTCGTGAAAATATGCGAATTGTGAGCGTTGTCATCAAAAATAAAAGGGGAATATTCTATGATGAAGCACGTACTTCTGGCGTCATGCGCCATTGTGGTTTCGTTTGGAGCGGCTGCGGCAGAGGCCGCCACGATTACCTATGACGATTATACCGGCGTCAAGACCGGCTGGCAGATGGCTTCCGACGATGCCTATCTGGGTTCGCGCGCCGGCTGTTTCGAAAGCCTGGTCCGCGTCGGTTATGACACGAAACTGGAGCCGGGGCTGGCCGAATCCTGGACGCAGACCTCGCCGAAGGTTTGGGAGTTCAAGCTGCGCAAGGGCGTGAAATTCCAGAACGGCGAGCCGCTTAATGCCGCTGCCGCAGTCAATGCACTCACCAATCTTCTGAAAGCGCCCGTTCCGGCCCGGGCCTTTTCGCCGAAGCTGATCGCTGCCGTTGACGCAAGCGGTGACGATATCGTGAAGATCACCACCATCGAGCCATCGGTGCTGCTGCCGGCGCAAATGGGAAGCCCTGCGACTTCGATCCTCGCGCCGTCAGCCTATAAGGATGGCAAGGTCGATCCGATTGGAACCTGCACCGGCCCCTTCAAGATCACCAAGGTTGATCCCAACCAGTATATGGAGCTGACCGCGAACCATGACTATTGGGCCGGTATGCCGAAGCTTTCGGGTGGTCGCGTGAACTTTATTCCGGATGCCGATACGCGAGCCACCCAGATAAGAAGCGGTGAAGTGCAGATTTCGCGCGTGATCCCACCCTGGACGGTAAAGACCGTTGAAGCGGCCAAGGGCGTCAAGGTTGCGCCGATCACCGTGCCGCGGATTACCGAAATGCTGCTCAATAATTCAAAGGCGCCATTCAAGGATATCAAGGTTCGGCAGGCGATCCGGGCCGCCATCGATACCGCCGGTATTGCCGACAGCATCTATGAAGGCGTGGTAAAGCCCGCAACCATGCCTTTCGCACCGGGTGAGCCATGGGCGCCGCAAGACGTCGCACCCGCTTATGACCTGGAGAAGGCAAAGGCTCTGCTGAAAGAGGCCGGAGTTGCTCCCGGCAGCCTGAAGCTGACGCTTCTCGCCTACACGGAAAGAACCGAACTCAAGGATGTTGCCGCCGTTATCCAGGCCCAATTGCAGGAAATCGGCATCAAGGTCGATGTTCGCGTTGCCGACTACACCGCGATCGAGCCCGATCTTCTTTCCGGCAACTTCGACATGGTTCTTCTGTCGCGCGGTTATGCCACCGATGTTGCAGAACCGATCGGCTTCCTCAATGCCGATTACACCTGCACAGGCGGTTACAACATCTCGCATTATTGCAGTGAGGAAACGGACAAGCTGATCAAATCGGCTTATGCGGTTGCCGAGCCGGCCAAGCGTTACGCCATCTACGCCGAAGCGGCGAAAAGGGTTTATGATGAGGCCGTCACCGTCTACCTCATCCATGAAACCGCCTTTGATGCCTATTCGGACAAGGTTGAGAACTTCAGGCCGCATCCGATCAATTACTTTATCATGACTAAAGATTTGGCCGTGAAATAAGCTGATCTAGATTAGCTCACAAGATAAGGCCCGGCTCGCAGGAGCCGGGCCTTAGTGCTGATAGGGTGCCGTCATGCCTCGGTGTGAAACTGTCGCTACATGGTTCTGCAGGAATATCTTGTAGGGAATATCTGAAAGGACGAAATTCGATGTCGTCCAAAGGGTGCCACGCGGGTTCAGCGTGAGGCGGGGCAGATGGGGCGATCCGGCGGCCGCAGGGATGAAGCGCCGCCGGTATCTCTTCGGATCAGGCGCGTGCTTCCGGCGTATAGCCTGCAGCGGTGATGATCTCGGCAATACGTGCTGCATCGGAGACGCCGCCAACCACAACCGTGCGGCTTGCCGGATCGGCATGCACGGCAGCGCCGGGAACGGTCTTTTCGATCGCGCCCTTGATCACTCCTGCGCAGTGACCGCAGGTCATGTCTTCAACGTGAAAAGAAAGGTCTGCATCAACCGGTGCCGTCGTGGTTTCGGCGTGATGCTGGTGAGCGGTGCACATAGGCGGTTCTCCATGGTTTGGAATTCTAACAGGAGGAGCCTGGACTATTCCAACGTGGGAAGGTCAAGCGCTTTATTCGCTCGCGCTCAACAAGTGTGTCACGACATCAACTGCGCCAGAAGATCGGCATCAGCAGCACCAGAACAGTAAGGATTTCCAGACGTCCGAGCAGCATCAGGACCGACAGGAGATAAAGCGCGGGATCGCTGATGGTGGAGAAATTGCCGGCCGGGCCGATGATCGGGCCGATACCGGGCCCGACATTGGCGAGCGAGGTCGCCACGGCCGAGGTTGCGGTCAGGAAATCATAACCCATCAGGCTCATGGCAAGGCTGCCGGCGATCCACAGCGCGATGAAGCAGCTGACGAAGAGGAAGATCGTCCGGATCGTATCGGGATCGACCACCTGCTGGCCGTAACGCACCGAATAGACCGCGTTCGGATAGATCAGCTTCTTCAGCCCGGCGCGCACCACGTTGAACATGATGAGAAAACGATAGGCCTTGATGCCGCCCGCCGTCGAGCCGGAGCAGCCGCCCATGAAGGTTGCGAAAAAGGCGACGATGATGACGAAAGGCCCCCAGAGCGTATAGTCGTCGCTGGCAAAGCCACCGGTCGAGAGGATGGAGGTCATATTGAAGAAGGAGTGGCTGAGCGCATCGTCCAGCGGCACGCCGTTCCTCAGATGATGATACACGCCGACTGCGATGGAAATCGCGCAGAGATAGCCGAGAAAGACGGCGATCTGCGGGTCGCGTAGCGTTTCCAGCCGGCGGCGCACGGCAAGCAGGATCATGACCGAGAAGGGCAGGCTGCCGAATATCAGGAAGATGGTGGCGATCCACAGCAGCGCCGTATTGTTGAAATAGGCGAAAGATGCGTCATGGGTGGAGAAACCGCCGGTAGCGATCGTCGACATGGCATGGTTCAGCGCATCGAAATGCGACATGCCGGCAAAATCATATGCGACCGTGCAGGCCAGTGTCATGATGATATAGATGCCCACGAAAGCCCGCGTGAAGCTTGCCAGCCGCGCAAAAGGGCGGTCGTTGCCGGTATCGGAGGATTCCATACGGAAGAAGGTCATGCCGCCGACGCGCAGCAGCGGCAGGATGAAGAGACCGAGCGCGACGATACCGATACCGCCGAGCCAGCACAGCAGCGAACGCCACAGAAGGATACCCTGCGGTGCATTGTCGAGACCGGCAATGACGGTCGATCCCGTTGTCGTAATGGCGGAAATGGATTCGAAAAGGGCCTGGCCGAGCGTCAGGTTGAGTTCGGACAGGTAAAGCGGAACCGCGCCGACAATGGAAAAGACCAGCCAGAGCAGGTTGACCAGCAGAAAGCCGAAACGTTTGTTGAAGGCCGCAATCGGCCCGCGTGTCGCCAGCGCGCAGGCAAGCGCAAAGCCTCCGCACATGAAACCCGACAGCGCAAACACCATCCAGTCGTCATTGCCGTAATAAAGATCGGTAAGCGCCGGCAGAAACATGGCCGTCGCCATGTAAAGCCCGAAGATGGACGCCACATAGATGACCGAGCGCATAAGATTGCTGTTCAAGAAATCAAACCCATAGTTCGTGGCCGCGCTGAAATGAGTCTTTGTCTCGGACGCCGTCCTATGGCATAGCGGGTGCCATTATGAATTTCAATGGATTGACTATCGTGGACAAGCAGCTTGTGGAAGCAGCGCGGCGGGAAGTGCGGGAGATATTCCCGGAAACGCCGTTGCAGTTGAATGAACATCTCAGCCGTCGATATGGCGCGTCGATTTGGCTGAAGCGTGAGGATCTGTCCCCGGTTCGTTCCTACAAGATTAGAGGCGCATTCAACTTCCTGCGCAAGGCGGTGGCCAAGGCCGGCAAGGGCAAGGTTTTCGTCTGTGCTTCGGCCGGAAACCATGCGCAGGGCTTTGCTTTCGCCTGCCGTCATTTCGGTGTTCAAGGCGTTGTTTTCATGCCGGTGACGACACCGCAGCAGAAGATCGAAAAGACCCGCATCTTCGGCGGCGAATTCATCAGCATCCGTCTGGTGGGCGATATATTCGACCAGTGTTATGCCGCCGCCCGCAAATATGTTGAGGACAATGACGGCTACATGGTGCCGCCCTTCGACCATGAGGACATCATCGAAGGCCAGGCGACGGTCGCCGCCGAAATCATGGATCAGCTTCCGGAAGGCACAAAGCCGGATATCGTCGTCATGCCCGTTGGCGGCGGCGGTCTTTCTGCCGGTCTATCGGGCTTTCTGGCTGGCACGGTCCGCAAGGAGAACTTCGTGTTCTGCGAGCCGGAAGGGGCGCCGAGCCTGAAGAAAAGCCTTGAACGCGGCGAACCGGTGACGCTGAACAAGGTCGATAATTTCGTCGACGGCGCCGCCGTCGCCCGCATCGGCGACCTGAACTTCAAGGCCCTGAAGGATTTTCCGGCCGAGCAGGTCATGCTCATCCCGGAAAACGCCATCTGCGTGACGATCATCGAGATGCTGAACCTCGAAGGCGTGGTGCTGGAGCCGGCCGGCGCGCTGGCAATTACCGCGCTGGAAAAGCTCGGCCGCGAGAGGCTGGAAGGCAAGACGGTCATCGCCGTCGTCTCCGGCGGCAATTTCGATTTCGAGCGTCTGCCGGATGTGAAGGAACGCGCCATGCGTTATACGGGCGTGAAGAAATACTTCATCCTGCGCCTGCCGCAGCGCCCCGGCGCGCTGCGCGATTTCCTCAACCTGCTCGGTCCGGATGACGATATCGCCCGTTTCGAATATCTGAAGAAATCGGCCCGCAATTTCGGTTCGATCCTGATCGGTATCGAAACCAGCGCTAAGGAGAATTTCGCCGGCCTGCTGGAACGTTTCGAAGCCGCCGGTCTCGGTTATGAGGACATCACCGAAAACGACATCCTGTCGAACTTGATCATCTGATCGGAAGAGGCAGGGAAGGGCGGATCGTCTCCGCCCCTCAAAACTGACACAGATTGAGGGAGTGAAAGCCATGGCATCGTTTTTTTCCAAAATCCTCTCGGCCTTCGGCTCCGGCCAGCCGTCCTCCGACGCGCCGCAGAAGGTCGCCCAGGCGGAGCCGCATGCGCATGGCGACTATCTGATCTATGCGACGCCGATCAAGGAAGGCGGCCAGTTCCGCCTGGCGGGCCGCATCGAAAAAAAGGCCGGCGATGAAGTGCTGGTGCATGAATTCGTGCGCGCCGACGTCTTCACCAGCATGGACGATGCGGTTGAGTTCACGATCCGCAAGGCAAAGCTCATCATCGACCAGAACGGCGCTTCGCTTTTCCCAGGAAAATGATGACGCTTTCTTGCCTCGGATATTAAGATTCCGTTGTTTGCTTCGGCCTATCGTCTCTAGAGAGCATGGAGTCGCGCCAATCAACCCGCGCGATGTGGATCGATAGGGCATGTGCCGATGCAATGGGCAAATCTGGCCCTCTTTCTGACGGAGGCCATCGTCTATTTTTCGGTAATGACGGCATTCCTTCATTACCGGCATATTCTCGGCATCGGTGTTTTTCTCACCGCGCTGGGCGTCATGCATTTTCTGGAAACCTACCTGGCGGCCGTCTTTTACGTGCAGCTGCCTTTCGGTGTGGCGTCGCCCGGCTCCTCGATCCTTTTTGCCGGCAAGCTGATGATGATCCTCATGCTCTATATGCGGGAGGACGCGGCGGTCGTTCGACAGCCGATCTATGGCCTGTTTCTCGGCAATATAGTGACCGTCATCATGGCGCAGATCATCCGTTTCCATCAGACGGTGGCGATCGTTCCCGGGCAGTCGGTCAGCACCGCATTTCTGGATGACATGGGCGTGCTGATGGTCTGGGGAACCAGCCTGCTTTATATAGACGCCATCGCCATCATCCTGTTTTACGAAAAGCTGGGGCGTTATCTGCAGCGCCATATCGTACTGCGCTTTGCGATCTGCGGCGTCGTTATCCTGAGCTTCGATCAGGCGGGTTTTTATGGGGCGCTGCGATTGTTGTTCAATGCCCCCCTCGATGTCTTTTACGATGGCTGGAAGGCGAAGATGGCGGCAGTCGGCATCTATTCGCTGCTGTTTGCCACCTATCTCTGGCTGACATCGGCCAAGGGCCGCTTTCTGACACGCCGCAGCGTTGCCGATGTCTTCAACGATCTCACTTTCAGGGAACGTTACGAGGAGCTTCTGTCCCGCTCCGGACGCGATATGCTGACCGGCGTATCGGACCGCGCCCGCATGGAGCTCGATGCGCCCTCCGTCGTCGTGGAGTGCCTGGAGAAAAAGCGGCCGGTCAGCGTGCTGATTGTCGATATCGATCATTTCAAGACCGTCAACGATACGTTCGGGCACCTGCAGGGCGATGAGATCTTGCGGGAATTCGCCGCCGTCCTGAAGCGCGCCGTGCAGCCGCTGGGACATCTCTACCGCTTCGGCGGCGAGGAATTCGTGGCCCTACTGCCGGCGATGACGCATGAAACGGCGCTGGCATTTTCGAACAATCTTCGGGCAGCGATCCTTGCGGACCTGCAACGGCCGGACGGTTCGCCACTGACCGTCAGTATCGGCGTCGCCACCGCTTTCGAGGATGGGCAGCTTTTCCGCGCGCTCCTATCGGAGGCCGATGCGCGGCTCTATGCGGCAAAAAATAACGGCCGGGACCAGGTCCACGGCCGTTACGGAATGTGGGTCGGCTGATACCTTTTCGGTCTCAGCCTCAATCGGCTTAAGCGGCCTGCGCCAGCTCGGCAACCTTGGCTTCAGCGGCGGCCACAGCCTTTTCGACGGCTTCCGGACCGAATGCCAGGCCTTCGACATAGATGACTTCCACATCGGTCATGCCCATGAAGCCGAGAACGGTCTTCAGGTAAGGAACGGCATGGTTCATCGATACGGCCGGGCCTTCGGAGTAAACGCCGGCCGCAGCCAGAACGATGTAGACCTTCTTGCCAGTGGCGAGGCCGACCGGGCCGGTTTCGGTGTATTTGAAGGTCTGGCCGGCGCGGGCGACATTGTCGATCCACGACTTCAGGCCGGAATAAATGTTGAAATTGATGAGGCCGGTGCCGATGACGACGGTGTCGGCGGCCAGAAGCTCGGTCACCAGCTTGTCGGAATAATCGGCGGCAACCGCTTCTTCGGCGGTGCGCTGGTCGGGCGCCTTGCGGATGGCGGCGGTCTTGACGGTGTCGAGATGCGGGATCGGGTCAGCAGCGAGATCGCGGTGGACAAGGGTGTTGGAAGCCGACTTGGCCTTCAGCTTGCTTGCGAGTTCACCGGCAAACTTGTTGGAAACTGATTCGTCGCCACGCGGGCTGGAAGTGATGAGAAGAATGTTGGACATGGTCTTTCCTTGCATATGCGATGAATTGACGGGCGCCTTGGGAGGGCGGGAGAGCACGATGCCCTTCCTTTGCGCTCTATATGAAAAATTACTGCCATCAAGAAAACTGTGATAATGTGGAAGCAATCTATCGATGAAATGGATGGGACATGGACGCGAACCCGACCCTCGATCAATTGCAGGTGTTTTTGACGGTTGCCGAGACCGGCAGTTTTTCCGCCGCGTCACGTGCGCTCAATCGTGCCCAGTCGGTGGTCAGCTACACCATCGCCAATCTCGAGGCGCAGCTTGAAGTGACGCTGTTCGAGCGCAGCGGCGTGCGCCAGCCGAAGCTGACGGATGAAGGCCGCGCCATGCTGGAGGATGCAAGGCGCATCGTCGCCGGACTGCAGGAGATGCGCGCCCGCGCCAAGGGGCTGAAGCAGGGGCTTGAGGCGGAACTCTCGGTCGCCATCAGCACCATGGTGCCGGCGGAGGCCATGGTGGCCGTGCTGCGGGATTTTCGCCAACAGTTCCCAACCGTCACCCTCAGCCTCAATGTCGGCGAGCTGGGCATGGTCATGGAGATGGTGCTCTCCCGCAAGGCAGGTATCGGCATTGGCGGGGCGATGCTGCGTCAGGACGATGAACTCGTCGTCGAAAAGGTCGGCCATTCCTTTATGTTGCCGGTCGTCGCGTCGGATCACCCGCTGGCGCAGATCGAGCGGCCGCTGGGCCTTGCCGATGTGCGCGAGGAGGTTCAGCTTGTCGTCACCGATGCATCCGGCCTGACCAAGGGCCGCGATTTCAATGTCCTTTCCTACAAGACATGGCGGGTCAGCGACATCGCCACAAAATACCAGCTCATCAAGGGCGGTCTGGGTTGGGGCGGCCTGCCCGCATCGATCGTCCGTAATGACATCACCAATGGCAGACTCAAGGCGCTTGAACTCGAGGCCTATGAGCAGGGCGAATATCCGCTATTTGCGCTGCGGCGGGTCGATTCACCCGCCGGCCCTGCCGGCCAATGGCTTGCCGAAGCATTTCAGCAACGCCTCTCTGCCTGCCCCAACCACAAGGATTTCAACGGGATGCTTGCGGCACACAAGCAGAGGACCATTCCTGTCGCCGCTGAGTGACATTGTCTAATTATATCTGGACCGAGCGGAGCCACCTTTTCCCCGGCGTGGAGAAGAAACGCGCGGCAACCTCGGCGCTATGCCAGCAAGGCCAATTGACGTAGGCGGGTCGCCTGCCTATACCTAAACCACGGTCAGCATTTCACCGAGGCATCGCCGTCCCGCAAGGGAAGCTAAACCTGCATTTTTAAAGTTTGACAGCACTTATCCCGTGCCATGTCGGAAGCCGGCGATCAGCGACACCTTTTCGGAATGGCACTTGAGGGTAAGTCATGCCACGTTCGATCCTTTCCATTGATATCGCCGACCTCTCGACTTTCGCCAAATCCGTCCGCGAACAGATCGGCAGGCTGGACCGAAAGCCAAGCCATGTGGAGATGCTCAATCTTCTGAGCCGAGCTGCCGGGTTCCGAAATTTCCAGCACTTGCGAGCCTCGCGCGAGCCATCCGATGACAGCGGACCATCCCGGCCAGATATGCTGCCGGCAGCTAATGAGGGCAGGGTGCTGAAGACCGTTCGTGTCTTCGACGCTGCCGGCCGGCTGATGCAATGGCCGGCGCGCCGCTCGCAGCAGGAATTATGCCTCTGGTATCTATGGGCAAAAATTCCCGCCGGGCGGAGCTTTTCCGAGCGCGAATTCAGCAGCTTTCTGGATAGCCTGCACCTGTTCGGGGATGCGGCGATGCTGAGGCGCGATATGGTCGGCCTGAGGCTTATCCGCCGTAACCGGGATGGCAGCGATTATCGGCGCATCGAGCAGAAACCGCCATTGGAACTGCCGCTTCTGCTGCGAGCGCTCGGTGGGCGGGAATAGGGAAGTGCCCTCCCGACGATAAGCCGCCGAAAGGCCGCAGCCCTCAAAGAACCAGACGGAACTTCGCGAAACCTTCCGCGCCGTCGCCGGCATCCTCGATCTTTGCGCCCTTGATATCGGCCGCATAGTGGCGGCCCTTGGGGCCGGTCTCAAAGATCGCCGTGGTATCGGCCACCGGCGCGAAGGACCAGTTTGCATCCGCAGACGGGTTGATGGTGCCCTGATCGATGATATAGCGCACGATCACGTCGCGGTTGGTATCGGGGGCCACGAAGATCACCTTGTCGCCGGCGATATCGGGGAATTTGCCGCCGCCGCTGGCCCGGTAATTATTCGTCGCCACCACGAATTTCTGCTCGGGATCGATCGGCTTGCCTTCAAATTGCAGGTTGACGATGCGGTTGCTGTCCGGGTTGATGGCCTTGCCATCCTTGTCGAATTTCGCCGGTTTGGAAATGTCGATCTGATAGGTCACGCCGTCGATGACATCGAAATTATAGGACGGGAAATCCGCATTCAGCAGCGGCGCATCCTTTGCGCCGGCCTCGACCGTATTGAACATGCCGGCCGACATTTCCAGCCAGTTCTTTACCTGCGCGCCGTTGATCAGCACCGCCTGCACCGTGTTGGGGTAGAGATAAAGATCGGCGACGTTCTTGATGGCGATGTCACCGGCGGGGACATCGGTATAATAATCCGCACCGCCGCGACCGCCGGACTTGAAGGGGGCTGCCGCAGAAAGCACGGGCAGATCCTTGTATTGCCCTTCCTTCAGCATGTCCTTGATGTACCAGGTCTGGGCATTGGAGACGATCTGTACGGAAGGATCGTCGGCCACCAGCGCGAAATAGGAATAGAGCGGCGCGGAGGTCTTGCCGACGGGACGGCGCACATAGGCAAGGGCCGCCTCGTGATCGGCCTTGGCGGCGGCGAGGACTTCCGCCTTGTCCGTGAAATCGGCGACGACCTTGCGGTTTTCGTCGCGGTGGTAGATCGGCCGGGCTTCGGAGGTGAAGTCGACGATCTTCCAGCTCTTGCCGTCCTTTTCGAGCAGCAGGTCGATAAGGCCCATATGCGAGCCCCAGAAGCCGGCCATCACCGCCGGCTTGCCCATGAGCGTGCCCTTGACGGCATCCGCACCCTCGATACCGTCCCAGGTCTTCGGACCGGGGAAGACCAGATGCTGGTGGCCGGTGAAGATCGCATCGATGCCTTCGACACCTGCCAGATAAAGCGAGGCGTTTTCCATGCGCTCGGTCTGGCCCTTGCCGTCGATACCGGAATGGGAAAGGGCGATGACGATATCCGCACCTTCCTCCTTCATGACCGGAACCCAGGCTTTTGCCGCCTCGACGATATCGCGCGTCTGCGCCTTGCCCTCGAGGTTCTTGGAATCCCACATCATGATCTGCGGCGGCACGAAGCCGATGATGCCGACCTTGACCGGGCTCGTCACGCCGCCGCCGTCGCGGATCTGCTTTTCAAGAATGACATAGGGCTTGAAAAACAGCTCGTCGTTCTTCGGATCGGAAGCAAGCTGGCCCTTGGTGAGATTGGCGCAGACGTAAGGGAAGCCCGCACCCGCCAGCGTGTTCGACATATAGTCGAGACCGTAATTGAATTCGTGGTTGCCGAGCGTGCCGCAATCGTAACCCAGCACGTTCATGGCGTTGATCACGGGGTGCTTGTCGCCGGCCTTCATGCCGCGCTCATAGGCGATATAGTCGCCGAGCGGGTTGCCCTGCAAGAAGTCGCCATTGTCCACCAGCATCGAGTTTCCGGCTTCGGCGCGGATGGTGTCTATGATCGAGGCGGTGCGCGCCAGTCCCATCGTGTCGTTCGGCTTGTCGGCGTAATAATCATAGGGAAAGACGTGAACATGGATATCGGTCGTTTCCATGATGCGCAGATGCGCCTGGTTGGCCGCCGCACGCGCAGCAAAAGGGTGCAGCATCACCAGCGCCGAGGAGGCTGCGATGCCGCCCAGAAGCGAACGCCGGGTAATGGGGTGGAGAGCGAGAAGCGACGACATGGGAACTCCTTCGGATGAAGCTTGCTCTGTCTTGAAAAATGACAGGGTAGAAGCAATCGCAGAGGAGTCCATCACCAAAATGACAGGCCCGTGACAGATAGGCCGGTTTTCAACCGTTTGATAAATTTTTTATCACGGGCGTGCGGCGCAGGTGTCGCCGCACCGAAGAATGCGCATCGTTTGCTCTGCGCATTACCGTGCCCTGGATCAGCGGGCGAGGGTCGGTTTCACTTCTTCGTGGAAGAAACGGAAATAGGAGGAAAGCTGCGCCAGCGTGTTGGTGGAAAGTTTGAGCTGGAGGCCGAGGCGGTTCATGTGCTGCCATTGCACGACGCCCTCGATGAAGCCCAGATCCTCACTCTGCACCTTGACCCGGCTGCCCTTGGCGGCTGCGAAAGGTCCATCCAGCTCGAGCGCCATTCCGGTGGCGGAAAGATCGACCACACGCCCTCTGGTCGACTGGCTGAAATAATGCACGGTCGCAAAAATCCTGGTCTTGCTGCGGGGCGCGGTCCGGGTCGCCATATTGAGGTTGTTTGTCATTTTGCTGCTCAAATCAATTGTTTCCGATACCTGCATTATGGTGCGGAAAACTTGAGAGCCGTTTAGTTCTTCTCTTAAAATTGCATGTAATTGCCGATTATGCTGTGTCGATACGGCACTGATAGCAATTATTGCGGGCGGAGCGCACATGCACATAAGCGACATCCGCGCGCTCCAGAAGGTGCCGCGCGCGCGAAACGATCTCGTCTGTCGCCGTCACCGCGCCGGTGCCGTAGACGATGCGGTCATCGGCTCCATAACCGCGCACGATATAATCCGGGCTGTCCAGCATCGGCGGAATGGCCTGCGTCTGCGGATAGCGCTCACAGGCGTCGGCATGCAGAAACACCGGGCCCGTTTCCGCATAGGGCTGTAGCGAGGGAAAGGGCCGGTAGGCGAGGATCAGCATCCCTTCGCCTTCCCCGATCTGGGAAAGGCAGTGGCGGCAGGGCATGCCGCCGGGAGAAACGGCTCTCTCCGGCGGATTGCCGTAGGCGTCGGCGGCTCCCGCGCGGAAGTCTTCGGCTTCCTTAGCCGGCATTGCAGTGAAAACGAGATCGGTCATGACGGAGACCTCCTGGGTTGGGTTCGGCGTTGCTTCTTTGCAGCTATGGTCCCGAAACGGATCACTATCCACCCGATTCTTGACAGGCGATGCAACCAGCCCATTGCGTGACTCGTTAGCTTCGGGAATCAGTGACGCTCCTCGTTCCCGGAAGGTCTGATTTTATGTTCCGTCGTTTTCTGGCCGCCGTTCCGCTGGCTTTCGTTTCGTTGACGGCTCCGCTTGAGGCCGAGGCGCAGGTCGCCTCCGGTCTCGATGGCCTGTCCGACGAACAGCTTCAGCAGGCGGTCAATTTCGTCATCGGCAATGCGATCTTCTCGCTTTATCACGAGGATGCGCGCATGCTGATCTCGGATTTCGGAACGGCGGACACGGCAAGTGTGCAGGCGCCGGCCGATCAACTGGCTGGAACGCTCATCCTCCAGGCCAACGAGGAATGGCTCGACACCGCGCTCGTCAATGCCACGGACAGCTGGTATCTGGCGCGTGAGGCGGAGACCTTGCCTGAGCACGAAGCCCCGGTCTTCTCCGCGCTGGTGCCCGACAGGAGCCGCGATCGCAACATGGCCTGCCTGATGGTCGGCCGTGACAAGGACGGTTATGGCGATCTGGCCGCCATGATGGGGCTCAACAATGCCGAATTCGACAAATGCGCCGCCGCCTATCCGGGCGTCGCTTCGGCCTGGGAGAATTTTCTGAGCCCCCACCGCAGCCAGACGCCTTCCAGATTCTCCGTCAGCTACGTGCCGCCGCGCGACCCGGAGCTTGAGCCCTACGCCATCATGATCAAGGAATCGAAGGTCCTCGATCTCATCAGCCGCAGTTTTAGCGGCTATGGCTTGAAGGGGGACGTCAAGCTGACGGCCAAGTCCTGCGGCCGTCCCGACGTCTACTGGTCGGCGGAAAAGCGCGAGATCACCTATTGCTATGAACTCGGCAAGTTCCAGGCGGAACTGATTGCCGATCACCTGCTGAACACCGTCACGGAAGACAAGGGCGCTGCCGGCGGGCAAATCCCGACGGCCGCCGCTAATCTGGAACGGGAAATCTGAGGCCGGATTGCCGAACGCTGGCAATCTGGCTTCCCGATATGGGAGGGAAGTGCCGTGCCGGTTGTCGTGCGCAATTTCGCCATCTCGCTTGACGGATACGGCGCGGGGCGAGAAGAGAGCAACTTTTCGAAGGGATGGATTCGCCTGCACTTGGTTATCGCTGCACGCTAGGCCGGCGAGGGCGCTACCCGTCTAACTATCGACAAAGCGGGAGTGCTACGTCACCTTGCGCCGTCATTTCTGTGAACAAGCACGGGAATGAGGCTAGTGAACCGGCGCCCCTCAATTTCGCAGCGATATCTCCAAAAGCTCGGCATCGGCAAGCGGCTCCACCCAGGCCTCATAGGTGCCGACGGGCGAAAAGCCCATCATCTGGTAAAGCTGCAGCGCGCGCGGATGGTCGAGCGTGTTGGTGGTCACCGTCACCCGTTGCGGATTGTCCTGCCAGGCGGCGTAAAGCGCCTGCAACAGGAACCACTTGCCGACGCCTGCACCGATCGCCTCTTCGAGCAGCCCGAAATAGGAAAGCTCGGTCACCTCGTCGCTCGCCTTGTTCAGTTCGAAGAAACCGGCGGGCGCACCATTCATATAAAGAACCGTAACGCTGTTTTTCGGATCGCGCAGGATGGCGGAAAGCTCCGCATCGCTCATGCGCATGCGCTTTTGCCAGTGCCAGCGTTTCCCAACCCGCCAGTAAAGATAGCGGTAGAAATGCAGGGGAATATTGTTGACCCGCATGAGCGCTGTCTGGATGTTGACGGGGATCGGTAGGCTGACCTTCGGCGGAGCCGTCATTTCCAGCTGCGTCACATGCGCCTTCAGCGGTCCGTGCGACAATGTGGGGATTGCATCCGCGGGACCAGTAACCACCGGCGTATCCTGCAATCCGCCCCATTCCGACCATGAGCCGTCGTAAAGCGAATTATCCTTGTGACCAAGCGATTCCAGGGCCAGGGTGATGACGGCGGCGGTGACGCCCGAGCCGCAACTGGTGACGACGGGCTTCGAAAGATCGATGCCGGCATCGGTCACCATCTTGCGGATGGCGGTGAGGTCCTTGAAGTGGCCGTTTTCGGAAAAGGCTGTCGCGGGCAGGCTGCGCGCGCCGGGCATGTGGCCGGAGCGCATGCCGGCGCGCGGCTCGGCCTCGTCGCCGGTAAAGCGTCCGGCGCCACGGGCGTCGGCAATCTGCTTTTCACCGCTGTCGACGATGCCGCGCATGGCGCCAAGCGAGGTTACGCGCTTCTCGTTGAAATCAGGCGTAAAGGTTGCCGGCTCGATTTCCGGAGTGCCGGTTTCGAGCGGCCGGCCTTCGCGTTTCCAGCCATCGAGGCCGCCATCCAGCACATAGGCCTTGCGCACGCCCATCACCCGCAGCATCCACCACACGCGCGGCGCGGAAAAGAAGCCGGGGCCGTCATAGACCACGATCGTATCCGTATCGCTGAGGCCAAGCGCACCGGCCTGTTCCGCGAAGAATTCCGGCGAGGGCAGGGAATGCGGCAGGCCGGTGGTATGATCGGCGATCTTGTCCTGATCGAAGAATACCGCACCGGGCAGGTGACCCGCCGCATATTCTTCCGCGCCGTTGCGCTTGTGCGCCGGCAGATACCAGGAGGCATCAACGACACGAAACCCGGCCGTGCCGAGCTGTTTTTCCACCCAGTCCGCCGAAACGACGAAACGGCTCTTATCCGTGCTCACGATGTTTCTCCCAATCTCAGGCAACAGCTTCAGGCGCGCCGAAACGAATACGGAACCGCCTGTTCTCCTTGCCCTTCTTTTCTATCTTGGCAATGTGAATATCGCCTACTTCCTGCGTTTCGGAAACATGGGTACCGCCGCAGGGTTGGCTGTCGATGCTGGAGTTTTCGCCGATGCAGACGAGGCTGACCCGGCCAAGGCCCATTGGCGGGCGCACATTCTTGGATTTGACGATGCCCGGATTGGCCTGCAGCTCCTCGTCGGTGATCCATTGCAGGAAGACGGGATGGTTGGCTTTCACCAGCTGCATAAGCTTTGCCGTCACCTCGTCCTTGTCGATGGTTTCCGACATGTCGAAATCGACACGCGATTCATCCTCGCCGACGGCGGCTCCGGTGATCGGCCATTGGCAGACGACGGAGAGCAGATGGCAGGCGGTGTGCATCCGCATCAGCTTGTAGCGACGCGGCCAGTCCACATGCAGGGTGAGTTTTTCGCCGACTTCAGGAGAAGGCTGGCCTTCGAGCGGCACATGGATGATCACGCTCTTGTCGGCGCCGTTTTTGGTGATACCGAGTTCTATGCGTGAACCATCGGCCCGCTCGAGAAAGCCGCTATCGCCCGGTTGGCCGCCGGAGGTGGCGTAAAAGCATGTCTGGTCCAGCTCTATGCCGCCATCCTCATGCACCGCCGTGACGATCGCTTCTGCGGTGGAAAGATAAAAATCGTCACGGAACAGGGCATTCACAGGCATTTCGGCATGTCCTCAAACGGTTTCGTACGGAACCGCAATCTCGCTTTTCGTCGCCAGCCACTGTGGGATCGGAAGTCCCTTGGAACGCAGGAAATCCGGATTGAAAAGCTTCGACTGATAACGATTGCCGTAGTCGCACAGTATCGTCACGATTGTATGCCCCGGACCGAGCTCGCGGGCAAGGCGGATTGCGCCGGCAATGTTGATGCCGGAGGAGCCGCCAAGGCAAAGCCCTTCCTTCGTCACCAGATCGAACAGCACCGGCAGCGCCTCCGCATCCGAAATGCGATAGGAGAAGTCAGGCGTAAAACCTTCCAGATTGGCGGTGATGCGCCCCTGTCCGATGCCTTCGGTAATGGAGGAGCCTTCGGATTTCAGCACGCCGTGCTTGTAAAATTCATAGAGAGCCGCACCCTCGGGATCGGCAAGGCCGATCTTGATGTCGGGATTGAAATCGCGCAGGCCGTCGGCCACGCCCGCAAGCGTTCCGCCGGAACCGACCGAGCAGATGAAGCCATCGACCTTGCCATCCGTCTGGTCCCAGATTTCGGGGGCAGTCGTTTCGATATGGGCCTGACGGTTGGCGATGTTGTCGAACTGGTTGGCCCAGATCGCACCGTTTTCATCGGTTGCGGCAAGCTGTTTTGCCAGCCGGCCGGAAACCTTCACGTAATTGTTCGGGTTGGAATAGGGGGCGGCCGGAACTTCGACCAGCTTCGCGCCGAGAAGCTTCAGCGCATCCTTCTTTTCCTGGCTCTGCGTCTCGGGAATGACGATGACCGTCTTGTAGCCCAGCGCATTGGCGACCAGCGACAGACCGATGCCGGTATTGCCCGCAGTACCCTCCACAATGGTGCCGCCCGGTCGCAGCTGACCGCGCCGCTCGGCATCGCGGATAATGTAGAGTGCGGCGCGATCCTTCACCGATTGCCCGGGATTGAGGAATTCCGCCTTGCCGAGGATTTCACACCCCGTCGCTTCAGAGGCGGCTTTCAGACGGATGAGCGGCGTGTTGCCGATAGCACTGAGCGCAGAGGAGTGAATGGTCATGATTGAGCCTTCTTGTCTGAGCGGAAATTAGGTGCCGTTATGTCCCGTTACAACCGCTTCAAGGCAAGAAATTATCTTCCCGGCTTTGGCTTAGCCACGCAAAATTTTGCCGATACCCAATTTTATGCGTTCTTCTTGACGTCGGCATAGGCCGCAAGCGCTCTTTCGCGCGCTTTTCCATGGTCGACAATCGGCAGCGGATAGGTCTTGCCAAGCTCGATGCCCGCCTTCTTCAAGGCCTCTTTCGGCGCTTCGAACGGCTTGTGGATGTATTTTCGCTCAAGCTTTTTCAGCTCCGGCACGAAATGGCGCACATAATCGCCATCGGCGTCGAATTTTTCGCCCTGCAATATGGGGTTGAAGATGCGGAAAAACGGCGAGGCGTCCGCGCCCGAACCCGCCACCCATTGCCAGTTGGCGGCGTTGGAGGCCGGGTCCGCATCGACAAGCGTGTCGCGGAACCATTTCTCGCCCTTCCGCCAGTCGATCAGCAGATGTTTGATGAGGAAGGAGGCCACGATCATACGCACCCGATTGTGCATCGTGCCGTGTTTCCACAATTGCCGCATGCCGGCATCGACGATCGGATATCCCGTCATCCCGCGGGTCCACGCCGTGAAGGATTTTTCATCGTCTCGCCAGCGGAAGGCGTCGAAACTGTCGTTCCAGTTCTTTTCGTCGAGTTCGGGAAAATGAAACAGCAGGTGATAGCAGAATTCCCGCCAGACGATTTCCTTGCGAAAACGGCTGATATCGTTGGAGGCGATGTGGCGGGAAAGCCCCTTCGTCGCGTGCCAGACGGTAGAAGGCGATATTTCGCCGGACGCCAGATGCGGAGAAAGCAAAGAGGTTGCGTGCTTTGCCGGAAAGTCGCGGCCTTCTTCATAACCCTTCAAAGCGCCATCGATGAAATCGTCGAGTTTCTCCCGCGCTCCGCCTTCGCCGGGAGACCAGATGTCGCTGAAGTGTTTCGCCCAGTCGGGCTTGGTGGGTAACAGTTTCCAATCGCCAGGCTTTTCCGATTTCGGCCACGTCTTCGGCGCCTTCAGACCCTTCGGCGCACCCGCCGGCGCATGTGGCTCCTCGCCGCCCTCCAGCGCCCGCCAGAAGGGCGTATAGACCCGGTATGGACCGCCGGATTTCGTCTGCAGCCTCGATGGCTCATGCAGCAGATGGCCGGAAAAGCTGCGCACCGTCAGGCCGTCATCCCGAAGCGTCTGTTTCAGCGCCTTGTCCGTCGCCATGCCGGCAGGATCGTATCGGCGGTTCCAGAATACCGCCTCTGCACCGGTTTCGGATATCAGATGGCGCAATGTCTCGCCGGCGTCGCCGCTCAAAAGCACGAGGCGGCTGCCGATTTTTTCCAGTGCGGCGGTCAGGGACGTGAGGGAGTGGTGAAGCCACCATTCCTGCGCGCCGCCCAGCGGGCCGCATGATTTTTCCCTGATATAGACGGGGATGACGGGGCCGCCATGCTCCACGGCGGCAAGCAAAGCGAGGTTGTCCGAAAGGCGCAGGTCCTTGCGGAACCAGACGATGGCGGGGGAGGCTGCTGTCGACATGAAAGGACCCGGTTCACTTCCGCTTGAACGAGTGTTGAAACGCTTTGTTCCGCAAATCGGCTACAATGGAAAGATGGAGGGCATGGTTTTTCGAGGGTTATTTTTTCGCCCTTGAAACCGCTGATAAAGGGAACCAACTGGAGGAGCCGGCGTTTGTCGCGGGTTAATAGAGCATGGAAGTGCAATCAATGTTGCTGAATGACGTTAAGTGGGAAAAGCCCGTTACCATCTCCCTTGAAAACGGTGCTCCCCGTATTTTCAATGGCGTTTACGAAGCCTTCGATTTTCTCCAGCACGAATGGACTGAGCGTGGCGACAAGGTGTATGAACAGGCGCTGCGCCTGTGCCGCGCCTCGCTGATGGGCGACGTGGCGGGGGAAATTGCCCGCACGGCTTTCGTTGCCGCCAGCCGGCAGGCGCAGTGCCTTGTGGAAGAGCCGGGCAAAATCGCGTCCTGAACGGATTTTCGGAATTTATGTGTATAAGGCCACCCGCCAAAAACGGGTGGCCTTGTTTGTTGAGGAGCAGGAAACGGGTTGTTTCGAATGCGGGATATGGCATCGTGCATGCAAAAATGCGGATGAGCAACGGCAATGAGCAACCACTGCGGCTATATTGTTTTTCCCACAGCCCTCGGCCATTGCGGCCTTGCATGGGCGGGCCGGGGCATTGTGCGTTTGCAATTGCCCGGCTCTGACGCCGGCGAGACCGAAAAACTTCTCCAGAAGCGCCTGCAATACGCGTCCATCGCCGTTCCCGAAACACGCACGCGTGAGGTGATTGCGATGATCACCCGTTATTTCGGCGGCGAGGAGATCGATTTTACCGCCGTCGAACTCGATCTCGCCGGGCAAGAGCGTTTTTTCCTCGATGTTTACGCCGTTGCGCGGCAGATCGGTTGGGGCGACACGACGACCTATGGCGGCATCGTAAAAACGCTTGGCCTCGGTATGGAAAAGGCCCGCGATGTCGGTCAGGCCATGGCGAAAAATCCGGTGCCGTTGATCATTCCCTGTCATCGGGTTCTCGCCGCCGGCGGCAGGCTTGGAGGCTTCTCCGCACCGGGCGGAACCACCACCAAATTGCGTATGCTGGATCTCGAAAATGCCGGCCGCCGCCGCACCGATGAGGCGCAGGGCAGCCTGTTTTGAAGCAATGACAGATCAGCGCACATGAATAGGCGTCTGATTTCTGCCCATTTCTCGTCAAATTGTCGCTAAATTGTCACAATACACGGGCGCCCTCTAACATAAGGGCGAGACGTTTGAGAGTATCCGCGTTAATTCTATCGGTTGCCTTGTCTTTTACAGTCGTTGCATCGGCCTCTGCCGGCATGCTGAACCAGGCAGAAAAATACACCGGGCTGCATGAGTCCAAGAACAACAAGAGCCTCAAGAACATTCTTGGCGCAAATCCCCGCAGCACTCCATGGTGTGGCCTTTTCCTGCATGCGGTCGCCAGTAAGGCCGGCCGGCAATCTCCCAAATCCTATGGATTTGCGAAGTCCTGGACATCCTTCGGTTATGCCGTGCCAGTCAGTCAGGCAAAACCCGGCGATGTCGTCGTCATTCGCAATGGCCGCGGTTACCACGCCGGCATTTTGAAGAGCATGAGCGGCAAGACCGCCCAAATCCTCGGCGGCAACCAGTCCGGCCGGGTGCAGGTGTCGAACTTCAACCGCAAGTCCATCGTTTCGGTCCGCCGATAAATCTCCTGACATTTTTGACGGCATTTTTTCGATAAAGGCGGGCTTTGACCCGCCTTTTCCATGTTTGGGCCTAAGGCTGCTCTCTGGTGCCAGGTGCTGCGTCGCGCTGGTCGTCGTCCTCAAGGTCTGTGGCGACGATGAAGGCGTCCTCGTGCTGCCTTGCGGCCTGCCGGCGCGCACGCAGGCTCACGCTCTCGTCCGGGTAAATCTCGACATCTTTGGCTTTCAGTTCGCTGTCTGTTTCAAACCGCGCGACATCGTCGTCCTCAATATCAAGCGGTTCGGTTTTCGGCTTCTGCGGGGTGGTCATGAAGCGATCTCCTGCTGGTTTCTGCAGGCCAAACGATCGGCGGCCGATGACGGTTCCGTTTCTCGCGGAAATGCTTATTCGTCGCAGGTCAAAGCGGAACTAACTCTGGCTTTTTTTGTTTTTTCAATGGCACAATCAAAACCGGTGCAACGTAAAAAGGGAGGTTCGTTATGAGCCATGACCGCGAAGCCGCAATCCGTGAAAAAGCGCGCGCAATATGGGAGAGGGAAGGAAGACCCGACGGGCACCATGAAAGACACTGGATCGAGGCGGAACGGGAGCTTTCCGCAGATGCGGAAGCGGCGAAGTCCAAAAGCGGAAATGGCGTGAAGAAGTCTGCTGCCGCGAAAGCGCCTGCGAAGAAGACGCCAGCGAAAAAGGCAACTTCGGCAAATGCCAAATCACCCGCGGTAAAATCCCTTGAGAAAGAGCGGAAATCTACGGATAAGAACAAGGAAGACGATCTCACCGAGAGCCTTGAGGAGAGTTTTCCGGCAAGCGATCCTCCGGCGCTGACCAACGCCACGAAGGCGACGAAAAGGGCTGTCAAGAAGAACTGATCGTTTGGCGGTAGGATAATGGGGAAGTCACGACAATCCCCCAAGAAGAATGGGGCGAATTGCAGCTGCACTTCGCTCTTCAAAACATGTTTTTGAGAGAAATGGCTCCCCGGGCCGGATTCGAACCGGCGACCTGTCGATTAACAGTCGAATGCTCTACCGCTGAGCTACCAGGGAACGTCCACCGCTTGGCGCGGTGTGAGCGGGGTAATACAAATGCTTTTCCGATTTGCCAAGCGGTTTTTTCAAAAAAAACGCATTCCTCTTGTTTTATCCATCCAGAGTCCCGATTTTCCGGGCTTATCGCCGGTGAAAAAATTATCCACAGGCCAGATGCAAAAGGGCAGGATGGAATGAAATTCGGTATCGACCACAGAACGCACCGCCTCCATGTCGGAAAATGGAGCTTTGCCATGCCGCGTTCGCGCGTCGGCAGGATTGCTACCGGCTCGGCGCTGGTGGTGGGCGGAACGCTGGGTTTCCTGCCCGTGCTCGGCTTCTGGATGGTTCCGCTTGGTCTCGTCGTGCTTTCCCACGATCTGCCGGCGGTTCGCCGCCAGCGGCGACGGCTGGCGGTCTGGTGGGCATCGCGGCAGAACCGCCGCGACACCCGCAATGGCGACCGGCAATAGGTCTTATGCGCCGATGGAACTGCTGATGCCCTGGCCGGCCCAGAAGGCCGCATAGGCGAGCGCTGCGAAATAAATCGCCGTCAGCCCCAGAAACAGGTAGCCGCCGAGCACGGTGACGCCATCCCTCTGAATCATCCCTGCCGAAAAAAGCAGGATCGCAACGCCTGGAAGGGTGTTGGAGAAGGGAATGAAGCCGAGCGGCATCATCAGCAATACGCCCGCCGTCATCAGCGCAAGTCCGTTTATGCGGTTGGCGATGATGCCGGTCGTCAGCGCGGGAATGCGCGGGCGGATGAAACCGTCGAGCTTGGAGACAATGGCGACGCCTTTTTGAAGGGCGGGAATGAGCTTTGCCGTCTCCATCTGCCGGTCGAGGATTTTCGCCGGCAGCCATGGCAGGCGGTTGAGGGTGATTGCGAGGCTGACAAGAATGATCGCCGCACCAAAGACCGTGCTGACGCCGGGAATGGAAACCGGGATGAGGAAGGGCAGGGAGGCGATTGCGCAGATAAGCAAAAGGCCCTGTTCGCCGATCGCTTCCATCAACTCGCGCAACGTGATCGTCTGACCCTGCAGCTTTCCTATCAACTTCTCAAGCGTCGTGCTGAGCTTTTCAGACGTATCAGTGAATGCGAATTCGTTCGTCATGCGGCTTCCCGGAAGTTGTTTAACTCCGGGATTGATAACATCCATCCGGCCCGATGCCTATCGCCGATAGAAAAGGAGCCTCATCACATTTGGTCGCGCGGTTCGCCTGGATTAGTGCGAAACCCAGCTGCTGTAGGCGCCGGCAAGAAGAACTATCAGCAGAATGACAAGTATGACCGGATTGATCGATGTAACGAAGTTTACATAGTCCATGATAACTTCCTCCTCTTTCCTCCACTTCTTATTCTACAGCAAAAAGGCGAGTTCATCTACCGCAGGGTGAAATTTCGCATTGCAACAACTAATCTGCGGTGAGGGCTGGAAATGCTCGTCTTTATGATTTTTTGCGATGCAAAAATAAATTTTCCAACATTTGCCATTCTCTTGCGTTGTCTCTAATCCTCATTCGGGGCCGGTCTCTCCGGCCCGTCGGCAACCGCATGAATCACCGCCGATATGCTTTGGCTCCCGCCTGCCTTCACTCCGCAACGCTCTTCCCCGGGGACACGACATGCTGAAAAACATCTATGCCTGGACGATGGCGCTCGCCGCGCGCAAAACCGCCGTGTGGTGGCTGGCAATCGTGGCTTTCGTGGAGAGCTCCATCTTCGTTGTGCCTGCCGATGTGCTTTTCCTGCCCATGGTGCTGGCCAGACCGAAAAAGGCGATGTTTTATGCGCTCGTGGCAACTGTCGCCTCGGTTTTTGGCGGAATCGCCGGCTGGTTCCTCGGCCACTATGCCTTTGAAAGCATCGCGCGGCCCATTCTCGAATTTTACGGCAAGCTCGACAGCTTCGAGCATCTGAAGAACTCCGTTGACTACGAAACCATCGTTCTCCTGCTGGTGACATCGGGGCTCGCGCATCTGCCGCCGATCAAGGTCGTGACTATCCTCTCCGGCGCGGCCAATATCAGCCTTGGCCTGTTCATTCTTTCGGCCGTCGTCACGCGCGGCGCGCGCTTTTTCATCCTTGCCGGATTGCTGCAGAAATACGGGGAATCGGTGCGTCATTTCATCGAAAAACGCCTCGGCGCCATCACCGCGGCGGCGGCCGCCGCGCTCATCGCGGTCTATGCGGTTTACGTTTTCGTGCGTTGATCAAGCGCAAATTTTCTACTCTTACAATACTGTCGCATAACTTTCAGCTTACTGTCAGAATCCGTCTGTATCGGTTCTCTCGTCGAATGAGGGAACCGTTTTATTATGCGAAGATTTTGGAAGTGCTCCTTTTGGGGCATGGGTATTGCTGTGCTTGCCGCAGGCGGTTACCTCTACGCCATTCAGCTCCTGGGCAATTTTCACGAGGTTGTCGCGGGGCAGCTTTATCGCTCCAACCAGCCGAGCAATGAGCAGCTCGTCCGCTATACCAAAGACCATGGTATCAGGACGGTCATCAATCTGCGCGGTGCGAACGAATCCAAGGCCTGGTATCGCGATGAGGTCGAAACCGCCCGCGAACTGGGACTTAATCATATCGATTTCGGCATGTCGGCAAGTCAGGAGCTCGACATGAACAGGGTCAACGAGCTGGTCGCCATCATGCGCGATGCGCCGAAGCCCATCCTCATTCATTGCAAGGCCGGTGCGGACAGGACAGGCCTCGCCACCGCGCTCTATCTCAGCCGCGTGGCAAAGCTTGATGAGGAACAGGCGGAAAGCCAGCTTTCCTTCCGCTTCGGCCATATCGGCATTCCCTATCTCTCGGAAACTTACGCCATGGACCGGACTTGGGAGAACGCGGAAAAGATGCCAGTCGTCGACGATTTCGCCATCGCCTCCAACGAGTTCTGAAGTCGGCTCGGGGGCATTTCCCACAGGGCACACTTCAATGATCTGAACGGGATCTTGCGTCCTGTCTCGATGGCGGAGGTTATCGGGACGGGCGCAACCCAAAGACCTTGGCCGGCTGAGGGCGCGGCAGCGCTGCATCTATCGCCGCCGCCCAGCGCAATATTTCCCGGTGTGCATTTTACCGGAAATGACAATTTTCATTTTTATATTAGCAACTTATGCGATCTTGCAATTTAAGTTGACTCGCAGTGTCACCTTTTATACAGCGGCATTGTTTCAACTTCTGGATCGCATCATGACCCGCAAAAAATTTATCGGCGGCCTTGCCGCATCGTTCTTATCCGTTTTCTTTATCGCACCTTCCGCCACCGCTGCAGAGAAGACCATCACTGACGTCATCGGACGCGAGGTGAAGGTTGATCTTCCTGCAAAACGCGTCGTTCTCGGTTTCTATTTCGAGGACTACATGGCGGTCGGTGGCGAAAAGGCCTATGATTCCGTTGTCGGCATTTCCCGCGAAGCGTGGGAAGGCTGGGTTCCCGCCAACTGGAAAATGCATCTCGCTCACCGCGCCTCGCTTGCGGATATTGCCGATGTCGGCGAAGTCGAAGCCCAGACCTTCTCGGTCGAAAAAGTTCTGAGCCTCAATCCTGATCTGGTGGTCCTGGCGGATTGGCAATACAAGGCGCTCGGTCTCGATGCCGACCGTCTGGAAGAAGAGGGGATTCCCGTCGTTGTCGTCGACTATAACGCCCAGACGGTCGAGCGCCACGTCGCCTCCACCCGGCTTTTCGGCGAACTCACCGGCCAGCAGCAGCGCGGCAAGGAAATTGCGGAATTCTACGCCGGTTCTCTGAAGGATGTCGCCGAACGGGTGGCGAAATCCGGTCAGCCGAAACCGAAGGTCTATGTCGAATTCGGCAATAAGGGACCGGCCGAATATTCCTTCACCTATGGCAAGAACATGTGGGGCGCCATGTCCACCGCCGCTGGCGGCGACAATATCGCAGCACCTTTCGTTGAGTGGTGGGGACCGATCAATCCCGAGCAGGTTCTGGCTTCGAAGCCCGACGCCATCTTCATTTCCGGCCGTGAAAACAACAAGAACCCCGCAGCGCTGGCGATGGGGCAGGCGGTGAAGGCCGCGGATGCCCGCGAAAAGCTCAAGGCCTTCGAAACGCGTCAGGGCTGGAGTGAAGTGCCGGCCATCAAGAACGGGCAGCTGTTCGGTGTCTATCAGGGCGCGTCGCGCACGCTCTCCGATTTCGCCATGGTGCAATATATCGCCAAGCAGCTTTATCCCGCGCAGTTCAAGGATGTCGATCCGATCGCCAACTATCTCGGCTATTACAGGAAATACCTGCCGGTCACGCCTGAAGGCACCTTTGCCATCGCCGTCAAGGATTGATGGTTCTGTGGCCGGCGGCGGAAAAGCATATTTGCTTGCCGCTGAGGGTTAAATTCCGCGGACGCCACTGCACGGCGTCCGTTTTTCACCGTCTTTTTCAAACAGGTTTTCCATGATAATTGCCGCCCGCAATGCCGAAGCCATCGGTGCGCACCGGCTGCGTGAACGTCGTCGCTGGCGCGTCGTCTTGGTCTTTTTCGTGCTGATGGCGGTGAGCCTCGTTCTCGATATCGCCACCGGTCCCTCGCTGCTGTCGCCCGCCGAAGTGGTGAAGTCGCTGACCGGCCTTGGCGAACGGGCGGCGATGACCGATTCCATCGTACGTGGCCTTCGCCTGCCCATGGCGCTGATGGCGCTTGCCGTTGGAGCGGCGCTCGGCGCCGGCGGCGCGCAGATGCAGACCTTGCTGAATAATCCCATGGCGAGCCCCTATACGCTCGGCATGGCGGCTGCAGCGGGCTTTGGCGCCGCGCTGGTGCTTTCGCTCGGCGGTCTCGGGCTGGATGCCATGATTGCCGTTCCGCTCGGCGCTTTCGTCTTTTCCATGCTTGCTGCGCTCTTTCTCTTCATGCTGGCCTCCATGCGGCAGATGACGGCCGAAACCATCATTCTCGGCGGCATCGCGCTTCTTTTCCTGTTTCAGTCGCTGCTGTCGCTCATTCAGTTCCTGTCCTCGCCGGAACTGTCACAGCAGATTCTTTTCTGGCTGTTCGGCAGCCTGACCAAGGCGACCTGGCCGACGCTTGGTTTGACAGCCGCCGTCACCGCCTTCTGCTGCGCCATGCTGATGGCGGATTGCTGGAAACTGACGGCGCTGAGGATGGGGGAAATGCGGGCAGCCAGCCTCGGCATCAATGTGCGCCGGCTGCGCATGAAGGTTCTCATCATCGTCGCCATCATGACCGCGACGGCCACGAGTTTTGTCGGGGTCATCGGTTTCATCGGGCTGGTCGCGCCGCATATCGCCCGTATGACGGTGGGCGAGGATCAGCGCTTCTTTTTGCCCATGTCGGTACTGAGCGGCGCGCTGATGCTTTCGGCAGCCTCGATTCTCTCCAAATCGATCATTCCCGGCGCTCTGTTCCCGGTCGGCATCGTCACCGCCATTGTCGGCGTGCCGTTTCTCCTGTGGCTGATTTTCGCTCCGAAGAGGCGCGGCCGATGATGGTTCTGGATAATATTTCCGTCGAACGGGGCGGGCAGGTTATTGTGAGAGACCTCTCGGCACGCCTGGAGCCCGGGAAAATCCACGCCGTCATCGGCCCGAACGGAACGGGCAAGACGACGCTTCTCAGAGCGATCTTCGGCGACCTGCCGCTCGCCAACGGCGCGATCAGCCTCGGTGATCGTCGCCTTCAGGCTGGAGAAAGGGCAGGGCGGCACAGAAGGGACTGGCGGGATCGCTTCGCCTATATGCCGCAGGATACCGCAGCCGATATAGCGCTCAGTGTGCTGGAGGTGGTGGCGCTCGGCCGCTTCGGCCGGCTTTCGCTTCATATCGACGACGAAACGCTCGATCTGGCCATGACACGCCTGCATCAGGCCGGAATAGCCCATCTGGCGGGCAGGGAGATCGCTTCGCTCAGCGGCGGGCAACGGCAGATGGCGCTTTTTGCGCAGGTTCTGATGCGTGAGCCGCAGGCGATGCTGCTCGATGAGCCGGTTAGCGCGCTGGACCTCAAGCATCAGGTGGCGCTTCTCGATCTGGTGCGGCGGGAAACCCGCGCCAATGGCCGGGTGACGCTTGTCGTGCTGCATGATCTCAATCTAGCCTGCCAATATGCCGACAACCTGCTGGTGATTTCGGATGGCGCGCTGAAGGCGACCGGCGCACCGGGCGATATCGTCACGCCGAAGCTCATTTCCGAGACCTATGGCGTTGCCGTGGAGGTGCTGCGCGACCGGCGCGGCAACCCCGTCATCCAGCCGGCGGGGGATCCGCCGCTCGAACATTTCAAAACCCTTGAAGGAATAATTGCATGAAACGATTTTTGATGACGCTTGCCACGGCTTTGGCCGTAATCCTGCCCGCCACGCCATCCCTTTCCGCCGAACACAAGATACTGATGCTCAATTACGGCAAGGATGGCGGCATGGTCTTCGAGCCTTCCTATGTGAAGGCGGAGCCGGGCGACACCATTACCTTCGTGCCGCAAAATTCCAGCCACTATGTGCAGTCCTATGCGGTTCCGGACGGCGTTAGCCCCTGGAAAAGCAAGCTCGATGAGGCCTTCACCGTCACCGTCGAGAAGGAGGGCGTCTATCTCTATTATTGCCCGCCGCATCTGATGATGGCGATGATCGGCATCATTCAGGTCGGCAAGCCCGTCAATCTCGAAGCCGTCAGACAAAAGGCCGAGAAGCTGCGGCCCAAGCTCGTCATGAAGAGCGAAAGGCTGGAGGCGGCGCTGGGGCAGGTGACGTCCGCACAATAACGCCCCGCCGTTCAGGCCGCGCCAATCCGCACCGCAAACCCGCTTCTTCAACCCGAAACCAAGGATGAAACCATGGCAAACAAAGTCATCGAAACGACGCTGAACGATCTCCTCAATGGCGAGCTGCGCGCCCATCACGCCTATCTTCAGGCGGCCGCATGGGCGGCGGAACGCAATCTCGACGGTTGCTATAAATTCCTGCTCGGCCATGCGGCGGAAGAGCTGGAGCACATGCACCGCATCTTCGGCTTTCTGAACGATCTCGGCGCACGCGTCACCTTTTCCGAACTGCCGGCGCCGCAGGTCACGGCAAACGACATCAAGGGGCTGTTCACCATCGTGACGGAGCACGAATCCCGCGTCACCGCCGCCATCAACGCGGCAGTCGATCTTGCCCAAGTGGAAAAAGATCACGCCACCACCTCTTTCCTGCAATGGTTCGTGGATGAGCAGCATGAGGAAGACAGCCTTTGCCGCACCATACTCGGCAAGATCGAGCTGATCGGCGACGGCCCCAATGCGCTTTACCTGATCGACCGCGAAATCGGTCAGCTGGCGGACAAGGGCTGATTGCTGCGCTGGTTTTTCTTACGCTCCACAAGCCGCACCGAACATGGCTTGTGGAGTGGAAGCCGTCGGTTCAATCGCGTCCGATATCCGGCGTCCATCCGCGCGTATATCCCTTTCCCATAATGGCGACAGCAAGGGAAAGCTGTTCCTGCAGATGCTCGATTTCGCCGAGAAGAGCTTCGACAGCCGCCTTCGCATCGCCGTCGTGACACTGGATGACATATCCGGCTATGTCGTCAGGCCGTATGGGGGTGATTTTTTCAGCGTCGGACATAGTGGATGACCTCTCTTTTGTTCACTAAATGTTCTAATTTTAGCAGAGAGTCAACAACGCAATGGGCGTCGCCCTTTATAGTCCGGCACTGCGGAATTGAACGTTAGTGAACAGACGGTTCTTCGCCATCCAGAAAGCTGCGAATCCCGTCCTTCTCACACGTGGCCAGGAATTCTTCCCAGGCGTCTTTGTCGGTCGCGAAGGGTTCGTCCCAGGTGGTGACATCGTCATGCTCGCTGATGACCTCGAGCGTCCAATCCTGCTGGGTGCCAGCGGGCCGGTAGATATCAACCAGAACCGTGATGCCGTCGTCTTCAAACTCGCCCGAGAATTCTGAGTGTTCTATTTTCGTTTTTTTGGCCATCTTGGCACACCTCATTCTCAGGCCTGGACAAACGTATAGCCCAATCCGGGCTTTTAAATTCGCGCATGGCGCAGGTTATCAGATAGCTGAAACAAATATAGCCAGCTCTGGGGGAACTGGCTATCTATCTGATTTTAATGGTCGGAGCGGCGGGATTCGAACCCACGACCCCTTGACCCCCAGTCAAGTGCGCTACCGGGCTGCGCTACGCTCCGAACCTGAAAGCCGTTTATATATAAGCCTGTTAGGGCGCAAGCGGAAAATGGTCTTTTCATAAAAAAAGGAGCAAAGGGTGTGGATGGCGCAGAGAGGGCTAAGCAGCCCGTATGGGCGGCCGTCAAACGCATGACACATCCTCTTTCCATCATTGCCGGAACAAGCCGCCCGCTTCGGCGTTCAATCGCAGCGGAATTGAAACTCAGGGAGACGAACTATGTCCGAACTCGTCGTTGTTGGATTTGACGGAACGGAAGTGGCCGACAGGGTGCTTCTGAAGCTTGCAGGCCTGAAAAAGGAATATCTGGTCGATCTGGAAGATGCCGTGGTTGTCGTTCGCGATGAAGATGGCAAGGTGCATCTGAAACAGAGCGTCAATCTCACGGCGATCGGCGCAAGCTCCGGTTTCCTGTCCGGCGGTCTCTGGGGCGGCCTCGTCGGCCTGCTGTTCCTCAATCCGCTGGCAGGATTTGCAATCGGCGGCGCCATCGGTGCCGGCACGGGCGCTCTTGCGGGCTCGCTGACGGATTTCGGCATCGATGACGATTTCATCAAATCGCTCGGCGAGACCATTCCCAACGGTTCTTCGGCGCTGTTCGTGCTGATCCGCAAGGTGCAGCCGGAAAAGGTGCTGGCGGAACTGGAAGGCCTACGCGGGCGGGTCATCAAGACGTCGCTGTCGCCAGCGCAGGAGGCGCAGTTGCAAAAGGCGCTTTCCGGCGGAGCCGAAACGGCTGCGGCGCCTGCCGTCTGATCAGACGATGAAAGCGAGGCTGCGGCATGTTCCATGTCGCGGCCATTCGTTCAGGCGTCGGCGAATTCGGCTTATACGGTCAAAGTACCGTTTTTCGCCTGTGGCCAGGTGAGATAATAATAGCGACTGCCGACGCTGCCGAAAAATGCGTTGTCGCCGGAAATGGTATCGACATAAGCGCCTGTCTCGCTTCTCGCATAGGCCGAGCCGTCGCGTTTGAGATGGTCTTTCAGAAAGTCGCTCCATCCCGTCATGGCGATATCCGTGGCCGGTTTAGAGGTGGTTTGTGTATCGGAGGCCACATCCCAGGCCTTGATTTGCGCACCCTCGGCGGGATCGGAGATGGTCAGCGTGCCGGCCGTCAAAGCCTCCAGCATGGCCTTGGCCTGTGAAGCCTTGTCCGGGTGCGCGGTCAGTTCTTCCAGCGTCTCCTTCAGCTCCTTCATGAAATCGGCCTTGGTAATATCGCCGGAAGAAAGCTGGGTATCCGTGTCGTCGGTCTGCGTATCCTCGTTCGAGGTCTGGGCATATTGCGCCAGAAGCTGCGTGAGCCGCGTGTTGGAGGAGGAGGAGGTGTCCAGCCCGTAGGAATCGAGGAGAGACGTCCGCGTCGAGGAGGAGGTGGCGGCGGAATTGTCTTCCTGCTCCTTGATGGCCTTGAGGGCCAGTCTGGTGGCGGTGAGGCGTGTGGACAGGTCGATGGAGGAGACCATTGCGCTAGCTGTTTCCTTGATCGGGCGATACGCATCATTCGTACCGAACCGGCTCGGCGGGCATCGATCCCGCCTTTCGTCTCCTCTCATAAGAAGACCGGGCGAATCCCTGCCGTGTTCGGCTTGGGATGCACCCGGTCTTAATGGCCGGACTTTGCGCGACGCTTGCGGATCAGTTCTCCTGAACGGAGACGCCGTTCGGGCCGATATTCATCTCGATCCCCTTCGGCTTGCTTTCCTCGTGCCAGACATAGACGCCAAGGCCTGCGATGACCACGATGAGTGCGCCGATGATGAGATAGAGATTATTGGTCTGCGTCATTAAGATGTCTCCCCGTTTGACCATCAGAATCCGGGGCTAAACGCATGAAATGGCGTAAGGTTCCGTAAGGGCAAGCGTTTTAGGCGGCACGCGCGCGGCGGCGCAGGCTTTCGCGTTTTTCAAGCGCCATGCATCCCCACAATATGCCAAGCAGCAGGAAGAAGTGTCGCCAGTGGTCGGTATCGATGACGGCGCCGATCATTACATGCCCGACGAACGTCACCCAGGAAATGATGAGGAACGGCTGCCAGGGCCGTGGCCGCAGCAGGTGCCTGAAACCGGCGGCGATGGTCCAGCAGATCAACACGAGATAGATCACGAAACCGAACCAGCCATGCGTCGTCAGGCTCTTCAGCCAGATATTATGTTCGGCGGCGGGAAAGATATTGTCGAACACCATGGGGCCGATGCCGAGCGGGTGTTCCATGGCGAGCAGGAAGCCGAGATAGTGGCGGGCAAAACGCCCGAGATGGCCGCCATCATAAGATTGCACCGCCGAAGCGCGGCTGGAGAACAGATCCGCCACCTGCTTGAACTGCAGCGCGATGATGACCGCCGCGACCATCAACCCGGCGGCGACAAGAAATAGCACGAGAATCTTCAGGCGAAACGCGGCCGTGCGCTCCTTCAGCAGCATCACGAAGACGAGGAGGATGGTGGCGAACAGAAACAGGCCCCAGGCCGCGCGCGAGAACGACAGGAACACAGCAAGCGACAGGATGAGCAGCCCGGCGATCCGCCAGGGCGCATGCATCGCCTTGCCGGTGAGAAGGCCGTAAATGAGGTAGAGCGAGGGCGTCACCAGAAAGGGACCGAAAACGTTCGGGTCCTGAAAGGCGCCCTTGGCGCGGTCGTAAAGGGTGAAGACCTCGAAACCCGGAATGGCGTGGAAATATCCGATGATGCCGAGCAGGGCGGTGATGAGCGCCGCCGCAAGCCAGGCCCGGAAAATTAAAAGCAGCCGCTGGTATTTGTCCTCGATGATCGCCGCATAAAAAACCGAGGTTAGCGCCAGAAAGGTCGAGACGGCGAGATAAAGCGGCCCCTCGTCCAGATCGGCCATGGTGGTGAGCGAAAGATAACCGCCGACATTGAAGGCCAGCAGCAGGCACAGAAGCAGGACGACGGTGCGCGAAAGGCGAAGGCCGAGCAGGAACCACAGGGCCACCTGTCCCACCATCATCAGCTCATAGGGCGCCGGCTCGGAAATGACGAAACCGGAAAGGAACACGCCGAATGCGATGAAGAACGAACCGACGAGCCGCATGGCGGCCAGCGGCGCGTCGAAATCCGGTGCGTGCTGGTAGCCGGTGTGGGTCAATAGGCGTTTTCCGATTTCAGCAGCCGTATCGGTGTGAGGAACAGGATCTTCAGATCGAGGAACAGCGACCAGTTCTCGATGTAATAGAGATCGTATTCGGTGCGGAACTTGATCTTGTCGCCATGGTCGATCTCGCCGCGCCAGCCGTTGATCTGCGCCCAGCCGGTAACACCGGGCTTGACCTTGTGGCGCGCGAAATAGTGCTCCACCACCTCGGTATATTTCAGGTCGCCCGTCTGGGCATGAACGGCATGCGGGCGCGGCCCGACGAGCGAAAGGTCGCCGTAAAGAACGTTGAAAAGCTGCGGCAGCTCGTCCATCGAGGATTTGCGCAGGAAGCGGCCGACGGGCGTGACGCGCGGGTCGTTCTTCGTCACGGCTTTTTTCGCGGTCGGATCGCTGAGTTCCGTGTACATGGAACGGAACTTCCAGACGTTGATCGTCTCATTGTTGAAGCCGTGGCGCTTCTGCTTGAAAAGGACCGGGCCTTTCGAGGTCACTTTCACGGCAATTCCCGCGCCCACCATCACCGGCCATAAAAGGGCGATGCCGATGAGGCTGAAGGTGATGTCGAACACCCGTTTCGCCACCGAATCCCAGTCGCGGATCGGCTTGTCGAACACATCGAGCATCGGCACCTTGCCGACATGGGAATAGGCGCGGGGGCGGAAACGCAATTTATTGGCATGCGCCGCAATGCGGATATCGACCGGCAGCACCCAAAGTTTGCGCAGAAGCTGGAGAATGCGCGCCTCGGCGCTGAGCGGCAGGGCGATGATCAGCATGTCCAGCTTCGTCAGCCGGGCAAATTCCACCAGCTCTGCGAAGGTGCCAAGCTTGGGATAGCCGGCGACAACCTCGGGAGAACGGGCGCTTTTCCGGTCATCGAAGATACCGCAGATGCGGATATCGTTATCGGACTGCTGTTCCAGCGAGCGGATAAGGTCCTTGGCGGTATCGCCGCCACCGACGATGACGGCACGGCGTTCCATGACGCCGTTGCGGCCCCAGTGGCGAATGGCGAAGCCGAGGATCAGCCGTCCGGCGAAGATCGCCACCGCACCCGTTGCATACCAGATGCCGAAGGCCTGCCAGGAATGCAGCGCATCGGGAAAGAAGAGGAGAAGGAAACAGGCAATTCCCACGAAAGAAAGGCACACGGCGCCCTGAATGCGTGCGAACATCTTCAGCGGCGTGCGCAGTGTCGGAAGCTGATAGCAGTCACCCGCCTGCAACAGAAACACGCAGAGCGCCGCCCCCAGCACGCCGCCGCCGAAAACCGACAGAAAGGTTTCGAGACCGCGATCGGCTGCGATGCCGTTGACGATGGCGGCGATGACGACGAGCATCGTGAATTCCAGGAGCCGCAATTGCCCGATCACCATGTTGGGCGAATGGTTGCCGGCACGAAGCTGGTTGGCGATCTGCCGTGCAAGCGGATTGAGAACGACGGTTTCGGATGCCGAAGCCCCGCCGGCTTCATGGTCGGAGAGTTTTTTGCGCAATGACGCCAGATCGAATTGCAGTCTGTCCTTGTCAGTCTTGGTCATTGCCTTGGTCCGCACCCTCCAGCGCATCGGCCTTAAAATCGCATTGGATTTTCGACCGGAACGATGCGCAACCTCAAAGTGGTAGAGCGCCCGTCGTGCATCCGAATGGACACGCGGCGCTCTACGAGCAGAAAACTAGCCGAAACATGCTAAGAAACGTTTATGATGAGTTTCTACAGGACGGTCGGAATATACAATTAAAAATCGTGTTTTTGAAATGGCTATTGGGTCGATAACAGGTCGCGATAGAGTTTCATCATCTCATCCGCCATGACCGGGGTTGAAAATTTCGCCTTGAAGCTGTCCGGGCGAGGCATGATCCGCTGCGCCCAGCCGGCATCCTCGGCATCCTTGACCATGATCCGTGCCAGCGCATCGGCGTCGCCAGCCGGCACGAGCGCCTCGCTGTCTTCTCCGAGGACTTCGGGAATGCCGCCGACATGCGAGGCGATGACCGTTTTTCCCGCCGCAAGCGCTTCGAGCACGATATAGGGCATGGCTTCGGCGCGCGACGGCACCACCACCGTCGTTGCCAATTCGAAGGCGTGTCTGGCGGGCATGGCCGCATGCATGGAAATCCGTCGGGAAAGCCCGGCCTTGTCGATCATCGCCGCATATTTGTGCCTGTCCGGTCCGTCGCCGACGATCACGCCGGTCATCGGCTGACCGATGCTGCGTTCCATTTTTGCAAATGCTCTGATGAAGACATCCGGTCCCTTGAGGTCGCGCAACATGCCGATATAGAGAAAACGGGCTGCATCTTCGCGGGCGGGCACGGTTTCGAACTCGCTTTCCTGCACGCCGTTATAGATCATCGCGGTGCGGGTGCGCGGCCTGCCGACCTTGGCCTCGTAAGTCGCCTGCTCGAAATTACAGACGAAACAGAGCGCATCGGTGAAATGCTCCTGAAACCGCTCCAGCCGAAGGAAAAGCTGCCCTTTGAGGCTGTTTCGGGCGTAATGCAGGCTGCCGCCATGCGGTGAATAGAGGCGGGCTACGCGATACCTGTTCGCCCGCAGGAGTGAGCCGATCAGCCGGGCAAGAGCGCCACCCTTGGCGCTGTGTCCGTGCAGAATGTCCGGCCGCAAACTTTTGATGTGCTTGTAGGATTTCCACAGCGCCATGAAGTCGCCGGGGCTGATGGACCGCCGGATGGGCAGGCGGGTGAGGCCAAGCTCCAGCAGCGGGGTAATTTGTGCGAAAAGCCGTTCCTCATACGCGCCGCCGGTGGAGCTGTCACAGACGATGCCGACCTTGTGGCCCTGTTTCACATGTTCTTCGATGAGGTCGCGCACATGGCGGAAAACACCGCCCACCGGGGAGCGGAAGCAGTGAATGATGCGCAGGGGAGGGCCGTCATCCGACACGTTCGCCACTCCGTTTTCAGAAGAAGCGTTCACGCACATAGACGGTATCGCCGGCCAGAATGGGCGCGGTGATACCGATCCGGCCGGTCATCACCTCGGCATTGATCTTGCG
This sequence comes from Rhizobium sp. NFACC06-2, assembly GCF_900101425.1. NCBI lineage: Bacteria > Pseudomonadati > Pseudomonadota > Alphaproteobacteria > Hyphomicrobiales > Rhizobiaceae > Rhizobium > Rhizobium sp. NFACC06-2. The sequence continues at coordinate 241,026 of NZ_FMVA01000002.1, read as the reverse complement.
GGTGATGTCGACATCGGCCTGATTGGCGCGCGGGGTGAAGCCGCCGGCAATGGCGATGGCGTTTTGCACGGTCATGCCCGGCACATAGGAATATTGGCCGGGACGGCCGACTTCGCCCATGATGAAGACCGGGCGATAGCGGTCGATCTCGATCGTCACGTCCGGATCGCGAAGATAACCCTGGCGCAGTTTGGCGGCGATGGCGGCTTCGAGCTGCGGCAGGGTCTTGCCGCGTGCGGGAACCTGGCCGACGAGCGGGAAGGCGACATAACCGGCCTGATCGACCGTATAGGTATTGGTCAGCCCGGCCTGCTCGAACACGTTGATGCGCAGCCTGTCGCCGCTATCGACATGATAGGGCTGCAGGGCGGCTTCGTTGAAGGACCTCGGAGCGGGTTGATATGCCGCGCAGCCGGAAAGGGCCGTCAGAACGGCGAGCGTCAGTGCGGTGACATGTCGTGATCCGGCGAGCGGCATCTCATCTGGCTCCGAGTCGAACTTTGATCATTCTTATCGTTCTGTTAGGGTTAATGTGCGGTAAACGACCGGCGCGAGCGTTGGTAATATCGGCTTTATTTCGTCGGATTCGCAGGGATTAACTGTTGTGTTACCGGCAAGACTTAAACTTTGCGAAAATTGACCATCTATATTTGAGCGCCCGAGGTTTGTCTCGGTTACGGAGCCCGCATGAACGGCGATCGCATTGACGACAGGGATGTGGATATCGATCTTGCGCAGCTTGTCGCGGCCATTTGGCAGCGCAAGGGCCGGATCGCGGCAATCACGCTTCTTGCCGGGGGCACCGCCTTCGTGATCTCAAGCATGATGTCGCCCGCCTACAAGGGCGAGGCGCGCGTGCTGATCGAATCCCGCGCGGCCTCCTTCGGCGCCTCGCAGCAGTCCAATGCGCCCGCCGAACCCGTGCTCGATGAATTAACCGTTTCCAGCCAGGTGCAGATCCTGCAATCGGTCGACCTTATCAAGCAGGTCGCCAAAGACATGAAGCTTTACGAGCTGGATGAGTTCGATCCGGAGGCCCATCCTTCGCTCATCTCGCAGCTCCTGGTCGCCGTCGGCGTCAAGAAGGACCCGCTTCAGGTGCTGCCAGAAGAGCGGGTGTTGACTGCCTTCCGGGAAAAGCTGCAGGTCTATCAGGTCGAAAGCTCGCGCGTCATCACGGTCGAATTTTCCTCGCAAGACCCCAAGCTGGCCGCCGCCATCCCCAATGAGATGATGAAGGCCTATATCGCCCTGCAAAGCGGCGCGAAGCTGGATACAAGCACGGAAGCGGCGCGCTGGCTGGAGCCGGAAATCGCCAATCTTCGCGAAAAGGTGCGCGAGGCCGACAGGAAGGTCGCGGATTACCGCGCCTCCTCCGATCTTCTCTCGGCGGGGCAGGGCGAAACGCTCGCCACCCGCCAGCTCAGCGATATCTCCACCGAACTCGGCCGTATCCGCGGAGAGCGCGCCAATGCGGAGGCGCGGGCGGAAGGCGTGCGCAGCGCGCTTGCAAGCGGCCGCCCGCTCGATACTTTCCCCGATGTCGTCAGTTCCCCGACGATCCAGAGGCTGAAGGAAAACGAAACGACGATCCGCAGCCAGATTTCCGATCTCTCGTCCTCGCTGCTGGAAGGCCATCCACGCATCCGCGCGCTGCGCAACCAGCTCGACGGCATACAGCGACAGATTCAGGAAGAGACCCGCAAGGTGCTGGCAAGTCTCGAAAACGAGGCCAATGTTTCGCGCCTGCGGGAGCGACAGCTGGTCCAGCAGCTGAACATGCTGAAATCGGAAAGCGTGCGTGCGGGCGAACAGCAGGTGGGCCTCAACGATCTGGAGCGGGAAGCCTCGGCGCAAAGGCAGCTTCTGGAAACCTATCTTGCCCGTTACCGCGAAGCGACATCGCGCGCCGGCTCGGTGGATTCCACGCCGGCCGATGCGCGCGTCATCTCGACGGCGGTGGAGCCGCGTGAACCCTATTTCCCGAAGACCGGCGCCATCACCATCGTCGTGACGCTGGCGGCGTTTCTGCTGTCCTGCATCGTCGTCATGCTGGTGGAGCTTTTCACCGGCCGGGCTTTGAAACCCATGGGCAGGAATCAGGTTCCGCCGCTCTCCGATCCGCCTTCTCCTTCGCGTGCTCCAGCCGATCCGGACAAGACAATGGATGTGCCGGAGCAGCCTGTCGCGGCGCGCCATGAAACCGTGCAGCCTGCTGCGCGGGCCATGCCGGTCGCGGCATACCAGCCCGTTGCCGAAGAGGAAGAACGGCATGCACCGGCCGTCGCTGCTGCTGCCACGCCGGCCTTGCCGGTGGAAGATGTCACGACTGCGAAAGAGGAGGCAATGGAGGAGGAAATCGACACCGATGACGATTTCTCCATCGACGCCGTTGCAGGTTTCCTGGCCACCCGCCTCGCCAAACCGGTCGCCGCAATCGTGTCGCCGGCCGGTGATAGCGGTTCGACCACGTCCGTCATGCTGGCGCGCGCTTTGTCCGAAATGGGCCGTTCGGTCGTTCTCGTCGACATGACGGCGTCAGCCTGTCCGACGCGGCTGATGGCGCCGGAAGCCGGGCTTCCCGGTGTCATGGACCTTCTGGCGGGCGCCGCCGCTTTCGGTGAAACCATTCACGGCGACCGTCTGTCCGACGCCCATATCGTGCCGCGGGGCAATGCGCAGCCGCGCGAGGCCATGCGCGCGATAGACCGTCTGACGATGATCCTCGGCGCGCTCTCCGATGCTTATGATACCGTCCTCGTCGAATGCGGCGCGGTGCAGATTTCGAGCCTCGGGAAAATGCTGCGCAACCTGCCGGCGGAAATCATCGTCTCGGTTCCCGGCAAGGATAGCGAATTGCTGGAAAAGACGCTCGGTGAACTGGTTGCTGAGGGCTATGAACAGGCATTGCCGATGACCGGCATGCGCAAGCCGGACCATCTGAGCGCGGCCTGAGATGCGGCAAAACCCTGCTCAGTCGGTGGCGGTGTCCATCTTCGAGCGTCCGGCGCGAAAACGCTGTATGAGCGCATAAAGCGCCGGATTGGATTTGATCAGGCTTTTCGTCCGGGCGATGGCGACATAGGCCGAGGCCGCAACACGACCCTTCAACGTCACCGGCAGGAATATATCGTGCTGCACGGTGAAAAGCGGGCACCAGCTGCGCTTATAAAGCTGGTCGCCGACGCCGAAATCGAAGATCGCGGCCTTTTCGCGACATGCCCTTTCGATCATCAGCCAGAACAGCAATTCACCGGGGCTGAGTTCCGAAACGGATTCATCGATCGAACCGAACTGGCAGATGATGTGATCCTGCTTGCGCGAAAGGCCTGCTATCGCGGCGATGACGCCCTCGCTTTCGCCATGCAGGCGAATGGCATGCAATTCCAGCAGACTGTTCGTGCCCGTCTCGGGAAAATTGGCCAGATCGTAGAAGAAATCCCGTACCGATTGATCCCGAAACACATCCGGAATGCCCTGCGAGGCGAAACGGGCGGCCTTCTGGCGGAAAAACGCCTGTAACAATTCGCACTTTTCCTGTGGTGACCGTGCGATCACATGGCTGTAACCGCCCATTTCCTCTGCCCTTCGGCTCTGGATGCGGAATTTCTTCCGTCGCCTCTTGGCATTGACCTGCCGAAGCGTGGCCTCGAAACTTTCGAACAGCGGAAGCTGGAAGGCCGGATTCTGGTTTTCGACGGAAGCAAGATGCGAGAGCGGATTGGTCCTGTCGCGCCACGTCAGCGGTATGTTCTGTAAGGCCAGAATATCGGCCCGGCCATGCAGCAGCTTCCGCGCTTCGCGGGCAATCGCCGCTGCGATTTCCTGTCCGGCCTGTTCGGCAAAGGAGGGGTCGAAAAGCCCCGTATTGATATTGTTGAAACGGCCGCCGGGAAAACGCGCCTTGCGAATGCCGCCTTCCAGTACGATTTCGAGCGGCAGCAGAAAGATCGTCTTGCCGCCCTGACGGCCGCGAAGCGTCAGGAGCGCGTTGTCCTGCGTCTGCGCCCAGATGGAGCACCAGCCGAAACCCTGATGCAGTGAGTTGAGCGGGTCGTTTTCCAGCCGCTCCCAGTCGGAGCGGATGGTGGAGGCGTCGTCGACCAGATCGATCAACAGACGATCAGCGCCGCGCCGCTCGTTTTGCACGGCGGTCGGTGCTTGCTCGTCGCTGATAAAGACCGGCCCCTCAGCCGCCATCCACTCTCTCCGGTTGTTTCGGTCGGACTATATCGCTGAGCGGCAAACAATCGGTTTATAAAATTGCGACCTCAGGGTGTCATGCAGTGGCCGGCGCTTAACCCTGCTTTTTGGGTCCGGCCATCCATTTGATGATCAGCATCGCCGGCAGAACCCATAGGATTCCGGTCAGCACGAAATAAGCGAGATGCACCCACCAGGGCGATTGCGCCAGCGCCGCCGACGCAATGGCCGTCGCCACCACGGCGTAAACGACGACGAGGCAGATGATGACGATGGTGCCGATAAGCGATCTGAGGCGAGGGTGCATGAAATCTTCCGTCATTGAGTATTTGCGAGGGACTATAGCGCCGCGACCGGATGCCGCAAACCCTGAGGCCTTGTTTTGTGGTGCCGGTTGGGGCTAATCAACATGACTGTATGAGGGAGACCTGAAAGATGCGTTCGAGCGGCATGACGATGGCAAATGGTTCTGCGGAAATGGTGGTGGAGGCTGCCCTGCAGAAACAGGAGAAGGACCGCCGCCTGCTGCGCATCTGGCTGCGCGTCGTGCTTTTCACGCTCTTCTGTCTGGTCCTCGTCGGCGGCGCCACGCGGCTTACCGAATCCGGCCTGTCGATTACCGAGTGGAAGCCGATCCACGGCGCCATTCCGCCGCTTTCCGTCGCCGAATGGGAAGAGGAGTTCCAGCTCTACAAGCGCATTCCCCAATATCAGGAAATCAATAAGGGCATGTCGCTCGACGAGTTTAAGACGATTTTCTGGTGGGAATGGGCGCATCGACTGCTTGCCCGCACCATCGGCGTCATCTTCGCTTTGCCGCTCGCCTTCTTCTGGCTCACCGGCCGCGTCGAAAAGCGCTTGCGCCTGCCGCTGGTCGGTCTTCTGGCGCTTGGCGGCTTTCAGGGCTTCATCGGCTGGTGGATGGTCTCTTCCGGCCTCGTCAACCGGACGGATGTCTCGCAATATCGCCTTGCCACACATTTGACCATCGCCTGCCTCATCTTTGCGGGCTGCATGTGGATCTTGCGCGGACTATCGCATCATTCGCCCGAGGCCGCCGACGAAAAGACGGGCAGGGGTTTTGCCGCGCTGCTGACGGTGCTCTGTCTCTTCCAGATCTATCTCGGCGCATTGGTGGCGGGGCTGAATGCCGGCCTCTCCTATAACACCTGGCCGCTGATGGACGGCTCGCTGGTGCCGGGCGATCTCTTCCTGCAACAGCCCTGGTGGATCAACCTCTTCGAGAACCCCAAGACGGTGCAGTTCGTCCACCGCCTCGGCGCCTACACGCTGTTTGCCGCCACGCTGTGGCATATGGTGTCTATGGCGCGCGCGCTGCCGAATACGCCACACGCCCGCCGCGCGGTGCTGTTCTTCGTGCTGGTTTCCATTCAGGCGGCGCTCGGCATCACCACGCTGCTCATGCATGTGGATATTCATGTGGCACTTGCCCATCAGGGCATGGCGCTGATCGTGCTTGGTTTCGCCGTCGCCCACTGGCGCGGTTTTATCGGCGAATATCCCGCGCCCGTTGCCGTGGAAGTCAGGGACTGAGGCGGCTTAGAACTGCCCGAGCACCGTTTTGATGGTGGCCGCGACGGCGAGTTCGTTGTCGCGTTCCTCCGCATTGCCGTCCTCTTCGTGCCACGCGGCAGAAAGGCAGCCATAGGCAAAGGCATATTGCAGCAATAGCCGTTCGTCCCGTTGCAGAGCCTTCGCAAAAATCGCCGCCATGGAGGCGATGCGCGCCTCGCTGCGGGTGAGGTCGAAACGGTCAAGCGGATTGGAGAACATGTTGGCGACATCGAGCGCCGCATCGCCGATCAGGCCGGCCGGATCGATGATGATCCAGCCGCGTTCACTCCGCATGATGTTCTCGTGATGCAGATCGCCGTGCAGCGGCTTGATATCTCGCTGCCGGTCGATCAGTGCCTGCGCCAGCGCGGCGCCCTCGATATAGGGGCTGTCCACGCCGTCAGTACGGTCCTGTTCGGCCTTGCGGAACAGGCTCTCGAAATAGAGCGGCAGCGTCAGCAGGCTTGAAGGCGGCGGCTGCTGCGATGGCTGATGATATCTGAGCAGGACATCGGCGGCGATTTCCGTGGTGGCATCGTCGTTGCCGTCGCGAAACAGCACGTCGCGCAGGGTCTCCGTGCCGGCATGTTCCATCAGCAGAATATCGTCGGAGCGGTCGAGCAGCTCCACGCAGCCGATTCCGGCGCGCCATGCCATGAAATCCGCGCCGCGAAGGCTGTCCTTCAGTACTTTCTGTTTCAGAACCTTGGCGACGGCAAGGGAACCGTCGCCGCGCGTAAGCTCGTAGACCACCCCGGCCGGCGTATCGGCAATAGGTTTCGCGGCCTCGATATTCCACGAGGCCGGAAAAGGGAGCGGGGCAATCTTCATGAGAAAAGTCTCATGCGGAGAGCATCAGTTCCATGTTCTGCACAGCAGCACCGGATGCGCCCTTGCCGAGATTGTCGAGCAGCGCGACGAGATTGATGTGTTCGCCGCCCGGCGTACCGAAGACGAACAGTTTCATCGTGTCCTTGCCTGCCAGTTCCTCGGCGTCGATGCGCGCGAGCCCCTTGCTTTCGGCAAGCGGCACCACATTGACGATGTCCTGTCCCGCATAATGGGCGGTCAGCGCCGCATGGATCGTTTCCACGGTCGCGCCTTCCTTCAGGTCGGCAGCAAACAGCGGCACCTGCACGATCATGCCCTGCGGGAAACGACCGACGGAAGGCGAAAACAGCGGTGCGCGGTCGAGCTGGCCATGAATGGTCATTTCCGGCACGTGCTTGTGCTTGAGCGTCAGGCCATAAAGGAAATTATTGGCGCTGATCGCGTCATCGCGGCTCTGGTCTTCCATCTGGGCGATCATCTGCTTGCCGCCGCCAGTATAGCCGGAGACCGCATTGACGCTGACAGGATAACCGTCCGGCAGGAGGCCAGCGGCCCGCAGCGGGCGAATAAGGGCGATAGCACCGGTCGGGTAGCAGCCGGGATTGGCGACGAGGCGGGCAGAGCGAACCTTCTCGCCCTGGTCCTTATCCATTTCGGCAAAGCCATAGGCCCAGTCCTGATGGACGCGATAGGCGGTCGAGGTATCGATGATGCGGACATTATTGTTGCCAGCCACCATGGAAACGGCTTCCCGGGACGCGTCGTCCGGCAGGCAGAGGATCGAAATGTCGGCGCTATTGAGCATATCCTCGCGCATCGCCGCATTGCGGCGCTCGGCCTCGGGTATGGACAGCAGCTCAATATCGCGGCGACCGGCAAGGCGCGTGCGGATCTGCAGACCCGTGGTGCCGTGTTCGCCATCGATGAAGATCTTCGCTGTCATGTCCTTGTCCTGACTTTTCAAAGGGTTGCGAGGCTAATCGGAATCAGTTTGGCAGGCGCCGGCTTCTTTATCAGCCGGCCTTGGCCAGCCGTTCGGCGCGCAGGCCAAGCATATACATTGCAACGGTGGCTCCGGCAATGGCGGTAATGTCAGCATGGTCGTATGCGGGTGCTACCTCCACCACGTCCGAGCCACGAATATCGAGCTGGCCAAGCCCGCGCAGAACGGAGAGAATTTTGGCACTGGTCGGCCCGCCGGCCACCGGCGTTCCGGTTCCCGGCGCAAAGGCGGGATCGAGGCAATCGATATCGAAGGTCAGATAGGCGGGCATGCCGGCCGTGTGCTTGACGATCAGCGAGGCGATATCGCTCGCCCGCATTTCCTCCACCTCATAACCGTGGAGAATACGAATGCCGAAATCGTCAGGCGCATGGGTGCGGATGCCGATCTGGATCGACCGGTCGGGGTCGATCAGGCCATCGCGCACGGCGCGGGCCACGAAGGAGCCGTGGTCGATGCGCTTGCCGTCGTCGAACCAGGTGTCCTGATGCGCATCGAACTGCACCAGCGCCAGCGGTCCATGCTTGGCCACATGCGCCTTCAAAAGCGGCCAGGTAATGAAGTGATCGCCGCCGAGCGTCAGCAGGTAATCCGACTTGGAAATGATCCGGCGCGCTTCCTTTTCGATCGTATCAGGCGTTTTCCAATGGTTGCCGTAGTCGAGCAGGCAGTCGCCATAATCGATGGTCGGCATATGCGCGAAAAGATCACGCGCGAAGGGATATTGCGGATCGTTGTCGAAGATCGCCGAGGCGCGGCGGATCGCCTGCGGCCCGAAACGGGCGCCCGGCCGATTGGAGGTGGCAGCGTCGAAAGGAATGCCCCAGATGGCCGTCGATACACCCTTGAGGTTCTTGGTATATTTGCGCCGCATGAAGGAGAGGACGCCCGCATGGGTCGGGTCGGTGGCGGCCGAGGTCAGGGTCGTTGCGGTGAAGGCATGGTCGATGGTTTTGTTGGGCATTATTTATCCGCCTTTTCTGCAAGATCGGCGAAGTTGCGAATTTTGATCGCGCGGCCGTCGAAGCGCGCGACGATTTCAAGTTCGCCGCCCATCGCCTCGATGAACCGGCGTAAGGTACCAACATACATATCAGCGCGCTTTTCCAGTTTTGCGACGGAACTTTGACCGATATCCAGTGCCTGCGCTATTTCGTCCTGCGAGAGTTTCAGCGCCCTGCGAACATCCGCAAGGTTCATTTCTTCTTCCAGACGATCTGCTTCGGTTTTAGACTTAACACGCGCGTCGTCCGACATCCGGTTGCGCAACCGCGCAAAACTGTGCCTACCGCTCATTGTGTTTCTCCTTTTCAAGCTCGGCCAGATGCTCGGCATAAAGGTCGTCGGCAATCGGGATCATGCGGTCATAAAACCGTTTGTCTCCCGTCTTGTCGCCGCCAATCAAGAGAATCGCCATTCGACGGGGATCGAAGGCATAAAAAATCCGCAACGGCTTTCCGCTACTTTGGATTCGCAATTCGCGCATATGCGCGTGACGCGATCCATAAATGCCGCTCGAATAGGGGAACGGCAGTTGAGGGCCGCGTTCTTCCAGTTTCTGAACATGAGCGTCGATGCTGATGTGTTCGCTTTCTTCAAGCGTTTCCCACCATGTTCCGAATTCGTCCGTATACTCGACGACATAATTCATGAGGCAATATTATTCCCTTGAGGGAATAATTCAAGATGCCGTCGGGGGACAAAATAAAAAAAGGCGGAGCCGAAGCCCCGCCTTTCGAAGTTCTGAACGAACCGTTCTGAGAAGCGATTAGCGCTTCGAGAACTGGAACGAACGGCGGGCCTTGGCCTTACCGTACTTCTTACGCTCGACAACGCGGCTGTCGCGGGTCAGGAAGCCACCCTTCTTCAGAACGGAACGCAGGCCCGGTTCGAAGTAGGTGAGGGCCTTGGACAGACCGTGACGGACGGCGCCGGCCTGACCGGACAGACCACCACCGGCAACGGTGGCGATGATGTCGAACTGACCCGTGCGGGCAGCGGCGACGATCGGCTGCTGAAGGATCATCTGCAGTACCGGACGTGCGAAATACGTGGCGAAATCGCGGCCGTTGATGATGATCTTGCCAGAACCGGCCTTCACCCATACGCGGGCTACGGCGTTCTTGCGCTTGCCGGTCGCGTAGGAGCGGCCGAGGGTGTCAACCTTGCGGACATGCACGGGAGCCGAAGCTTCCGATGCCGGGGCGAGGTCTTTCAGAGAGGAAAGATCGGCCATTATCAGGCGCTCCTTACGTTCTTCTTGTTAAGCGCGGCCACGTCGAGAACGGTGGGCTGCTGTGCTTCGTGCGGATGGTTCGAGCCGGCGTAAACGCGCAGGTTCTTCATCTGGCGACGGCCGAGCGGGCCGCGCGGGATCATGCGCTCGATGGCCTTTTCAACGACGCGCTCCGGGAAGCGGCCTTCGATGATCTGGCGAGCCGTACGCTCCTTGATGCCACCCGGGTGACCGGTGTGCCAGTAGTACTTCTTGTCGGAGTACTTGTTGCCGGTGAAGGCAACCTTTTCCGCGTTGATAACGATGACGTTGTCGCCATCATCAACGTGGGGGGTGTAGGTAGCCTTGTGCTTGCCGCGCAGGCGGGTTGCAACGATGGTGGCGAGGCGACCAACAACGAGGCCTTCGGCGTCGATGATGACCCACTTCTTCTCCACCTCAGCGGGCTTCTGAACGAAAGTAGACATGGATTTCACTTTCTAACGTGGACCCGTCATCCTCTTTATGAAAGAGCATACGGGCGTTTCTTGTTGCTTGGTTTGGTTGCCGTCAAAGGCAACCGCAAATGACCCTATTCCGGCTGGAATCCGATCTGGCGCGCTTATACGGTGCGCGGGCGAAAGCGTCAATATGACGGATTCTGGAGGTCGTAAAAATAATGTAGCAAAAACAATGACTTGATAATGAGGTATTATTTTACCTCAGTGAGCGGCCACGGTTTACCCCAGTCGCATCACCAGAACGCCCGCTGCAATGATGCCTCCGGCAAGATAACGCCAGATGCTGGCACGTTCTTTCAGGATTGCCACGGAGATCACCAGCGCAAAGAGAATGGAGGTTTCCCGGAGCGCCGCAACCACGGCGACGGGCGCCTTGGTCATGGCGTAGAGCGCCAGACCATAGGAGAGAATGGAGCCGCCGCCACCGATCAGGCCGCGCCACCAGTTGCGCCGGACATGGTCCGCGACCGGGCTCACACCGCGCTGGTAGAAGGCGAAGCCGAAAAGCAGCACGGGCGGCAGAAGCGACATCCACAGCGTATAGGAGATGGCGTTGCCGGAAAGCCTTGCGCCAACACCGTCGACGAAGGTGTAGGATGCGATCACGAAGGCGTTCAGCAGGGCGACCATGATCGCCTTTCCGCCACCGCGCCGCGCCTCGAAAGCGAGCGTCAGAATGCCGCCGGAGATGACGGCGATGCCGGCAAGGGCCAGCGGGCTTAAAATCTCGCTCAGGAACAGGCTGCTCGTCGCCGCGACGATCAGGGGCGCCACGCCGCGCATGACGGGATAGACAAGGCCAATGTCGCCGATCGTATAGGCGGCGGCGACAAGCCGGAAATAGGCGAATTGCAGAACGGCCGAAGCGATCAGGAAAGGAATGGCGACCGGCGCGGGAAATGGCAGGAAAGGCAGAAACGGCAGCGAACAGGCCGCAGCGCCCGCCGCGATCAGCGAGGCGTCCAGCGATTTGTCGGATCCGGCTTTGACCAGCGCATTCCATCCGGCATGCAGCATCGCGCCCAGGAGCACCAGAAGAAGAATGTCAAACGTCACAATAGAGACTCGCTCGCGGGCTACTTTGGGCAACCTACAGCATCGGTTTGAAAACCGGAATCGATTTTCGGTACGGGCGGTAAGCCTTTGCCGATTGCTCGAGCACGCGTTTTGCGCCCGGGAAGCCGCCCGCAAGCGGCATGTGGTCACCGCGGAAACTGCAACGCGCGTAAAATTTATGCTTTGTGCATGTCATGGCGCCGGGGAATGATTTTGCGCCGGGATCATATGACGTTCTGCTCATGATTTCATCCGCCAGATGGAGGCATGAGCGTCCGACGCACAGCTTGTGGTTTTGCCTCGGAGCGAATTTTCACTGAAAATACTACCAAATTTGTCAAATATTGGTGCACAGTGCGCCATGACGCTTTGGGCGCAAGATGTATCGATCGGACCACGCTGCGCGTGAAAAAAAATTTCATATCTTCCATTAATTGTGATCTGTAACGTTATAGATTTATATGTAGATTGATTTGCAGAATAACTTTCTGAAAATTAGGTATTTCTAATTTTCCTGTGAACGGAATGAAAACAAACAGGAGACGAAGAGCGCATGAATTGCACGCTAATGTTGTTTTTGCCCTTATTTGCGTCAATTCGCGCCATTTTGAAAACTGGACAAAAGTAGTCAGTATGACCGCCATTCCGGCGTTTGGTGAAATCATTTTGCGTGGGCGAAAACGTGCCGCTGCGCGGGCAGGTGTCTGCTGCAGCGGCAATTTTTCAGCCGGGCAGGGGTTCAAGAGAGCGAAGAACCTTCCTAGATGGAAGGGCGGACGCAACCGGTAGCGTCAGATATGTGTCGGTGGAATTATGCGGGAGACGCTATGCTCGCGGCGCTTTTAAATGGCGCAGCTGCATTGGTATTCTTCAAACCATGCGATGCTCCAGAAGGGATAAGTTGACATGCAGCATGATAGTTACGAGCCCGACTACCTCAGAAAAATTCTGACCGATGTCGAAACCATCGCCCTGCTGGGTGCTTCGCCCAACCCGGACAGGCCGAGCCACGGCGTGATGCGCTTTCTGCTGTCCAGGGGGTATCGTGTGTTTCCGGTCAATCCCGGCCAGGCAGGCAAGGAGATATTGGGGCAGAAGGTCTATGCCAAACTCGCCGATATTCCCGAGCCGGTGGACATGATCGACGTTTTCCGGGCGCCGGAATATTTGTCGGCAATCGTCGAGGAGGCGATCTTGCTGCCGGAGCGGCCATCGGTAATCTGGGGCCAGCTTTCCGTTCGCGATGACAATGCCGCCGCCAAGGCGGAAGCCTACGGTATGGAAGTCGTGATGGATCGTTGCCCTGCAATTGAGTATCCGCGTCTCAATATTGTGCGATAGTTGGTACGGATCGGACTTATCATTTGGCGGCAAGGCATTATGATCCCTCCGAAATTCCAATTGGAGGAAACATCATGCCGAGCAGCAATCCCGGGTTTTCGACGCTGGCCGTTCATGCGGGCGCGCAACCCGATCCGACCACCGGCGCGCGTGCCACGCCCATTTATCAGACCACGGCCTATGCTTTCCGCGACGCCGATCACGCCGCCGCCCTGTTCGGACTGAAAGAGTTCGGCAATATCTACACCCGCATCATGAACCCCACCCAGGCGGTTCTGGAAGAGCGCGTGGCAGCACTTGAGGGCGGCACGGCCGCGCTTGCCGTCGCATCCGGCCATGCCGCGCAATTGCTGGTCTTCCATACGCTGCTGCAATCCGGCGACAATTTCGTCGCCGCCCGCCAGCTCTATGGCGGCTCGATCAACCAGTTCGGCCATGCCTTCAAGGGCTTCGACTGGCAGGTCCGCTGGGCCGACGCCACCGATCCGGCCAGCTTCGAGGCGCAGATCGACGAGCGCACGCGCGCCGTCTTCATCGAAAGCCTTGCCAATCCGGGCGGTACTTTCGTGGATATCGCCGCAATCGCCGATGTTGCCCATCGGCATGGCCTGCCGCTGATTGTCGACAACACCATGGCAAGCCCCTATCTGCTGCGGCCGCTGGAACACGGCGCGGATATCGTGCTGCATTCGCTGACGAAATTCCTCGGCGGCCATGGCAACTCCATGGGCGGCATCATCGTGGACGGCGGAACCTTCGACTGGTCGGCGACGGACAGATATCCGGCGCTGTCACAGCCCCGGCCGGAATATTCCGGTGTCGTACTGCACCAGACCTTCGGCAATTTCGCCTTCGCCATCGCCTGCCGTGTGCTTGGCTTGCGTGACCTCGGCCCGGCGATCTCACCCTTCAACGCTTTCCTCATCCTGACCGGCATAGAGACGCTGCCGCTGCGCGTTCAGCGCCATTCCGACAATGCGCTTGCCGTCGCGAAATGGCTGAAGGCGCATCCCAAGGTTGGCTGGGTGCATTATGCGGGTCTGGAAGACAGCGACAACCACGCTATCCAGCAGCATTATTCGCCAAAGGGGGCCGGCTCCGTCTTCACCTTCGGCGTCAAGGGCGGGTATGCGGCCGGCAAGGCGCTGGTGGAAGGGTTGCAGCTCTTCTCCCATCTCGCCAATATTGGCGACACGCGCTCTCTCGTCATCCACCCGGCCTCCACCACCCATGCGCAGCTGACACCGGAACAGCAGACGGCCGCCGGCGCCGGGCCGGATGTGGTTCGCCTTTCGGTCGGTATCGAGGACGTCAAGGACATCATCGCCGATCTTGAGCAATCGTTAGCGAATATCTGAGGACCGAGGTCGCCATGACGAATTTTCTATCCTTCGATGATGTCGCCGGGCTGGAATACGGCGCGCCTGCGCCGGAGAGGCTGATTTCCGGCGAGCCCAAATTCACCACATGGAATATCGAGGAAGCTCCCGGCGGCATCTATGCCGGCGTCTGGCAGTCCACGCCCGGCAAATGGCGGGTGGTCTATGACGAATGGGAATATTTCAGCATTCTAGAAGGCCATTCCATCCTGACCGAAGACGGCGGCGCGCCGCGCGATCTGAGGCCGGGCGACCGCGCTATCCTGCGCCCGGGCTTTAGCGGCACCTGGGAGGTCGTGGAAACGACGCGTAAGGATTATGTCATCCGGCTTTGAAGGCGGATGCTTGGTCTCGTGCCTATTGCGCATCGAAATTGAGAATCGACGGAAGGAGCCCGGGAAATCGGGCTTCCATATCATCGATACGGACGACGCTGATATTCTCGACGCCCTGTTTATGGGTCCGGATCAATCCGGCCTCCCGCAGGATGCGCATATGGCTGGATAGGGTTGAGCGTGGCATATCCTGACAGGGCGCCGCCGAGCCGCAATTCTGCCCGGTCTCCGAACCCCATAATTTCCGAATGATGCCCATGCGGGCAGGTTCGCCAAGGGCGGCGAGCACGGCGGTGAGTGAGATGTCTTCTCTAGCAGGATGAAAAAACTGAGCCATGAGCCGGCTGTAGCATATGGATTGACAGGCTTCAATATTTCAATAAAACCGAAATACCGAATTTCGGTTATTCGGGATTATGGATATTTATGGAGTTTACGATGTCTGGAATATTCAACGGGCAAGTGGTCGTCGTCACGGGCGGATCGACCGGCATTGGCTTTTCAGTCGCGAAATTGTTTCTGGAAGGTGGGGCGGCTGCGGTCTATGTGACGGGCCGCAATTCAGCCAATCTCGATGCCGCCGTCGCCAAACTCGGGAGGGGGGCGATCGGCTTCGTTTCCGACGTCGCGAAGCTACCGGACCTGGAGGAGCTCAAGAGCCGCATAGAAGCTGATGGGCGGAAAGTCGACATACTCGTCGCCAACGCCGGCATCGCGGAGAATAACGATCTTGGCGAGACCAATGAGGCGCTTTACGACCGGATTTTTGATATTAATGTGAAGGGCGTATTCTACGCGGTGCAGACCCTGCTGCCCGTGCTGCGCGATGGCGGTTCGATCGTGTTGACGGGGTCGATCGTTGGCAACAAGGGCATGGAAAGACTGAGCGCCTACAATGCGTCGAAGGCGGCGGTTCGATCGTTTGCCCGCAGCTTTGCCAATGACCTGAAGGGGCGGGGAATCCGCGTCAATACGGTAAGCCCGGGTGTCACCCGCACGCCGATCATGGAAAATGGCCTGAAAATGGATGATGAGAAAATCGCCGGTTTCAAGGCCTATCTGAAGGACGCGGCGCCGATCGGCCGAATGGCCGATCCTGACGAAATTGCCGAGGCGGTGCTGTTTCTGGCGTCTTCAAAAGCCAGCTACATCACGGGTGTGGAACTTTCCGTCGACGGTGGGCTGGCGCAAATCTAAGGGCGAAGCTTCGCCACCCCGATCTACCAACTGAGATCGAGCCGCTCCAGACCATGGAAATGATAGACATCCTTGACCCTGGGCGGCTCGGCGATCTTCAGGCCCGGCAGGCGTTTGAAAAGCAGGGGCAGGGCGAGATTGAGCTCCAGCCTTGCCAGCGGCGCGCCGATGCAGAAATGGATGCCGGCGCCGAAGGAGACGTTGGCGCCCTCGTTGCGGTCCGGCCGGAAAGTCAGGGGATCGGAAAATTTTGCCGGATCGAGATTGGCGGCGGCGAGGATGAGGCTGACCTTGTCGCCGCGCTTGAACGCGACGCCGTCGATTTCGACGGGTTCCAGAACCCAGCGCTGGAAAATATGCACTGGCGCGCAGATGCGCAGGGTTTCTTCCACCGTCCGTTCCGTGGCGGCATCGTCGGTAAACAGCGTCTCGGGGGAGATGCCGCTTTCCAGAATGATGCGCACGGAATTGCCGATCTGGTGCACGGTCGCCTCGTGCCCGGCATTCAGCAGCACGATGGTGGTGGAGACGAGCTCGTCGTCGGTCAGATACTGGCCCTTGTGCTCCGTATGGATCATGTGGCTCAGCAGATCGTCCTTCGGCTCCGCCCGCCGCTCGGCGATCACGCTGCGCACATAGTCTGAAAACTCATGCGCGGCCCTGTCGGCCAGCAGCTCGTCTTCCGGCGTGCGCTTGAACATATACATGCCGACATAGGCGTGCGACCATTTCAGAAGCTGTGGCCCCATCTCCTCGGGAATGCCGATCATGCGGGCGATCATCGTCACCGGAATGATATCGGCATAGGAAGAGAGCAGTTCCGTCTCGCCCCTGCTTTCGAAGGTGTCGATCAGACGGTTGGCGAGTTCCTCGATTTCCGGCTTCATCTTGTCGACATGCCGCGACACGAAGGCGCGGTTGATGAGCGTGCGCAGCCGCGTGTGCTCCGGCGGTTCCAGTTCCAGCAGCGAATGCTGCTCGGCAGCGTCGAAATGCTTCACATGTTCGAGCGGCTCCGCCAGGCCGATCTCTTCGCGGCTTGCCACATGCAGGATCTGCCGTCCGAAGCGGCGGTCGCGCAACAGCGCGCTCACGTGGTCGTATCCCGTAAAAAACCATTGCCGCTGTTCTTCCCAGTAGAAGGTGGGACATTCAGCGTGCAGGGCCGCATAGACCGGGTTCGGATCGTTGTAGAAAGCCGGGTCGCGGGCATCAAGTGAAATGCGGCGGGTGGCGGGATCGATTTTGAGAAACGGAAATGTCGCTGTCATGCCCATGGTCTATTCCGCGCGCGGCGCTTTGGGAAGGGAGGGAAATCCCTTCCGGATAACTCTATACCGGTCACTGGGTGGTTACATCGTCATCGGCTGGCGATGGCGGCTATCCGGTTCAGCGCCGCGACCTGACGGTCGGCATTGTTGTCCATCGGATTTTCGTCACGGTCCGAGGCGGGCACGACGACATTGGCCGAATTGACATGGATGACGGTCCGGTTGCGCCCGGCCTTCTTGGCGGCATAAAGCGCGCGGTCGGCCTCCGTCATCATCGTATTGAGGTCGGCATCCTTGATCGTGGCTTCGGATATGCCGACGCTGGTGGTCACCTCGATGGCTTCACCGCGCGAACTGATCTTCGAAAGGCGCAGATTGCTGCGGATGGCTTCCGCAAGCGTCGCCGTGCTGGAAGGGCTTTCGACTTCGGCAACCAGCGCGAATTCCTCGCCTCCCATCCTGACGAAAAGGCCGCGATCGCCGATTGCGCGCTGGGCGATATTGCAAAAATGCACGAGCACCGCATCGCCGGACTGGTGGCCGTATCTGTCGTTGATCTTCTTGAAATGGTCGATATCGAACAGCACCAGAGCCACGTAACGGCTGGAGGCCGGCGACCTTTTCTTGATACGCTCGAACTCCTCCAGCAGGCCGCGCCGGTTGAGAACGCCGGTCAGATGATCGGTCATGGCGAGGCGATGGAGGCGGCTTTCCGTATCCTCCATGATGATCTTGGCGCTGATCATGATGATGGCCGTGAAGCCGAGCATGCCGGAGAGGGCAAGCGCCGATGTCATGGGAATGGCGTTGGGGATGGCGGCATTGGCGGGGATGACGATGGATGCGACGAACGCCCCGGCAAAAGCCTGCAGGATCAGGATCGCGGCCAGAACCCGGCGGCTGCGTGAGGCGCGCGCCTTGCTGGCCAGAAGGACGCCGGCGAGCGTGAAATAACCGGTGGCCGCACTGGCGTGATAAAGCAGGATGCGGGCCACCATGTTTTCACGCACGGGCGGCAGGAACATTCCGGCAATCCACAGGAGAGCCGGAATGGCGACCCAGCCGCCGATTTTCCGCTGTTCGAAGCACAGCAGGCCCGCAAGCCAGAAACCGAAGGCGGAAAGTGCGAGCGTATTGCCGACCTGGATGGACAGAAAACTGGAAATATCCCCGCGAAACGCCACCATGACAGCGCCGAAGCCCGTGGCGAGGAAACCGGCGGCGAAAAAGAGATTATGCCGGCGGGAAGGGCGGTGCAGCCACAGCGTTCCCAAAAGCACGGCAAGGGTGAACGTTTCCGCCGCCCACAGTAGCGTGCTCGTCTTTGCATCCAGCATTGCAAAATCCTATCTGCGCCATAATGCGATAAAAGCGGGCTCTTTCGCACGAGGTGCGTTATGCCCGCTGGAATTGTTGAGCTGCCATTTCGCCCGGATGGGCCCATTCCCCAAAGGGAACCGGAAATTCGCTGGCCAGTATCGGCAGCAAATACTAACGAGTTCTTGCCGGTGAGAAGTTATATCTGTGCATGGCGGGCGATTTTTGCCGTCGTCGCCTGCCATAGTAAAAAAATGGTGGCAGCTGGGGAAAGAAGCCCAGCTGGCGCCGCCCGGTCCGAAAGCCCTGTCAACCTCGGCCCGAAAGGCCTGCAAACGCTGTTGAGCCGTTAAGGATATGCGGCTTCGTGTCTTGAAGTACGGGGCAGGGACACTCTATGTAGGGAGTATGAAGGTTAGAAGTGATTCCGGAGCGGTTTTTCGCGAAGGGCAGAGTTTGACAAAGGACGGACATGAAAAATCCAGTTGATACCGCCATGGCTCTGGTGCCGATGGTCGTTGAGCAGACCAATCGCGGCGAACGCTCCTACGACATATTTTCCCGTCTTCTCAAGGAACGCATCATTTTCCTCACCGGTCCGGTGGAGGACCAGATGGCTTCGCTCGTCTGCGCGCAGCTGCTTTTCCTCGAGGCTGAAAACCCGAAGAAGGAAATCGCGCTTTACATCAATTCGCCGGGTGGCGTTGTGACCGCCGGCATGGCGATTTACGATACGATGCAGTTCATCCGCCCTGCGGTCTCCACGCTCTGCGTCGGCCAGGCTGCCTCCATGGGCTCGCTGCTTCTGGCCGCCGGTGAAAAGGGAATGCGTTTCGCAACCCCGAACGCCCGCATCATGGTGCACCAGCCTTCCGGCGGTTTCCAGGGGCAGGCATCGGACATCGAGCGCCACGCCCGCGACATCATCAAGATGAAGCGCCGCCTCAATGAAGTCTACGTGAAGCATACCGGCCGTACGCTCGAAGAGGTTGAAAAAACCCTTGATCGCGACCACTTCATGGATGCAGACGAGGCGAAGGACTGGGGCGTGATCGACAAGATCCTGACCTCGCGCCAGGAAATCGAAGGCGCTGCCGCGAATTGAGGCGCGCCGCTTTTTGACGTTTGTTTGAACCCGCAAAAGTAATTTCGGGGCTTTCAACCGCAACAGAAAGCGATATTAGTATATATAAAGGCTATGTTGAATTTTTATGACGTGGCCTTTGGTTTGATGGGGAATTCGTTGCAGCCGGTTGTCAGCTCATGTATCTGATACCGGTTAGTACCCCGGGAAACGAGGCGGATACGGCGATGCACCCCAAGGGCTGCCGTATCGGCGGGCGGTAAGTTGACCGCGATCCGTTTGGCGGACCTGCGGCGTGCTGGAAGGAAAGAGATATGAGCAAAGTCAGCGGCAGCAACGGCGGCGACTCTAAGAATACACTCTATTGTTCATTCTGCGGCAAGAGCCAGCACGAAGTCCGGAAACTCATTGCCGGACCGACGGTGTTCATCTGCGATGAATGCGTCGAATTGTGCATGGACATCATCCGCGAGGAGAACAAGACGTCGATGGTGAAGTCGCGCGAGGGTGTACCCACCCCGCAGGACATCATCAAGATCCTCGACGAATACGTCATCGGCCAGAAGCAGGCGAAGAAGATCCTGTCTGTGGCCGTTCACAACCACTATAAGCGCCTCGCGCACGCCTCCAAGAATGGCGATGTCGAGCTTGCGAAGTCGAACATCATGCTTGTCGGTCCGACGGGTTGCGGCAAGACCTATCTTGCCCAGACGCTCGCCCGCATTATCGACGTTCCCTTCACCATGGCGGATGCAACGACGCTGACAGAAGCCGGTTATGTCGGCGAGGATGTGGAAAACATCATCCTGAAGCTGTTGCAGGCTGCGGATTACAATGTCGAGCGCGCTCAGCGCGGCATCGTCTATATCGATGAAGTCGACAAGATTTCCCGCAAGTCGGACAACCCGTCCATCACGCGCGACGTGTCGGGCGAGGGCGTTCAGCAGGCGCTTCTGAAGATCATGGAAGGCACGGTCGCTTCCGTTCCGCCGCAGGGTGGACGCAAGCATCCGCAGCAGGAATTCCTGCAGGTGGATACGACCAATATCCTGTTCATCTGCGGCGGCGCGTTTGCCGGCCTCGACAAGATCATCTCGGCCCGCGGCGAAAAGACCTCGATTGGCTTTGGTGCAACCGTCAAGGCGGAAGACGATCGCCGTGTGGGCGAAGTGCTGCGTGAACTGGAGCCGGAAGATCTGGTGAAGTTCGGTCTTATCCCCGAGTTCATCGGCCGTCTGCCCGTTCTGGCAACGCTGGAAGACCTGGATGAAGATGCCCTGATCCAGATCCTGTCCGAGCCGAAGAACGCGCTCGTCAAGCAGTACCAGCGCCTGTTCGAGATGGAAGACGTCGAGCTGACCTTCCACGAGGACGCGCTGCGCGAAATCGCCCGCAAGGCGATCACCCGCAAGACCGGTGCCCGCGGCCTGCGCTCGATCATGGAAAAGATCCTGCTGGATACCATGTTCGAACTGCCGACGCTGGAAGGGGTACGCGAAGTGGTCATTTCCAACGACGTCGTCAGCGGTGTCGCGCGTCCGCTCTACATCTATGCGGACCGTCAGGAAGAAAAGACCAACGTCTCGGCGTAACTGGCTGCCGTGATGTTTGATGAAATCAGAGGCTCGCATCCGTGCGGGCCTTTTCTATTAGATGGGCCTTGCGAAACTTGCGCCTAACTTGGCGAAGCCCGATTTTGCGTTTGGAGCGGATTGCGCTTTGCTGATAAAGTCTTACAACTGATTTGCAGCGCGATATGACGGAAATGTGAATTTCGTCGGCGACCCGGTTCCTGAGCCCTCAAGGATAACCGGAAATGTCGGTAGTATTAGCCGGCGCTGGGTTTTGTTGAATTTCACGGTCTTGCCGCTTAGCGGGACCGTCTGTTCCGGCGACTTGAAATCGGTGTTTCGAAACTCCACTTTCAGTCTCGAGAAATGAATGTGCCGGATGCCCCAAGCTGTCCGGCAAAGTGTCCCGAAAGGGACCATGGAAAGGAAATGATATGACGAACATCACGTCTGCGGCATCTGGCGGTACCTATCCGGTACTTCCCCTGCGCGACATTGTCGTTTTCCCGCATATGATCGTTCCCCTGTTCGTCGGGCGGGAAAAATCCATTCGTGCGCTCGAGGAAGTCATGGGTTCGGACAAGCAGATCATGCTTGTCACCCAGATCAACGCCAGCGATGACGATCCGGCCCCGGAGGCCATCCACAAGGTCGGCACGGTCGCCAATGTCCTGCAGCTTCTGAAGCTTCCCGACGGCACCGTGAAGGTGCTGGTGGAAGGCAAGGGCCGCGCCCAGATCGACAGCTACACCGGCCGTGAGGACTTCTATGAAGCCACTGCGACGCCGTTGCAGGAGCCTGCCGAAGATCCGGTCGAGATCGAGGCGCTGTCGCGTTCGGTCGTGTCTGAATTCGAGAGCTATGTGAAGCTCAACAAGAAGATTTCGCCCGAGGTTGTCGGCGCCGCCGGCCAGATCGACGATTATTCGAAGCTTGCCGATACGGTCGCTTCGCACCTGTCTATCAAGATCACCGAAAAGCAGGAAATGCTGGAAACCGTCAGCGTGAAGCAGCGGCTTGAAAAGGCGCTCGGCTTCATGGAAGGCGAAATTTCCGTGCTCCAGGTCGAAAAGCGCATCCGCTCGCGCGTCAAGCGACAGATGGAGAAGACCCAGCGCGAATATTACCTGAACGAGCAGATGAAGGCGATCCAGAAGGAGCTCGGCGACGGCGAGGACGGCCGTGACGAGATGGCCGAGCTGGAAGAGCGCATCGCCAAGACCAAGCTTTCCAAGGAGGCCAAGGAAAAGGCCGAAGCGGAAATGAAGAAGCTGCGCCAGATGAGCCCGATGTCCGCGGAAGCGACCGTCGTGCGCAACTATCTCGACTGGCTGCTCGGTCTGCCGTGGGGCAAGAAGTCCAAGATCAAGGCGGACCTCAACAATGCCGAGAAGATCCTGGATCAGGACCACTTCGGTCTGGATAAGGTCAAGGAGCGTATCGTCGAATATCTGGCCGTGCAGGCCCGTGCGACGAAAATCCGTGGCCCGATCCTCTGCCTCGTCGGCCCGCCCGGCGTCGGCAAGACCTCGCTCGCCAAGTCGATCGCCAAGGCGACCGGCCGCGAATATGTGCGCATGGCGCTGGGTGGCGTTCGTGACGAAGCGGAAATCCGCGGTCACCGCCGTACCTATATCGGCTCCATGCCGGGCAAGATCGTCCAGTCGATGAAGAAGGCCAAGAAGGCGAACCCGCTCTTCCTGCTCGACGAAATCGACAAGATGGGCATGGATTTCCGTGGCGATCCGTCGTCGGCTCTGCTCGAGGTGCTCGATCCGGAACAGAACTCCACCTTCATGGACCATTACCTTGAAGTGGAATACGACCTGTCCGACGTGATGTTCGTGACAACGGCTAACACGCTGAACATTCCCGGCCCGCTGATGGACCGCATGGAAGTGATCCGCATCGCCGGTTACACGGAAGACGAAAAGCGCGAAATCGCAAAGCGTCACCTGTTGCCGAAGGCGATCAAGGAACATGCCCTGCGTCCGGAAGAGTTCTCGGTTACCGATGACGCCCTGATGGTCGTCATCCAGCAGTACACCCGCGAGGCGGGCGTGCGCAGCTTCGAACGCGAGCTGATGAAGCTGGCGCGCAAGGCTGTCACCGAGATCATCAAGGGCAAGGTCAAGTCCGTGGAAGTCACCGCTGCCAACGTGCCGGATTATCTGGGCGTTCCGCGGTTCCGCCATGGCGAGGCCGAGCGCGAGGATCAGGTCGGCGTCGTTACGGGTCTTGCCTGGACGGAAGTCGGCGGTGAGCTGCTCACCATCGAAGGCGTGATGATGCCGGGCAAGGGCCGTATGACGGTGACCGGCAACCTCAAGGAAGTGATGAAGGAATCCATTTCGGCGGCGGCATCCTATGTCCGTTCGCGCGCCGTGGATTTCGGCATCGAGCCGCCGCGCTTCGACAAGAGCGACATCCACGTGCACGTTCCGGAAGGTGCGACCCCGAAGGACGGACCGTCCGCCGGCGTTGCCATGGCGACCGCCATCGTCTCCATCATGACCGGCATTCCGGTCTCGAAGGATGTCGCGATGACGGGCGAGATCACGCTTCGCGGTCGCGTGCTGCCGATCGGCGGCCTGAAGGAAAAGCTGCTTGCGGCCCTTCGCGGCGGCATCAAGAAGGTGCTGATCCCGGAAGAAAACGCCAAGGATCTGGCGGAGATTCCGGACAATGTGAAGAACGAGATGGAAATCATCCCGGTGTCGCGCATGGGCGAGGTCATCAAGCACGCCCTTATCCGCCAGCCGGAGCCCATCGAGTGGGACGGCAGCATCGAGACGCCGGTGATAGCAACCGTCGAAGGCGTCGACGACGGCAGCCAGACCATCGCGCATTGATAATGCATCGTCGCGAGGGGCGGGAATCGCCTTTCGCGACGGCTGCTGCATAGATTCAATGTGTTAGGTGTCGGAAGGCGCATGTGGCGTAAAGCTGCGCACAAGTGATGCGAATTTGGCACTAATATGTGGAAGGCCGGCAGAAATGTCGGCCTTTTTTGTGAAAAAAAACGCAGACCCCTTGTTTTTCAGGCGATTCCAGCGCTTTTGGGTTGCTGCGCGCGGATGCGAACGTATTCTGCGCCGGCTTAATTTGAGTCGTTTCAAACCATTGAAAGGGGTGGAAACATGAACAAGAACGAGCTCGTCTCTGCTGTTGCCGAAAAGGCTGGTCTCACGAAGGCAGATGCTGCTTCCGCTGTTGATGCTGTATTCGAAACTGTACAGAGCGAACTGAAGAACGGTGGCGACATTCGCCTGGCCGGCTTCGGCAGCTTCTCCGTCAGCCGTCGTGAAGCCTCCAAGGGCCGTAACCCTTCCACGGGTGCTGAAGTCGATATCCCGGCTCGCAACGTACCGAAGTTTTCCGCAGGCAAGGGCCTGAAGGACGCCGTCAACTCGTAAGGTTTCCGGAAAGCTGCAACGCCCGGCGGCGGGCGGGCAGCTTTTCAGGTTCACGAGGAAACATGTTTTGACGCCCTGACGCCGTCACATCGCCGCCAAAAGCGGGCGGTGTTTCGAAAAACTCTTTTCGGACAGGCCGGGTTTTCCCGGTCAAGATGTGAATGAAAGCAGGGAAGCGCCTGTGTAGCTTCCATCCGGACACACGGCGTTTTTCGACGCGGAATGTGGGCATAAACACGAAAGCCCGGCCTTCCAGGCCGGGCTTTTTGATTCATCGGTCAGGAAGTGTCATGCCACTGTCATGTCTGTAACGCAGAAGCCTTGGGGTATTTTTGGACCCAAGGGGGATTAAAATGGCGTTCCGATTTTCTCAAATGGCTTTGACCGCCGCGCTGCTCACGTCCGCAGCCATCCCGGCTTCGGCCGAGCCGGTTTTCAACCGCATCGCATCTTTCCCGGTGGCGAAAAACCTTCCCGCGGACAAGGACGCCAAGTCCGTCACCTCGGCTGAAATCATAACCGCCAGCGAAGACGGCAAGACGTTGATATATTCGGACAGCCCGCTTGGCGGCATCGGTTTCATCGACATCACCGACGCCAAGGCTCCCAAGGCCGGCGGCGCGCTGCTGCTCGAAGGCGAGCCGACCTCCGTTGCTGTCGCAGGCCTCAAGGTTCTGGCCGGCGTCAATACGTCGGAAAATCGCGCCAAGCCCTCTGGCAAGCTGGTGACGGTCGATATTGCTACCAAGAAGATCGAAGCAAGCTGTGATCTCGGCGGCCAGCCCGATTCCGTCGCCGTTTCTCCGGACAAGACCTTCGCCGCCATCGCCATCGAAAACGAGCGCGATGAAGAGGTAAACGAAGGTGCCCTGCCGCAGATGCCAGCCGGTTATCTGGTGACTGTCGGCCTTAAAGACGGCGTTGCCGATTGCGCGACGCTGAAGAAGATCGAACTCACCGGCCTTGCCGAAATTTCCCCTGAGGATCCGGAGCCGGAATTCGTGTCGATCAACGCCAATGGCGAGATCGCGCTGACGCTTCAGGAAAACAATCATATCGTCATTCTCGACGGCAAGACCGGCACGGTGAAGACGCATTTCTCCGCCGGCAAGGTCGATCTTGAAGGCATCGATACGAAGACCGACGGCCAGTTGAAGTTCACCGACAAGCAGGAAGGCCGCAAGCGCGAGCCGGACGCCGTGAAGTGGCTGGACAATGACCGTATCGTCATCGCCAATGAGGGCGACTGGCAGGGCGGTTCGCGTGGCTTCACCATCTTCGACAAGACCGGCAAGCTCGTCTACGAATCCGGCGCCTCGCTCGAACACGCGGTTGCGGCCATCGGCCACTATCCGGAAAAGCGCTCGAAGGCCAAGGGCATCGAGCCGGAAGGTCTGGAAGCTGCGACCTTCGGCGACCAGAAATATTTCTTCGTGTTGTCCGAGCGCGCCTCTGTCGTCGCTGTCTACAAGGACACCGGCAAGGAGCCGGAACTGACGCAGCTCCTGCCTTCGGGCGTTTCGCCGGAGGGCGCTGTCGCCATCCCGTCGCGCAACCTGCTTGCCACGGCCAATGAGGTCGATCTGATCGAAGACGGCGGCGTGCGCTCGCATGTCATGCTCTATGAACGCGGTGAAGGTGAAGCAGCCTATCCGCAGCTCGTTTCCGCCACCGTCGATGGTGCACCGATCGGCTGGGGCGCTCTTTCGGGTCTGGTCGGCGATGCCGAAAAGCCCGGAATTCTCTATGCCGTCTCCGACTCGGTCTATGGCAACCAGCCGTCGATCTTCACCATCGATGCGACGAAAAAGCCCGCCACCATCACCAGCGTGCTGCGCGTCAAGCGTGACGGCATCGCCGCCCAGAAGCTCGACATCGAAGGCATCACGCTGGACGGCAAGGGCGGTTTCTGGCTGGCTTCTGAAGGCGACAGCGCCAAGCTCGTTCCGCACGCGCTCTATAACGTCAACGCCAAGGGCGAGATAAAGGCTGAGATCGCATTGCCGAAGGAACTTCTCGCCGGCGACACCCGCTTCGGTTTCGAAGGCGTGACAATGATCGGCAAGGGCGACGACGCGACGCTGTGGATGGCTGTGCAGCGTGAATGGGGCACGGACGAAAAGGGCTTCGTCAAGCTCGTCTCCTACAATCCGAAGTCCAAGGAGTGGGGCGCCGTCCGTTATCCGCTCGACAAGACCGAGGCAGGCTGGGTCGGCCTCTCCGAAATCGCCGCGCAGGGCGACTATGTCTATATCGTTGAGCGCGACAACCAGATCGGCGACAAGGCCAAGATCAAGAAGCTCTACCGTGTTGCAATCGCGGACCTGAAGCCTGGCAAGATCGGCGGCGACCTGCCGCTGGTGGCCAAGCAGGAAGCCCATGACTTCCTGCCCGATCTCAAGGCCCAGACCAATGGTTACGTCGTCGACAAGCTGGAAGGCTTCACCTTCGACAGGGCGGGAACGGCCTATGCCGTGACCGACAATGACGGCGTGGACGATTCTTCCGGCGAAACGCTGTTCTTCACCGTCAATATGAAGGCGATCAACTGATCGAGCCGACTGGCGCCGCAAATGAGAAAAGCCGGGCTATGCCCGGCTTTTCTATACGGCGAGGGGCCTCTTGGCCAGGTTTCCCGATCTTGCACGATGCCTGACGATGCAAGCCGTTAAAATCGGCATTGCCGCTTCGATATCGGATTGTGAAGGATTCGTCCGGAGCCATCCGGGAAAATGCTGCGGATCGATCGTAACGGATCACCGCCCCAGGGAATTCTTGCTTTTGGGAGTATCTTGTTTTTCCGAGTCCTGCTGGACCCAGCGGAAAAAAATATAAACAGGCAGCGCAATAAGCGCGAGTGTTACAAACGCGTCGATCGACATGGTTTCATCCATCAGTTCAACCGTTCATCATGAAACGGTGCGCAAACAATGCCTGAAATCTCTTTAGAAAGTCTGAATCTTCCTTATTTTCCGGTATGTTGCGGGGTGATACAGGGGGTGGTCAAGTTGTCGGAATTTGGAACACCAGTGCCGATTTGGCATGGCGTAACTGGAGAAAAGCGATTCCAGCGGTTGGGAATCATGACGACGCTCTACCGACCGTAGTGAGGGCAGGGGGATTCCGAATACTGGAGGGCTTATCGCATCGCGAAAGCACACACAACGTGTCTCGGTTTCAAGGGTGATATTTAAATCTTCGGGAAAAATGGTGGGCGATGAGAGACTCGAACTCCCGACATCCTCGGTGTAAACGAGGCGCTCTACCAACTGAGCTAATCGCCCTTCGCGTCTTGCGGATCATGTCCGCCGCGTCGGTGGCCGTGATGTATGCGGATCGGAAAAAAACCGCAAGGGCTTTTGTGAAGTTTTTTTGTTTTTTTTGCCGAGAGAATTTTCTGTCGCCGGGGGGGCGCGGGCAAAAAGCCGGGAACTGCGGGCTTTTTGCCCGAAACAGGACCCGAGGACGCCGTGATGGTCATGTGGAAATCCCGTTACGGAAGCCTGCGGCTGTGGACAAGTTTTCTGTTTTCGTTGGGAAAAGCCCGCAAAACAGGGCGTTTGCCGCAATCGCGTTCCAAGGCCTTTCGGTTTTTTCCGATCAAAATGAAGAAGCTTATTCTTTTGTCGTGAAACCTGCTTGACACCCCTGCACGAACGCCGTAGTTAGCCGCTCATCGAACAGCCGAGGCTGGTTCGAGCGGCGGGACTGGTTCCTGTCGTCAGGAGATGCGGGTGTAGCTCAGTCGGTTAGAGTGCCGGCCTGTCACGCCGGAGGTCGCGGGTTCGAGCCCCGTCACTCGCGCCATCCTGTCCCTCGGGAAACGCAGATGAATGTCTGTGGTGCGCGGGTGTAGCTCAGTCGGTTAGAGTGCCGGCCTGTCACGCCGGAGGTCGCGGGTTCGAGCCCCGTCACTCGCGCCATTTCTCTCTCCTGAAATGTCTCCTCAAAAACAGATCGACGCGCGATTTGCGTGCTCGTCTATTGACGATTCCAGCGCCTGATTCCGGGCTTTTTAAACGCGGTTTTTCCTGCATTTTTTAGTCAAGTTTCGATTCCCGAATATCGTCACTTCACCGCCATCCGGACGTAAAATTCGTGTGACTTTTTTGCGGTTGCGTCGTTCAATCGATTATTATTGTATTTGAGTGGCTTAGGCCGGAATTGTGGCCCAAATTTGCGTCAATTCCGGCAATATTGTTGCCAATCAATGCGGCAGGTGTCTTGAAATGGTGCCTAAACTCTTGCAGAGAGAGCGCGGCTGCGCTAACGACTTTGGCGTTGCAACATATTGTCCGCTCTTTGAGACTTAAGGTCACAAAGGCAGGCCCGGCACCCGGCCGGGCAGGGAAGAGACCATGACTGAACTCCTCAGTTCCTACATTCCGATCGCAATATTCATCGGTATCGCTCTCGTCATCGGCCTGGCGCTTCTCATTGCGCCGTTCGCTGTCGCTTACAAGGCGCCGGACCCGGAAAAGCTTTCTGCTTTCGAGTGCGGTTTCAACGCCTTCGACGATGCCCGCATGAAATTCGATATCCGCTTTTATCTGGTGTCGATCCTGTTCATCATCTTCGACCTGGAAGTCGCCTTCCTGTTCCCATGGGCGGTGTCTTTCGGCGAGATGGGCTGGTTCGGGTTCTGGTCGATGATGGTGTTCCTTCTCGTTCTCACCATCGGCTTTATCTATGAGTGGAAGAAGGGAGCGCTGGAATGGGCATGAGCCAGAACAACACCACGCTCGTTGCGCCGCAGCCAAAGGGGATCATCGATCCCTCAACCGGCAAGCCGGTTGGCAGCAACGACGCCTACTTCACGGAAATCAATGACGAGCTGGCCGACAAGGGCTTTCTCGTCACCTCGACCGACGAGCTGATCACCTGGGCCCGCACCGGCTCCCTGATGTGGATGCAGTTCGGCCTTGCCTGCTGCGCCGTCGAAGGCCTGATGCAGGCTTCCGGTCCGCGTTATGACATGGAGCGCTTCGGTGTCGCCCCGCGCGCCTCACCGCGCCAGTCGGACGTCATGATCGTTGCCGGCACGCTGACCAACAAGATGGCGCCCGCTCTGCGCAAGGTCTATGACCAGATGCCCGAGCCGCGTTACGTGATCTCCATGGGCTCCTGCGCCAATGGCGGCGGTTATTACCATTATTCCTACGCTGTCGTGCGCGGCTGCGACCGCGTCGTGCCGGTGGATATCTACGTTCCGGGCTGTCCCCCCACGGCGGAGGCGCTGCTTTACGGCGTGCTTCTGCTGCAGAAGAAGATTCGTCGTACCGGTACGATCGAGCGCTAAGGGCAAAGGACGGATTAAGAATGAGCGAAGCTCTCAACGATCTTGCTGCTTACGTTAAGGAAGCGCGCGGTTCCCTCGTGGTGTCGGCTGATATCGCCTATGGCGAGCTGACCCTGAACACGACGCCTGAAAGCGTGATCGCGCTTTTGACCTTCCTGCGCGATGACGTGCAGTGCGGTTTCGTCAACATCATCGATATTTGCGGCGTTGACTGGCCGCAGCGCGAAAAGCGTTTCGATGTCGTCTATCACCTGTTGTCGCCGCGCCAGAACCTGCGCGTGCGCGTCAAGCTGCAGGTGGCGGAAGACGAGGGCGTGCCGTCTTCGACACCCGTTTACATGGGCGCTGAATGGTTCGAGCGCGAAGCCTGGGACATGTATGGCATTCCCTTCGAAGGCCATAAGGACCTGCGCCGCATCCTCACGGATTACGGTTTTGAAGGCCATCCGCTGCGCAAGGATTTTCCGGTTACCGGCTTTGTGGAAGTGCGTTACGATGACGTGCTGAAACGGGTTCTTTATGAACCGGTCGAACTGAAACAGGAATTCCGCAATTTCGATTTCCTTTCCCCGTGGGAGGGAACCGAATATGTTCTCCCGGGCGACGAAAAGGCCAAGCAATGAGCCAAGCCCCCGCGACAGAGCATGGACAATGTCTTTGCGGCGCCGTTGGCTTCACAGCCACGCTCGGTGCCCGCGAATTCGGCGTCTGCCATTGCTCCATGTGCCGCCGCTGGTCCGGCGGTGCGTTCATGGCTGTCGAATGCACTGATATCGCCTTTGAAAATGAGCAAAACCTCGGTGTCTACTCCTCATCGGAGTGGGGCGAGCGTTGCTTCTGCAAGGCCTGCGGCAGCACGCTGGTCTGGCGTTCCAAGGATGGCAAGCATTTTGCCGTTTCGCTGCAGGCTTTCGACAACCCTTCCAGCTTCAAGTTCGCGTCGCAGATTTTCACGGATGAAAAGCCTTCGAGCTATTCCTTCGCAGAAACCACGCAGAACATGACCGGCCCCGAATTCATCGCCATGATCACCTCGGCGGAGCACTAGAATGACTGAGCATAACGTCCGCAATTTCACGATCAACTTCGGTCCGGAACATCCCTCCGCGCACGGCGTGCTGCGTCTGGTTCTGGAACTGGATGGCGAAATCGTCGAGCGCGTCGATCCGCATATCGGTCTCCTGCATCGCGGCACCGAAAAACTGATCGAGACCAAGACCTATCTGCAGGCCGTTCCCTATTTCGACCGTCTCGATTACGTCGCGCCGATGAACCAGGAACACGCTTTCGCGCTCGCCGTCGAAAAGCTGCTGGGCCTCGAAATCCCGATGCGCGGCCAGCTGATCCGCGTTCTTTATTCGGAAATCGGCCGCATCCTGTCGCACATCATGAACGTGACGACACAGGCCATGGACGTTGGCGCGATGACGCCGCCGGTCTGGGGTTTCGAAGAGCGCGAAAAGCTGATGGTGTTTTACGAGCGCGCCTGTGGCGCCCGCATGCACTCGGCTTACGTTCGTCCCGGCGGCGTGCATCAGGACCTGCCGCCGGAGCTGGTGGACGATATCGGCAAATGGTGCGACCCGTTCATCACCGTTCTCGACAATATCGAAGGTCTTCTGACCGACAACCGCATCTACAAGCAGCGTAACGTCGATATCGGCGTCGTCTCGCTTGAAGACGCCTTCGCCTGGGGCTTCACGGGCGTGATGGTGCGCGGTTCCGGCGCAGCCTGGGATTTGCGCCGCGCGCAGCCCTACGAGTGCTATTCCGATCTGGAATTCGACATCCCCGTCGGCAAGAACGGCGATTGCTACGATCGTTACCTGATCCGCATGCAGGAAATGCGCGAATCCGTAAAGATCATGAAGCAGTGCGTCGATCTTCTCTCCGGCAAGCACCGCATCGGTCCGGTCTCCTCGCTGGACGGCAAGGTGGTTCCGCCGAAGCGCGGCGAGATGAAGCGTTCGATGGAAGCGCTGATCCACCATTTCAAGCTTTACACCGAAGGTTACCACGTTCCCGCCGGCGAAGTTTACGCCGCCGTCGAAGCGCCGAAGGGCGAGTTCGGCGTTTACGTGGTCGCAGACGGTTCGAACAAGCCCTATCGCTGCAAGATCCGCGCGCCGGGCTACGCACACCTGCAGGCCATGGATTTCCTGTGCAAGGGCCATCAGCTTGCTGACGTTACAGCCGTGCTCGGCTCCCTCGACATCGTGTTCGGGGAGGTCGACCGCTGATGCGTCTGCCGCTGGCCATACCGGCTTTTCTCGCTGCGATGTCTGCCCCCGCTCTCGCCCAGACGGCGACGGACGAGGGCGGCATATCGCTGTCGAGCGGCGGCTCTTCGACCATCAAGCAGCTTCTGTCGTCGGGATACGAGATCAAGGCCTCGGTTCCCAATGGCAGCAAGTTCATCGTGTTCATGCAGAAAGACAAGGCGGCTTACGCCTGCGAATTCGTCACGGTGGCGAGATCGCGTTGTGAGACGTTAAACTGAAAAGGCGTGAGGAAGTATGTCCGTTCGTCGACTAGCCGAAGATCAGTTCCAGCCCGTGGCGTTTGCCTTCAATGCGGAAAACACCGCATGGGCTGAAAAGACGATCAAGAAATATCCCGAGGGACGCCAGCAATCGGCGGTCATCCCGCTGCTCATGCGTGCGCAGGAGCAGGACGGCTGGGTTACCCGCGCCGCCATCGAGAAAATCGCCGACATGCTGGATATGGCCTATATCCGCGTCATGGAAGTGGCGACCTTCTATACCCAGTTCCAGCTGAAGCCGGTCGGCACGCGCGCCCACGTTCAGGTTTGCGGCACCACGCCCTGCATGCTGCGCGGCTCCGAAGCGCTGATGGATGTCTGCCGCAAGAAGATCCACCACGATCCGCTGCACACCAATGAGAGCGGCACGCTCTCCTGGGAAGAAGTGGAATGTCAGGGTGCCTGCGTCAACGCGCCGATGGTCATCATCTTCAAGGACGCCTATGAGGACCTGACGCCCGAGCGTCTGGAAGAGATCATCGATACGTTCGAGGCAGGCAAGGGCGACACCGTCAAGACCGGCCCGCAGATCGACCGTCACCAGTCGGTCCCGGTCGGCGGCCTGACGACGCTGACGGAAGAGATCAAGCCGGATCGCTCCAATCTCGACAAGCCGGCCGAAGTGGCTGCGGACGCCGCACAGGTTCCGCCCTCCAACGCCGCCAAGCCAAAGACGGATGCGCCTGAAACCGATCCGAAGCTGAAGACGCCGGTGACCGCGCCGAAGGCTGCCGAAGCCAATGTGAAGACCGCCGAAAAGGAAGCTTCGGGATCTGCGAAGCCGTCGCTCGATTCCAAGGATCGTCCGGCAGGCATCGAAAAGCCCGCAACGCCCGACGACCTGAAGCTGATTTCCGGCGTAGGTCCGAAGATCGAAGGCACGCTGCACGAGCTCGGCATCTTTACCTATGCGCAGATCGCGGCCTGGAAGCAGGCCGAATGCGACTGGGTTGACGGTTATCTGAATTTCAAGGGCCGTATCGGCCGTGATGACTGGGTCAAGCAGGCCGAGGCGCTCGCCAAGGGTGGCGAAGCCGAGTATATCAGGGTCTTCGGCAAGAAGCCGCGGTAAGAGGTGAAGCATGTTAAAAGATCAGGATCGCATCTTTACCAATCTCTACGGCCTCAAGGACAAGTCCCTGAAGGGCGTTAGAGCGCGCGGCCACTGGGACGGCACCAAGCAGATCATCGAAAAGGGCCGTGACTGGATCATCAATGAGATGAAGGCTTCGGGACTTCGAGGTCGTGGCGGCGCCGGCTTTCCGACGGGTCTCAAGTGGTCGTTCATGCCGAAGGAAAATGACGGCCGTCCGCATTATCTCGTCGTCAATGCCGATGAATCCGAGCCCGGCACCTGCAAGGACCGCGAAATCCTGCGCAACGATCCGCACACGCTGATCGAAGGCTGCGTGATCGCTGGTTTCGCAATGGGTGCGCATACGGCTTACATCTATGTTCGTGGCGAATATATGCGCGAGCGCGAAGCGCTTCAGGCAGCCATCGATGAATGCTACGATGCAGGCCTGCTGGGCGGGAACAACAAGAACGGCTGGGATTTCGACATCTACGTCCATCACGGTGCAGGTGCCTATATCTGCGGCGAAGAGACGGCACTGCTTGAAAGCCTCGAAGGCAAGAAGGGCCAGCCGCGCCTCAAGCCACCGTTCCCGGCTAATATGGGCCTTTATGGTTGCCCCACCACCGTCAACAACGTTGAGTCCATCGCGGTTGCCCCGACCATTCTGCGCCGCGGCGCTGCCTGGTTCTCGTCCATCGGCCGTCCCAACAACGTTGGCACCAAGCTGTTCATGGTCTCCGGCCATGTCGAACGTCCGTGCACCTTCGAAGATGCGCTGGGTCTGTCCTTCCGCGAGCTGATCGAACACCATTGCGGTGGCATTCGTGGCGGCTGGGACAACCTGCTCGGCGTCATCCCCGGCGGCGCATCGTGCCCCATCGTTCGCGGTGAGGACATGAAGGACGCCATCATGGATTTCGACGGCATGCGCGAAGTGAAATCCTCCTTCGGCACCGGCGGCATGATCGTCATGGATAAGTCCACCGACGTCATCAAGGCGATTGCCCGCATCGCGGCCTTCTTCAAGCACGAAAGCTGCGGCCAGTGCACGCCATGCCGCGAAGGCACGGGCTGGATGTGGCGCGTGCTGGAGCGTATGGTCAAGGGCAATGCGCAGAAGCGCGAGATCGACATGCTGTTCGAAGTGACGAAGCAGATCGAAGGCCACACCATTTGCGCGCTCGGCGATGCTGCCGCATGGCCGGTACAGGCGCTGATCCGCAATTTCCGTCCGGAAATCGAAAAGCGCATCGACCAATATACCTACAGGGCCATGGATGATGGCGCTGTTCTGGAAGCCGCTGAATAAGCGTTGAGGCTTCGGGCGAAGCCGGAGAATTTCCGGTCTCGCGACACCATGAAGCGCCTGGCTGTTAATTGCCGGGTGCGATTAAGGATTTGTTGCGGACCGTGTGAGACACGGGACGAACAGGCAACAGGACGTAAGTAGGACCATGGCAAAGCTCAAGGTTGACGGTAAAGAGATCGAGGTTCCGGATCATTTCACGCTGTTGCAGGCGTGCGAAGAGGCTGGCGCCGAAGTTCCGCGCTTTTGTTTTCATGAGCGCTTGTCGGTCGCGGGTAACTGCCGCATGTGTCTCATCGAGGTGAAGGGCGGACCGCCCAAGCCCGCCGCTTCCTGCGCCATGGGCGTGCGCGACGTTCGCGGCGGCCCGAACGGCGAATTGCCGGAAATCTTCACCAACACGCCGATGGTCAAGAAGGCCCGCGAAGGCGTGATGGAGTTCCTGCTCATCAACCACCCGCTGGATTGCCCTATCTGCGACCAGGGCGGCGAATGCGACCTGCAGGACCAGGCCATGGCCTTCGGTATCGCCGGTTCGCGTTACGCGGAAAACAAACGCGCGGTTGAAGACAAATATATCGGCCCGCTCGTCAAGACGGTCATGAACCGCTGCATCCACTGCACGCGCTGCGTCCGTTTTACGACGGAAGTTGCCGGCATTGCCGAACTCGGCCTGATCGGCCGCGGCGAGGATGCCGAAATCACCACCTATCTCGAGCAGGCGATGACATCAGAGCTTCAGGGCAACGTCGTTGACCTTTGCCCGGTCGGGGCGCTCACCTCCAAGCCTTTCGCTTTCACCGCCCGTCCGTGGGAGCTGAACAAGACCGAAACCATCGACGTGATGGACGCACTCGGTTCGGCCATTCGCGTCGATACCCGTGGCCGTGAAGTGATGCGCGTCATGCCGCGTGTCAACGAGGCCATCAACGAAGAGTGGATTTCCGACAAGAGCCGCTTCATCTGGGACGGCCTGAAGACGCAGCGCCTTGACCGGCCTTATGTCCGCAAGGATGGCCGGCTGCAGCCCGCCACCTGGGGTGAAGCCTTCGGTGCGATCAAGCAGGCGGTTGCCGCGACATCCGGCAACAGGATCGGCGCGGTTGCCGGCGATCTGGCCTCCGTTGAAGAAATGTTCGCGCTGAAGTCGCTTCTCGCCTCGCTCGGTTCGGCCAATGTCGATTGCCGTCAGGATGGTGCAGCGCTCGATCCGTCTTTGGGTCGCGCCAGCTACATCTTCAATTCCACCATTGAAGGCATCGAGCAGGCCGACGCCCTGCTGATCGTCGGTTCCAACCCGCGCTACGAAGCGGCCGTGCTCAACGCCCGCATCCGCAAGCGCTGGCGTCGCGGCGGTTTCCCGATCGGCGTGATCGGCGAAGCTGGCGAACTGCGCTACAATTACGAATATCTTGGTTCCGGCGCTGAAACGCTGTCCGATCTGGCCAATGGCTCGCACAGCTTCATCGACAAGCTGAAATCCGCCAAGAACCCGCTGATCATCATCGGCCAGGGTGCTCTGGCGCGCGCCGATGGTGCAGCCGTGCTCGCTGCCGCCGCCAAGCTCGCTACCTCGGTAGGTGCTGTCACCGAAGAGTGGAACGGCTTCTCGGTTCTGCACACCGCCGCTGCACGCGTCGGCGGTCTCGATATCGGCTTCGTGCCGGGCGAGGGCGGTGTTGCCGCCGCTGACATGGTCGCCTCCATGGACGTTCTCTTCCTGCTCGGCGCCGATGAACTCGACCTGTCGAACAAGGGCGCCAAGTTCACCGTCTATATCGGCAGCCATGGCGACCAGGGCGCGATGAATGCCGACGTCATCCTTCCGGGTGCGGCCTATACCGAAAAATCCGGTATCTGGGTCAACACCGAAGGCCGCGTCCAGGTCGGCAACCGTGCTGGTTTCGCACCGGGCGAAGCCCGCGAAGACTGGGCGATCCTGCGTGCGCTGTCCGATGTTCTCGGCAAGAAGCTGCCGTTCGATTCGCTGTCGGCGCTCCGCGGCCAGCTCTTCGTCGCGCATCCGCATCTGGCGGAAACCGACGAGATCGCCGCCGGCAACGGCAAAGATATCGAAGCGCTGGCTGGCAAAACCGGCTCGCTCAACAAGTCGGCGTTTGCCTCGCCGGTTAAAGACTTTTATTTGACGAACCCGATTGCGCGCGCATCCGCCGTCATGGCCGAGTGCTCCGCATTGGCCCGCAACAATTTCCAGGCTGCGGCAGAGTAAGGGTAGGGGATTTATGGAACAGTTTTT
The DNA here is from genome assembly GCF_900101425.1 of Rhizobium sp. NFACC06-2. Lineage (NCBI taxonomy): Bacteria > Pseudomonadati > Pseudomonadota > Alphaproteobacteria > Hyphomicrobiales > Rhizobiaceae > Rhizobium > Rhizobium sp. NFACC06-2. Next base: position 204,229 of record NZ_FMVA01000002.1, on the reverse strand, counting down.
CTGGAGCTACGTCTGGCCCGCGCTGATCATGGTCGGCCAGTCCCTGCTGCTTCTCGTTTGCCTTCTGGTGTCCATCGCGTTCCTGCTGCTTGCCGACCGCAAGGTCTGGGCGGCGGTACAGCTGCGCCGTGGTCCGAACGTCGTTGGTCCCTTCGGTCTCTTCCAGTCCTTCGCCGACCTTTTGAAGTTCATTCTGAAGGAACCGGTCATTCCGGCCGGCGCCAACAAGGCCGTTTTCCTTCTGGCGCCGCTGGTAGCGGTGACGCTGGCGCTCGCCACCTATGCCGTCATTCCTTTCAACGAAGGCTGGGTTGTCGCCAATATCAATGTCGGCATTCTCTATATCTTCGCGATTTCCTCGCTTGAAGTATACGGCATCATCATGGGCGGCTGGGCTTCGAACTCGAAGTACCCGTTCCTCGGCGCGCTGCGTTCTGCCGCGCAGATGGTGTCCTACGAAGTGTCGATCGGCCTCGTCATCGTCACCGTTCTGCTCTGCGTCGGTTCGCTGAACCTGACGGACATCGTGCTTGCCCAGAAGACCGGCCTTGGCACCATGCTCGGCTTGCCTGCTTCGTTCCTCGACTGGCACTGGCTGTCGCTGTTCCCGATGTTCATCGTGTTCTTCATTTCGGGCCTTGCCGAAACCAACCGTCCGCCCTTCGACCTTCCGGAAGCGGAATCGGAACTGGTCGCCGGTCACATGGTCGAATATGGCTCCACGCCTTACATGATGTTCATGCTCGGCGAATATGCTGCGATCGTGCTGATCTGCTGCCTGACGACGATCCTGTTTATGGGCGGCTGGCTGCCGATCGTGGATGTGTGGTTCCTGAACTGGGTTCCGGGCATTGTCTGGTTCGCATTGAAGGGCTGCATGGTCTTCTTCATGATCGCGCTGACCAAGGCTTTCGTTCCGCGTTACCGTTATGACCAGCTCATGCGTCTCGGCTGGAAGGTGTTCCTGCCGCTGTCGCTCGCCATGGTCGTTATTGTTGCATTCGTATTGAAGCTGACGGGGTGGGCCGGTTGATGCCCGTACTCCTCGCTCAGAAATCTGGAGACTGAGATGGCAAGCCTCTCCCAAGCCGTCAATTCACTGTTCCTGAAGGAGTTCGTGGGCGCGATCCTGCTCACGATGCGCCACTTCTTCAAACAGAAGGCAACGGTGAACTATCCTTTCGAAAAGGGCCCGGTCTCTCCGCGCTTCCGTGGTGAACATGCGCTGCGCCGTTATCCGAACGGTGAAGAGCGTTGCATCGCCTGCAAGCTGTGTGAAGCGATCTGTCCCGCTCAGGCGATCACCATCGAAGCCGGCCCGCGCCGCAATGACGGCACCCGCCGCACGGTGCGTTACGATATCGACATGGTGAAGTGCATCTATTGCGGTTTCTGCCAGGAAGCCTGCCCGGTGGATGCCATCGTCGAAGGCCCGAACTTCGAATTCGCGACGGAAACCCGCGAGGAGCTTTATTTCGACAAGCAGAAGCTTCTCGACAATGGCGACCGCTGGGAGCGTGAAATCGCACGCAACCTCGCACTGGATGCGCCTTACCGTTAAGGCGCAACCGTCTTTCCGGGGGAAACCCCGGAGAGCGATGAAAAGTAAAATGCCTGCGCGGTTTTCGCCGGCGGGGACGAAACGGGTGAGGGGCCTTCGAGCCATCTTTGCCCGATGAGGACAAGAAGGCACCAACATGGGTCTGCACGCTGTATTCTTTTATATATTCGCTTTCGTCGCCGTGGCGTCTGCGTTCATGGTCATCGCATCGAAGAACCCAGTTCATTCGGTGCTCTTCCTGATTTTGACCTTCTTCAACGCAGCCGCGCTGTTCCTGCTGACGGGCGCCGAATTCCTCGGCATGATCCTGCTGGTGGTTTATGTCGGCGCCGTGGCGGTGCTCTTCCTCTTCGTCGTCATGATGCTGGATGTGGATTTCGCAGAGCTTCGTTCGGGCGTGCTGCAATATGCCCCGGTCGGTGCGCTGATCGGTGTCATCCTTGCGGCGGAACTGATCGTTGTGGTCGGCGGCAGCATGCTGAACCCGATTGCGGCCAAGTCCATTACCATGCCGATCCCGCCTGTCACCGAACGCACCAATACGGCCGCACTCGGCGACGTGCTCTATACCAATTACGTCTACTTCTTCCAGCTCGCCGGCCTCGTGCTGCTGGTGGCCATGATCGGCGCCATCGTGCTGACGCTGCGTCATCGCACCGACATCAAGCGGCAGGATATCTCCACGCAGGTCGGCCGCGACCCGAAGACCGCCGTCACCACGGTCAAGGTCAAGCCGGGCCAGGGCATCTGAGGCGCGAACGGATCCAAGGAAACAGAACATGGAAATCGGTCTTTCCCACTACCTGACGGTCAGCGCGATCCTCTTCACGATCGGCGTCTTCGGCATCTTCCTCAACCGGAAGAACGTCATCGTCATCCTCATGTCGATCGAACTCATCCTGCTTGCGGTCAACATCAACATGGTGGCCTTCTCGGCCTTCCTGAACGATATCGTCGGCCAGGTCTTCGCTTTGTTCATTCTGACCGTCGCAGCCGCCGAAGCGGCCATCGGTCTTGCAATACTCGTTGTCTTCTACCGCAACCGCGGATCGATCGCCGTCGAAGACGTCAATATGATGAAGGGCTGATAAGGCTATGATCTACAAGGCTATCGTCTTTCTTCCACTGATCGGCTTCCTGATCGCCGGCCTGTTCGGCCGCTCCATCGGCGCCAAGGCTTCGGAATATGTCACCACCGGTCTGATGATCGTGGTCGCCATCCTGTCCTGGATCGTCTTCTTCACCGTAGCACTCGCCCATGGCGAGCCGGGCGAGGTGATCAAGGTCACCGTGCTGCGCTGGATCCAGTCCGGCGGCATCGACGTCGAATGGGCGTTCCGCATCGATACGCTGACTGCCGTCATGTTCGTCGTCGTCAACACGGTCTCGACGCTGGTGCATCTCTATTCGATCGGATACATGCACCACGATCCGCATCGTCCGCGCTTCTTTGCCTATCTGTCGCTCTTCACCTTCGCCATGCTGATGCTGGTGACCTCCGACAACCTGCTGCAGATGTTCTTCGGCTGGGAAGGCGTGGGTCTGGCGTCCTATCTGCTGATCGGCTTCTGGTTCAAGAAGCCGTCCGCATCGGCTGCCGCCATGAAGGCCTTCATCGTCAACCGCGTCGGTGACTTCGGCTTCATTCTTGGCATTGGCGGCGTGTTCGTGCTGTTCGGCTCGATCAATTTCGAAACGATCTTCGCTGCCGCTGCGACCTATCTGCCGGCTGAAGGCGCTGCCTCCTCGGAAACCGTCATCAACCTGTTCGGCATGCATCTGGACAAGGCCAATGCAATGACGGGCGTCTGCCTGCTGCTCTTCATGGGCGCCATGGGTAAGTCGGCGCAGTTCCTGCTGCACACCTGGCTGCCGGACGCGATGGAAGGCCCGACCCCGGTGTCTGCCCTCATTCACGCCGCAACCATGGTCACCGCCGGCGTCTTCCTCGTCGCCCGCATGTCGCCGCTGTTCGAACTGTCGCATGATGCCTTGACCGTTGTCACGCTGATCGGCGCGATCACCGCCTTCTTTGCGGCAACCGTTGGCCTCGTGCAGAACGACATCAAGCGCGTTATCGCCTATTCGACCTGCTCGCAGCTCGGTTACATGTTCGTGGCGCTCGGCGTCGGCGCTTATGGCGCTGCCGTGTTCCACCTCTTCACGCACGCCTTCTTCAAGGCCCTGCTTTTCTTGTGCGCCGGCTCGGTCATCCATGCCGTCGATGGCGAGCAGGACATGCGTTACATGGGCGGTCTGCGCAAGCACATCCCCATCACCTTCTGGACCATGACTGTCGGCACGCTGGCGCTGACCGGCGTCGGTATTCCGGGCACGATGATCGGTTTTGCTGGCTTCTTCTCCAAGGACGTCATCATCGAATCCGCTTATGCCTCGCATTCGGTTCTGTCCGGTTTCGCCTTCACGCTGCTGGTTATCGCCGCGCTGTTCACCAGCTTTTATTCCTGGCGTCTGGCTTTCATGACCTTCTTTGGCAAGCCGCGTGCATCTGCCGACGTCATGCACCATGTGCATGAATCGCCGATGGTCATGCTGATCCCGCTCTTCATCCTCACCGTTGGCGCCATCTTCGCCGGTGTCGCATTCGAAGGTTATTTCTTCGGTCATGAATATGCCGAATTCTGGAAGGGCGCTCTCTTTACGCTCCCGGAAAACGAGATACTCGAAGAGTTCCACCATGTTCCGCTGTGGGTGAAGTGGAGCCCGTTCTTCGCTATGGCGCTTGGTTTCGTGACCGCCTGGTACATGTACATCAAGTCGCCGGAGACGCCGAAGCGTCTGGCCGAGACCCATCGCGGCCTCTACCAGTTCCTCTTGAACAAGTGGTATTTCGACGAACTCTACGACTTCCTCTTCGTTCGTTCCGCAAAGGCGCTCGGCCGCTTCCTGTGGAAGAAGGGTGACGTCGCCGTCATCGACCACTATGGACCGAACGGCATTGCAGCGCGTGTGGTTGACGTGACCAACCGCATGGTCCGCCTGCAATCCGGTTACCTCTATCATTATGCCTTTGCGATGCTGATCGGCATCGCGGCGCTTGTCACCTGGATGATGCTCGGGAGTGCCCTCTGATGACCGATTGGCCCATTCTTTCAACGGTCACCTTTCTGCCGCTCGTCGGCGTGGTGCTCCTGCTTCTGACGAATGAGAACGGCCCCTATGGTCGCCGCAACATTCTCAATGTCTCGCTGCTGACGACCGTCTTCACCTTCATCGTGTCGCTGTTCATCTGGATCGGTTTCGACAATTCGAACCCAGGCTTCCAGATGGTCGAGAAGCATCAGTGGTTCGGCAACATCGCCGCCTATCATCTGGGCGTCGACGGCATCTCCATGCTCTTCGTCATCCTCACCACCTTCCTCATGCCCTTCTGCGTGCTGGCAAGCTGGGAGTCGGTCGAGAAGCGCATCAAGGAATACATGATCGCCTTCCTGCTCTTGGAAGTCGTCATGATCGGCGTCTTCGTCGCGCTGGATACGGTTCTGTTCTACGTCTTCTTCGAAGCGACGCTGATCCCGATGTTCATCATCATCGGTGTGTGGGGCGGCAAGGATCGCGTTTACGCGTCCTACAAGTTCTTCCTCTACACGCTGCTCGGCTCGGTTCTGACCATGCTCGCCATCATGGCCATGTACTGGCAGGCCGGCACGACCGACATGACGGAACTCTTGAAATACGGCTTTCCGGCCGGCATGCAGACCTGGCTGTGGCTTGCCTGTTTTGCCGCCTTCTCGGTCAAGATGCCGATGTGGCCGGTGCACACCTGGCTGCCTGACGCCCACGTTCAGGCCCCGACCGCGGGCTCCGTCATCCTTGCCGGCGTCATGCTGAAGCTCGGCGGTTACGGTTTCATCCGCTTCTCGCTGTCGATGTTCCCCTTAGCGTCTGATTATTTCGCTCCCTTCGTCTTCACGCTGTCGGTTCTCGCCATCATCTACACCTCGCTGGTGGCGATGATGCAGGACGACATCAAGAAGCTGATCGCCTATTCCTCCGTTGCCCACATGGGTTACGTGACCATGGGTATCTTCGCCGCCAACGTTCAGGGCGTGCAGGGCGCGATCTTCCAGATGCTGTCGCACGGCATCGTGTCGGGCGCGCTCTTCCTCTGCGTCGGCGTTGTCTACGACCGTCTCCACACCCGCGAAATCGCGGCCTATGGCGGCCTCGTCAACAACATGCCGAAATATGCCGTCGCCTTCATGATTTTCACCATGGCCAATGTCGGTCTTCCCGGCACGTCCGGCTTCATTGGTGAATTCCTGACGCTGATCGGTGTCTTCCGCGCCAACACGCTGGTCGCACTGTTTGCGGCAACCGGCGTCATCCTCTCGGCCGCTTATGCGCTGTGGCTTTACCGCCGCGTGATCTTCGGTGCGCTGGAGAAGGAAAGCCTGAAATCGATGCTCGATCTGTCGACCCGCGAAAAGGTCATCCTTTATCCGCTGGTCGTGCTGACGATCTTCTTCGGCGTCTATCCGGCGCCGGTGTTCGATGCGACAGCCGCATCGGTCGATCTTCTGGTAAACAACTATTCGGCTGCATTGCAGGCGGCGCAAAATGTTGCGCTCTCTATGAATTGACGACAGGACCCGTTGGACATGACCGCTGAAATCCTTTTTGCCAGTCTGCACATTGCGACGCCCGAGCTGATCCTTGCGGTCGGCGCGCTGGCGCTGCTCATGATTGGCGTCTTCTCGGGCGACAAGTCGACAACGACGGTCACCGGCCTTGCCGTTGCCCTCCTGCTCGTCGTCGGTCTCTGGATCATCTTTGCCCCCGCATCGGGCGTAGCTTTCGGCGGTGTCTACATCGCCGATGCCTTCGGTAACTTCATGAAGGTTCTGGCGCTGATCGGCTCCATCACCGCCATGATCCTCGCCGTCGGTCAGGGCCGCTTCGAACCCATCGGCCGTTTCGAATATCCGGTGCTGCTGGTTCTTGCGACGCTCGGCATCCTGCTGATGATCTCGGCCAACAACCTGATCTCGCTCTACATGGCGCTGGAACTGCAGTCGCTGGCGCTCTACGTCGTCTGCGCCATCAACCGTGAAAGCCTGCGCTCCACGGAAGCGGGCCTGAAGTATTTCGTGCTCGGCGCGCTGTCTTCCGGCATGCTGCTTTACGGCATGTCGCTGGTCTACGGCTTCACCGGCAATACCGGCTTTACCGAAATCGCACAGGTTCTGGCGTCGGAAACCCGCTCGCTCGGTCTGGTCTTCGGTCTGGTCTTCGTTCTTGCCGGTCTGGCATTCAAGATTTCGGCCGTGCCGTTCCACATGTGGACGCCGGACGTTTATGAAGGCGCGCCGACCCCGGTCACTGCCTTTCTGTCTGCCGCACCGAAGATCGGCGCCATGGCGATCCTCGTTCGTATCGTCATCGAGGCGTTCCAGCCGGTCTTTGCCGACTGGCAGCAGATCGTCGTGTTCATCTCCATCGCCTCCATGCTGCTCGGCTCCTTTGCCGCAATCGGCCAGAAGAACATCAAGCGCCTGATGGCTTATTCCTCCATCGGTCACATGGGTTATGCGCTGGTCGGTCTCGCTGCGGGCACCGAAGCCGGTGTGGCTGGCGTCATCCTCTACATGACCGTTTATATGGTCATGACGCTCGGCACCTTCGCCTGCATTCTCTCCATGCGCCGCAAGGAAATCGGCAATGTCGAGACTGTCGAGGATCTGGCCGGTCTTTCCTCCTCCAACCCCTTCATGGCGGTTGTGCTGACGATCCTGATGTTCTCGCTTGCCGGCATCCCGCCGCTCGCCGGCTTCTTCGGCAAGTATTACGTCTTCCTCGCCGCCATCGAGGCAAAGCTCTATGCGCTCGCCGTCATCGGCGTTATCGGCTCGGTCGTCGGCGCCTACTATTATATCCGCGTCGTCAAGGTCATGTGGTTCGATGAGGCCAAGGACAAATTCGAGCGTCCCGCCGGCGAACTCAAAGTCGTTTACGCGCTTTCCGGCCTCTTCGTTGTCGCCTTCATCGTCTTCGGCGGTGCACTCGGCAACGCGGTGACAGTTGCGGCGAAGACCTTCTTTTGAGCAGCACGCACAAGCATACGGGCCGGATGTCCATCGATGACTTCCGGCACGAGGCGATGGCGGAAACGCCATCGACCAATCTGGAATGTTTCGCCCAGGCAAGGGCGGGCGATGGCGGCAATCTGTGGATCACCGCCATCCGCCAGACCGGCGGACGCGGCCGTCGCGGCCGGCCATGGGTCTCCGAACCCGGCAATCTCTACGCCTCGCTTCTTCTGATCGATCCCGCTCCGATGGACCGCATAGGGTCCCTGCCGCTTGCCTTCGCGCTGGCTGTTTATCGCGCCATCCGCGCGGTGCTGCCGACGGGCGGTGAGCCGCTCGAAATCAAATGGCCGAACGACGTGCTCATCGGACGCCGCAAGACCTGCGGCATTCTGATGGAGGCGGAGCTGCTGCCGGATGGCCGACGCGCCATTGTCATCGGCATCGGCATCAATATCGCCCATAAGCCGGACAATCCGCTTTACCCCGTCACCATGCTCTCCGAACATGGCGCGTCCTGCTCGCCCGACGAATTGTTCGCCCATCTTTTCCGTGAGACGGCGGAGGTGCTGGGGGCTTGGGACGAGGGCAGGGGCGTTGCCGGCATCATGGCTGGCTGGCGTGCCGCCGCCTGCGGCATCGGCGAACATATCACCGTCAATTTTCCGGACCGTTCGATTGGCGGGCGTTTTGTCGGAATTGATGATAATGGTTATCTGCTGCTGGACGAGGACGAGGGCGCAAGACGCTCCATCGCCGCCGGCGACGTGTTTTTCGGATGAGGTGAACGGTGCGGCCGAGGAGCCCGCGCCGAACCGGATCCCGGAGGTTGGAGCTTTCCTGCGGCTCATGAAATGCAGGGTGACAAACCGGTTCCGCATCGGCCCGGTCGATCAGATGGTTCAACAGGTCCGATGCTGGATAGAGGTGGCGGGCGCGGCAAATTGCCGGCGCCTGCGCGCTTTCGTGAATGGATAAGAAAAACAATGGCTAAACAGGACGAACTGGTCTTTGTGCCGCTTGGCGGCGTGGGTGAAATCGGCATGAATCTCGCGCTTTACGGCTACGGGCCGGAAAGCAAGCGCCAATGGATCATGGTGGATTGTGGCGTGACCTTCGCCGGCCTGGACCTGCCGGGCGTCGATCTGGTGCTGCCGGATATCAGTTACATCGCCGAGCAGAAAAAGAACCTCAAAGGTATCATCATCACCCACGCCCATGAGGATCATTACGGCGCGCTGAACGATCTCTGGCCCGGCCTCAACGTGCCGGTCTATGCCTCGCCTTTCACGGCCGGCATGCTGGAAGCCAAGCGCGCCTATGAGGGCACGCGCGCCGAAATTCCGGTGACGATCTTCAAGGCGGGCGACCGCATCAATGTCGGCCCGTTCGAGATCGAGGCGGTCGGTGTCAACCACTCCATTCCGGAGCCGATGTCGCTGGTCATCCGCACGCCACTTGGCAATGTCATCCACACCGGTGACTGGAAAATCGACGAAGCCCCGTCGCTCGGTCCGTTGACGGATGAGGCCCGCTTCCGCGCCATCGGCGAAGAGGGCGTACTGGCGCTGATGTGCGACAGCACCAATTCGGTGCGCGATGGCGTATCGCCCTCCGAACACGAGGTTTCCGAAGGCCTGCGGCAGATCATCGAAAACGCCGAGGGTCGTGTGGCCGTCACCACCTTCTCCTCCAATGTCGGTCGCATCCGCTCGATTGCGCAGGCCGCGGAAGCAGCCGGCCGCGAGGTGCTGCTGCTTGGCTCGTCGCTGAAGCGCGTCGTCAACGTCTCGCAGGATCTCGGCATCATGGAAGGCATCAAGCCATTCCTCGCCGAAGATGAATATGGTTATATTCCGCGCGACCGGGTGGTGCTGATCCTGACCGGTTCGCAGGGCGAGCCGCGTGCCGCACTCGCCAAGCTTTCGCGTGACGAGATGCGCAATGTGGCGCTGGCTTCCGGCGATACGGTGGTGTTTTCCTCGCGCGCCATCCCCGGCAATGAGAAGGCGATCATCGACATCAAGAACGGCCTGATCGAGCAGGGCGTCCATATCGTCACTGACAATGAGGCGCTGGTGCATGTCTCGGGCCATCCGCGCCGCAATGAGCTTCTGAGGATGTACGAATGGACGAAGCCGCAGATCGTCGTGCCCGTCCATGGCGAGGCGGCGCATCTGGTGGCGCAGAAGGAACTGGCCGAACAGGCCGGCATCTCGCAGGTGCCGAAGGTTCGCAACGGCAATGTTCTGCGCCTTGCGCCGGGTCCTGCGGAAGTCATCGACGACGTGCCGCATGGCCGCGTCTTCAAGGATGGCAATCTCGTCGGCGATATGGACGAGATGGGCATCAGCAATCGCCGCAAACTGTCCTTCGCCGGCCATGTGGCCGTCAATGTCGTGCTGGATAGCCGTTACGATTTCCTCGGCGATCCCGATGTGGTGCCCTTCGGCCTGCCGGAATTCGATGACGAGGACGAGGCGATGGAAGACACGCTTTATGACGCCGTGCTAGGCGCCGTCGAAAGCATTCCACGCGCCCGCCGCAAGGATCTGGATCTGCTGCGCGAAGCGGTGCGCCGCGCCGTGCGCGCCGCCGCCAACCAGAGCTGGGGCAAGAAGCCGATCGTGACGGTTTTTGTAACCAAGGTCTGAGCCGGGAGCTTCCCGGCAATCGGCCGGGGCGTCTGCCTTTTTCCCGTTGATTCCAGGGCCGTGCCGCTAAGCGCGGCCCTTCTGTTTTCTTTTAGGGTTCTTGCGGAGAAGTGATTCCGATCTGCGGATGAATGCGTTACAAGAAGCCCATTGTGCAGGAGGATCACATGCCGCTTCTTTCGGCCTTCGCCGTTTATTTCATCGTCTGGTGGACGGTGCTTTTCATCGTGCTGCCGATTGGCCTGCGCACTCAGGATGAGGAGGGCGATGTGGCGCTGGGCACGGTCGCCAGTGCGCCATCAAGGTTCAGGGGCGGGCGGATCGTTTTGTGGACGACCGTAATCTCGGCCCTGATCTGTGGGCTGTGGTACGGCGGAACTTGGTGGTTCGGCGTCAGCCTCGATGACCTGCCGAGAATTATTCCCGTTTTCGATTGAAAAGCTGCGCGGGCGATCGCCGTTTGCGCGCATCTGCCCACTCAGACTGGCGGCGAGCCCATGGTCGCGGCAGTTTCCGGCGGATATGACCGGGATTCTGTCATATGGATGTCATATCTCTCGTGCACACAGCAGGAACGTACTGGGTGCCTGATTCACCGCCATAATTTTACCGGAATATAACGGCGGGGCGGGATTCTTTGCGTAGAAGCAAAAAAAAACAAGGCCTTTCAGCCTTGTTTTCCAGGTTTCGCGTGATCTGTAACCGTTGCCGGGGCTGCGACGAGCGCGCCTAAGATCTGATCCTCCCAAGACTGACCGCGAAAATGACAAGAATTTAAACTTCCTGCCTCTTTTGTAAGCTAAAGCTAGCCCAAAGCCCCATGCTTGTCATCTCATTTTTTGCATATTTGTTACAGTCGGCAAAAAATTCTCCGTGGTGCAATTTGTCGCACCGGATCAAGAATAATATTCCGATCAAAGCGTTTTGACGCGAATTAGCTATCGCGAAAATACCGTAAAATCGCCTTTAACGCTCTTTTCATGGCGGGTTTTCATCTCGGCCGGAAACGGCTATATCCGGCGCCAATATCCCTCTATTCGGGGCGATTCCCGCGCCTTTGCGCGCTGTCGTCCGCATCAATGGAAGCCGTCATGCGTCTCAGCCGTTATTTCATGCCCATCCTGAAGGAAAACCCCAAGGAAGCGGAGATCGTCTCCCACCGCCTCATGCTGCGCGCCGGCATGATCCGGCAGCAATCGGCTGGCATCTATTCCTGGCTGCCGCTCGGCAAGCGCGTGCTGGACAAGGTCAACAGGATCATCCGCCAGGAGCAGGACCGCTCCGGCGCCATCGAGCTTCTGATGCCGACGCTGCAATCGGCCGAGCTCTGGCAGGAAAGCGGCCGTTACGATGACTACGGCAAGGAAATGCTGCGCATCAAGGACCGTCAGGACCGCCAGATGCTCTACGGCCCCACCAATGAGGAGATGATCACTGACATCTTCCGTTCCTATGTGAAGTCCTACAAGAACCTGCCGCTGAACCTCTACCATATTCAGCTCAAGTTCCGCGACGAGGTACGTCCGCGTTTCGGCACCATGCGTTCGCGTGAGTTCCTGATGAAGGACGCCTATTCCTTCGACCTGACCAAGGAAGACGCGATCCATTCCTATAACAAGATGTTCGTGGCTTACCTGCGCACCTTCGAGCGCCTTGGCCTGCGCGCCATTCCGATGCGCGCCGATACCGGCCCGATCGGTGGCAATCACAGCCATGAATTCATCATTCTGGCCGATACCGGCGAATCCGAAGTCTTCTGCCACAAGAGCTTCCTCGACCGCGCCATTCCCGCCGAAAACACCGACTTCGACAACGTTGCGGCGCTGCAAGGCGTATTCGATGAGTGGACGGCCGATTATGCCGCCACGTCCGAAATGCATGACGAAGCCGCTTACAATGCCATTCCCGATGGCGAGCGCCTTTCCGCGCGCGGCATTGAAGTCGGCCACATCTTCTACTTTGGCACCAAATATTCCGAGCCGATGGGCGCGAAAGTGCAGGGTAAGGATGGCAAGGAACACCCTGTCCACATGGGTTCCTATGGTATCGGGCCGACACGCCTTGTTCCCGCCATCATTGAAGCATCGCATGATGAGAACGGAATCATCTGGCCGGCCTCGGTCGCTCCCTTCGATGTCGTAATCATCAACATGAAGGCTGGCGATGCTGCCTGTGATGCGGCTTGCGAAAAGCTGTATTACTCGCTCTCCAACGCCGGCAAGGATGTTCTTTACGACGACACGGACGACCGTGCAGGCCAGAAGTTCGCCACCGCCGACCTGATCGGCGTGCCGCTGCAGATCGTCGTCGGCCCGCGTTCGGTCGCGAATGGCGAAGTCGAAGTGAAGGATCGCAAGACCGGCGAGCGGGAGACCGTGACGATCGAGGCGGCGATGAACAGGGTGCTCGGATAAGAGCGAGCTGAAGACGGAGCGGCTTCACCCGAAGTCCGCTCCGGTTTCGTAACGCAGATGCCGCAGAAATACGGGCCGGTTTTCGGAAAAGACCGGCCTTGCAGTTTGAGATCAGGGAGACGACATGGCACAAGCCGAGGCTGACAAGGGTGCGGCTGTTTCCGCCGGGGCAAAGACTGCACGGCCGTTTTCCGCTTTTGAACGCATGGTGGCCTGGCGTTATCTGCGGTCGCGGCGCAAGGAAGCGTTCATTTCCGTCATTGCCGGGTTTTCCTTTGTCGGCATCATGCTGGGCGTGGCGACGCTCATCATCGTTATGGCGGTAATGAACGGGTTCCGCACAGAGCTCATTTCGCGCATTCTCGGCATCAACGGCCATATGATCGTGCAGCCTATCGACCAGCCCTTCAATAATTATGATGAGCTGGCGAAGAAGTTCGCCGCCGTTCCCGGCGTCACCATGGCCCTGCCGCTGGTGGAAGGCCAGACGCTCGCCTCCGGCCGCGGCGGCGCGGGCTCCGGCGCTCTGGTGCGCGGCGTGCGCCAGGAAGATATCGACAAGGTCAAGGAAGTCGCTACCAACATCAAGACCGGCGATCTGGTCGGCTTCATGGCCGGAGATGGTGTTCTCGTCGGCTCAAGGCTTGCTTCCCAGCTCGGCGTAACGGCCGGTGACGACATTACCCTCATTTCCCCGGAAGGCGACGTGACGCCGATGGGCGTCAATCCGCGCGTCAAATCCTACAAGATATCCGGCGTCTTCGAGATCGGCATGTCGGAATATGACGCCTCGATGATCTATATGCCACTGTCCGAAGCCCAGCTTTATTTCAACGCCGAAGGCCTCGTGCAGTCCATCGAGCTTTATGTCAGCCGCCCCGACGACGTTGACGGCATCCGCCCGCTGGTGGAACAGGCCGCCGAACGGCAGATTTATATCACCGACTGGAGACAGCGGAACCAGACCTTCTTCTCCGCCCTGCAGGTGGAAAGAAACGTGATGTTCATGATCCTCACCCTCATCGTTCTGGTGGCGGCGCTGAACATCATTTCCGGCCTCATCATGCTGGTGAAGGACAAGGGCAGCGACATCGCCATTCTGCGCACCATGGGCGCAAGCTCCGGCTCCGTGATGCGCATCTTCTTCATGACCGGGGCAGCCATTGGCATGGTCGGCACCTTTGCCGGCGTGGCGCTCGGCGTCATCGTCTGCCTCAACGTGGAATCCATCCGGCAGTTCTTCTCCTGGATATCCGGCACGGTGCTGTTTGACCCGCAGCTTTATTTCCTGAGCCAGCTTCCGGCCGAAATGGATATCAGCGAGACCATTTCCGTTGTCATCATGGCACTGACGCTCTCTTTCCTGGCAACGATCTTTCCAGCATGGCGGGCTTCCAAGCTCGATCCGGTGCAGGCCCTGCGTTACGAATAAGGACCGCTTCGCAATATGGCAAAAAAAACAGTGCTGCGGCTTACTGGCGTCGAGAGAACCTATGGTCAGGGCGAGACGTCGCTTTCCATTCTGCGCAAGGCTGATTTCGAATTGAAGAGCGGCGAGATGGTGGCGCTGGTCGCCCCTTCGGGAACAGGTAAATCCACGCTGCTACATCTGGCGGGACTTCTCGAACATCCAGATGCCGGCGAGGTCTATATCAACGGCGCGCCCTGCAATGACCTGCCGGATGAAACGCGAACCGCGATCCGCCGCAGCGATATTGGTTTTGTCTACCAGTTCCATCATCTCCTGCCGGAATTCTCGGCGGTGGAAAATGTGATGATGCCGCAGCTCATCGCCGGTCTGACACAGGCCGAAGCCCACAAGCGCGCCAGTGCGCTGCTCGACTATATGCGGGTAGGGCATCGCGGTGAGCACCGCCCGGCGGAACTCTCCGGCGGTGAACAGCAGCGTGTCGCCATCGCCCGCGCGGTCGCCAACGCGCCGCTGCTGCTGCTCGCCGATGAGCCGACCGGCAATCTCGATCCGGAAACAGCGCATTATGTTTTTGACGCGCTGGAGGCGCTGGTACGCCAATCCGGTCTCGCGGCTCTGATCGCCACCCACAATCATGAACTCGCCGCCCGCATGGACCGGCGCGTGACGCTGGCCGACGGCAAGATCGTCGATTTCTGAACTGATGCGCGAGACACGATCCTCGTGCGCCAATTTTTCCATAGCGCTGGAAATGATCGTTCCCGCCAATTGGGGTGAATGACGGCCCCGGGACGGGTTGCGCCAGGCTGGCGAGTCGGTCCGCCCGATGCTCTCCAGAAAACGCCTGTTCTCCAAATTTAAGTTTTTTCCGAACCCGGGGGGTGTTTTTACCTCCGGGTTTTTTCGTTTTGGAGTCAGTGGCTTGCTGTTTGCCATGCGGGAACCGAAGGCGATTCTGCGGCATTAGCAAGGGGAATATCAGCAAAACCCTGTTGACAATCGAACAAAATGAGAACAAAGTTGGAACATAACGAGTAAGGAGAGACCAATGACTGATTTCATCCGTGACGTTGCCGCTTTCGCCTCCATCGCTGTCTTCGTAGCCAGCTTTTCGGTGATCCTCACCGCCCTGTGAAGGGCACGCCGGCGCAGAAACCTGTATGGACGCCGCAAAGCGGTGGACTTTGAGCGCCGGAAATCGGAAAATCGCCCCCTCGATTCAGAATGACAGGATGATGATATGGGCGATGCGATTGTGCGTGGAGAGACCTCTGGCGAGACGCTGAAAACTCCCGGTTTCGTCCATTTGCGGGTTCATTCCGCCTATTCCCTGCTTGAGGGGGCCTTGCCCCTCAAGAAAATCATGTCCAAGGCCGTCGCCGATGGCCAGCCGGCCATTGCCATTACCGATACAAACAACCTCTTTGTCGCGCTGGAATTTTCCGAAAAGGCGCGTGATGAAGGTTTGCAGCCCATCATCGGCTGCCAGCTGTCGATCGACATGCAGGATGCGGCGGAGGACCGCCGCAACCATAACAGCCACCTTCAGAAACTTCCCGCCATCGTTCTGCTGGCCGCCAATGCCGAAGGCTACGAGCGGCTGGTGGATATCGTCAGCCGCGCCTATCTGGAAGGCGAGGGCAGCGGCCATTCGGTGCATATTACCCGTTCATGGCTGGAGGAAGCCTCTAATGCCGGCCTGATCGCGCTGACAGGCGCTTCCGGCGGTCCGGTGGATATGGCCTTGAAGGAGGGCCACACCGCCCAGGCGAAGGAACGGCTGCTGACGCTGAAGTCACTCTTCGGTGATAGGCTTTATATCGAATTGCAGCGCCAGTCCGGTTATGACCGTTCCCATGAGCGGCGCATGATCGGCCTTGCTTATGACCATGATATTCCGCTGGTTGCCACCAACGAGGCGTTTTTCCCTTCCAAGGCCGATTACGAGGCGCATGATGCGCTGATGGCGGTGGCGCATAACGCCATCGTCTCCGATGACAGCCGGTTCCGGCTCACGCCCGATCATTACCTCAAAAGTCGACAGGAAATGACGGCGCTGTTTGCCGATCTTCCCGAGGCGCTGGAAAACACCGTCGAGATCGCGCTGCGCTGCTCCTATGTGCTGAAGAAGCGCGGGCCGATCCTGCCGCGTTTCACCGGCGCCAGCGACGATCCGGAAGCAGCCGAGCGCGCCGAAACGGAGGAACTGCGCCGCCAGGCGGTGGAGGGGCTGGACCAGCGGCTCGCCGCGCTCGGTATGGCGCCCGGTTATACGGAGCAGGAGTATCGCGACCGGCTGGATTTCGAACTCGGCGTCATCTCGCGCATGAAGTTCCCCGGTTACTTCCTGATCGTTGCCGACTTCATCAAATGGGCCAAGCAGCACGATATTCCGGTCGGGCCGGGCCGCGGTTCGGGTGCGGGCTCGCTTGTCGCTTATGCGCTCACGATTACCGATGTCGATCCTCTGCGCTTCTCGCTGCTGTTCGAACGCTTCCTCAATCCCGAACGCGTTTCGATGCCCGACTTCGATATCGACTTCTGTCAGGACCGTCGCGAAGAGGTGATCCGTTACGTGCAGGCCAAATATGGCCGCGAGCAGGTGGCGCAGATCATCACCTTCGGTTCGCTGCAGGCGCGCGCGGCCTTGCGCGACGTCGGCCGCGTGCTGGAAATGCCCTATGGGCAGGTGGACAAGATCTGCAAGCTGGTGCCCAACAACCCGGCCAACCCGACACCGCTGTCAAAAGCGATCGAGGAAGAACCGCGCCTGCAGGAAGAGGCGGACAAGGAGCCGGTGGTCGCTCGCCTACTGGATATCGCCCAGAAGATCGAGGGACTTTACCGCCACGCCTCCACCCACGCCGCCGGTATCGTCATCGGTGACCGCCCGCTGTCGAAGCTGGTGCCGATGTATCGCGATCCGCGCTCGGATATGCCGGTCACCCAGTTCAACATGAAATGGGTGGAAAGCGCCGGTCTCGTCAAATTCGACTTCCTCGGCCTGAAGACGCTGACAGTGCTGAAGGTCGCCGTCGATTTCGTTGCCAAGCGCGGTATCAAGGTCGATCTCGCGGCGATTCCGCTCGATGACGTGAAAACCTACGAGATGCTCTCGCGCGGCGAAACCATCGGCGTGTTCCAGGTGGAAAGTGCCGGCATGCGCAAGGCGCTGATCGGCATGCGGCCGGACTGCATCGAGGACATCATCGCGCTGGTGGCGCTTTATCGCCCCGGACCGATGGAAAACATCCCGGTCTATAATGCCCGCAAACATGGCGAGGAGGAGCTGGAGTCCATCCACCCCACCATCGACCATCTGCTCAAGGAAACGCAGGGCGTTATTGTCTATCAGGAACAGGTGATGCAGATCGCCCAGGTTCTCTCCGGTTATTCGCTCGGCGAAGCCGATCTTCTGCGCCGCGCCATGGGCAAGAAGATCAAGGAGGAGATGGACAAGCAGCGCGAACGTTTCGTGGATGGCGCCATCAAGAACGGCGTCTCGAAGCCGCAGGCCAACACCATCTTCGACCTTCTCGCGAAATTCGCCAATTACGGCTTCAACAAGAGCCACGCTGCGGCCTACGCCATCGTGTCCTACCAGACCGCCTATATGAAGGCGCATTATCCGGTGGAGTTCCTGGCGGCCTCGATGACGCTCGATATGGCGAACACGGAAAAGCTCAACGATTTCCGCCAGGATGCCGGCCGCCTTGGCATCGAGGTCGTCGCACCTTCGGTACAGACGTCGTTCCGGCAATTCGAGACGGGCGAGAACCGCATCTATTATTCGCTCGCCGCCATCAAGGGTGTGGGCGAGGGGGCGGTGGAACACATCGTCCAGGTACGCGACGGCAAGCCGTTCACGAGCCTTGAGGATTTCTGCCTGCGCATCGATCCCAAGCAGATCAACCGGCGTGTGCTGGAAAGCCTGATCAATGCCGGCGCTTTCGATTGTTTCGGCCGCGACCGCGCCGAGCTGATCGGCGGGCTGGATCGTATCATCGGTTATGCGCAGATGGCGCAGAACAACCGCACCATCGGCCAGTCGGACATGTTCGGCTCCGGTGGTGGAAGCGGCCCGGAAAAGCTTATCCTGCCGGCTTTCCAGCCGTGGCTTGCCTCCGAAAAGCTGCTGCGTGAATATCAGGTGCTCGGTTTTTACCTCACCGCCCATCCGCTCGATACCTATCGCCCCGTGCTGGAAAAGCTGCGGGTGCAGAATTTCGCCGATTTTTCCGCCGCGGTGAAACAGGGCGCAACTGCCGGGCGTCTGGCCGGCACGGTGACAGGCAAGCAGGAGCGCAAGACCCGCACTGGCAACAAGATGGGCATCGTCACCTTCTCGGACGCATCGGGCCAATATGAGGCGGTGCTGTTTTCCGAAGGGCTCGGCCAGTTCCGCGATTTGCTCGAGGTCGGCAAATCGCTGGTCATCACCGTGCAGGCGGAAGAGCGCCCGGAAGGTATCGGCCTGCGTATCCAGACGGCGCAGTCACTGGAAGAAAAATCCGTGCAGATGCAGAAGGCGTTGCGTGTTTATGTGCGCGATTCCGGCCCGCTGAAAACGGTGGCCCGCCACCTCAATACGAAAGGTGACGGCTCAGTCTATTTCATCGTCATCAAGGATGAGGGCAGCCGTGAGATCGAGGTGGAGCTGACGGAGAAATACCGCATCTCGCCGGAAATCGCCGCTGCGCTGCGCTCCGCGCCCGGTGTCGTCGATGTGGAACTGGTGTGAGGCCTCAAGCCTCACACGTCGCTCATACCGGCCCTTCTTTGGTCACGGTGATGAAGTCCGTTCCAGTGCCTGTCTCCAGCTGATGACTGATATCGGAAACGGTGATTGAGCTGCCGCTTGAAAGCTCCTGCTCGATCCGGCTGCGTATTTCCATGGGAATTTCGAGGCGGCCGAGCACGGCGCTCAATTGATCGAAACCGCCCGGCGCTTCGGTAACGGAGATGCCGAGCCGCTTGCGGGCCGCCGCCGGCAGATGGTTTTCCAGCGTCACTCCGTTCCATTCGGCAGTTCCGGCGGCGCGATCCACGGACACGGCTTCGAAGAAATGGGTTCCGAGCGCGACTTCCGGGTCCTTGATGTCGATGGCTGCTTCGAACAGCGGCTTGAAATCCTGCCGCACCATGATCTGGCCGGTCGGGGGATGGTCTTCACCGGCCGAGGCATAAAGCGCCGTCACGAAGGCGTCGGTCAGAAGCGGGCCGGTGGTTTTCAGCCCCTTCCAGCGCTTGAAACCATTGATGGCGCTGATCGTCATCTCCCCGGCATAACCATCGGCTGAACCGGCATCGAATCCGAGGCGGGTCAAAACGGTCTGAATATCCATCACCTTTTCCCGCTCGCCGCGCCGGGTGATGAGAATGCGCAGGGGCGAGGGCTCCCTGGCCTTCGCCGCCGGCTTGAGGGCCTGGGTCTTTTCATTGACGGCAACCTCGACCGTCCCCAAAGCCGCATCGAAAGTCGCCGGGCGCAATTCCACATCCGAAAGAAGCAGCTTGCCGTCATCGGCATCGTCGCGCGGCTGAAACAGCGCCGGATGCTGCACAAAGCGCAACGAGACCGGCCGGTCGGTGATGATGACATGCACGCCGGTCTTGGTGTCTCCGAAGAGAGACTTTGCGAATTTGGACGGCAGGCGCACGCAACCGTGCGAGGCCGGATAGTTCGGCACCTTGCCTTCATGCAGCGCGATGCCGGACCATGTCAGCCGCTGCATGAAGGGCATGGGCGCAGCCGAGTAGATATTCGACTCGTGGTATTTGCGCTTTTCCAGAATCGAGAAGATGCCGCTCGGTGTCTCATGTCCGGCCTTGCCGGTGGAGACTTTCGAGGTGGCGACGATTTCGCCGTTCTCATAAAGCGAAAGCGACTGGTCGCTTTTCGATACAAGTATCTGCAGGGATCTGCTGTCAGCGGCAAGCGCCGGAAAGGCAAGAATGCTGGCCGACAGCATGCCAGCCATAAGACGGAGGCGGAGGGACATGACGCAATACACCACATGTACAAAACTTGCCTCACTCAATCACGCGAAGTTTAATGAAGTTTAAGGACCGCTCATTCGCAACATCACTAATTTGTGTAAAATCTAAAATATATCTGGCGCGAGGCGGCGAGCGCAGGATTGCGCGGCCTGTCACACAATCCCGCAACTGTTATTTGCGCGTTCCGAACGTATAGCCGGTCTCGACGCTGCCCTTGCCGAACTTGTCGCGCAGCTTGTCCATCGCCGCTTCCGCCGCAGCCCGGCGTCCCGCCTGTTTGTCGACGAGATCGGGCGGATCGGCGAGATCTGCATCGCGCAGATCGCTGACCCCGATGCCGATGAGGCGGAACCTGGTGCCGTCCGTTTCCTTTTCCAGCAGCGAAAGGCCGGTGCGGAAAATCCGGTCGGCAAGCTGCGTGGGGTCGTCCAGCTTGCGGTTGCGAGTGCGGAGCTTGAAGTCTGCCGTCTTCATCTTCAGCACCACCGTCTGGCCGGCAATGCCGCTCTTCTTTAGCCGCCAGGCAACCTTTTCGGAAAGCGAGCGCAGGATCGGCACCAGATCCTCATGACGGGAAATATCGTTGAAGAAGGTGGTTTCGGAAGAGACGCTTTTGACGGGGTCGTTATTGTGCACGTGCCGCTCGTCGATGCCGCGCGAAAGCCGGAAGAGGCGTTGCCCCATCACGCCATAACGGCGCATCAGCTCGCTTTCCTCCATCTCCTGCAACTGCGCGATCATGCGGATACCGTCCGCCTCCAGCGTCGCCGCAAAGGCCTTGCCCACGCCCCAGATGGTTGTCACCGGCCGTGCCGCCAGAAAGGACAGCGCCTCCGTTTCGCCGATCACGGAAAAGCCGCGCGGCTTTTGCAGGTCGGACGCGACCTTGGCGAGAAATTTGCAGTAGGAAAGCCCAGCGGAAACGGTCACGCCCACTTCTTTTTCCACGCGCCGGGCGAATTTCGCCAGCACACGGGCCGGTGGATCGTGATGCAGCTTCTCGGTGCCGGAAAGATCGAGAAACGCCTCGTCTATGGAAAGCGGCTGCACGAGCGGCGTCAATTCCTGCATCATCGCCCGGATTTCACGCCCGACACGGCTGTATTTTTCCATATCCGGCTTGATGACGATGGCGTCAGGACAGGCTTCCAGTGCCTTGAACATGGGCATGGCGGAACGCACGCCGTGAATGCGGGCGATATAACAGGCGGTGGAAACCACCCCACGTTTGCCGCCGCCAACGATCACAGGCTTGTCGGCCAGTTCAGGGTTGTCCCGTTTTTCAACAGAGGCATAAAAAGCGTCGCAGTCGATATGGGCAATGCTCAGATCGTAGAGTTCGGCATGATAAACAAGGCGCGGGCTGCCACAGGCGCGGCAACGCCTCAGCCCTTCTGGCTGGCCGGCCAGACAGTCGCGGCAAAAACCGGGATCATAGGGTTGCGACGTGGACATAGGGTGAAAACAAAACCAGAACGTTGCCGACCATACTCCGGCCGTGACAACGGCTCAAGGGGCGTTCGCGACAAAGCCCGGATTTGAAAACCCCGGCACATGGAAAACTTGCATATCGTAGAGAAATATTTGATCTTCACCCATATTTGTAGTTACAATTGTAGATGATTTTTTACGCATGTTCGAATGAGATGAAGAGAAAAACAGGTCCAACATCCGAAAGCATGGCGTCGGATTTCAGACGGCGATTCGAATCTTCGAGAGTGCGGTTCTTTCATGGGTCGATGAGCGCGGGGCGTATGGAGAGACGCGCTATCACAGCATAGGGCAGATCGAAGGAATAGTATTTCTGGCTGTCATCCATACCGATCGTGCCGGTAAAACCCGCATCATCTCCGCCCGGCCGGCAAACCGCCGCGAAAGGAAACGTTATGACGAAGAAATACGAAAAAGAACTGAGCCTTGAAGAGCTGGCAGCCTTGCCTGACGATAAGATTGACTACAGCGATATTCCCGAACTGGATGAGCGCTTCTGGGCGAACGCAAAACTCGTGGAGCCGGAAGGGACGCAGCAGATCACGCTGAGGGTCAAGAAATCCGTCGTCGAGGCTTATAAATCCACCGGCAAGGGATACCAAACACGCATGAATGCGGTGCTGGAATCCTATGCCCGAACATTGCTGAAACGCTGACCGCCTCCGGCTGGCACCCCGTCAATACACGCCTGAATCCAGCCCCGGCCCGGAAAAGTGATGCCACGCGGCCGCCACTGTTTCGGGGGAAGTATCGGTCGCGGCGCAAAACGCCATCAGGTCCGGTTCATGGCTCATCAGAAAGTCGGTGAGGCCGGCAAGAAAGCCGGGATCGTTGACGGCCTGGCGCAGCATATTGGCCTGCAACCCGCTCAGCGCCAGAAAACGCGCCAGCATTTCCGGTTCGTTTGCCAGCCAGCCAAGTATGGCGGCTGCCGTTTCTTGCGGATCCTGGCCGGCATTGCCTTTGTTTTTCGTATCGCGCAGCATTTCTTCCCCGAAGTTACCTATTTTGAAACCAAATCCCTCTAGCCTTGCGCAACAAATGGACGATGGAATCGGTTCTCTGGCAACTTATATGTCTGGATGAAGGTTTCAAAGCGAAACGGGGACTGCTCACCATGCCCAAGCAGGTCATGATAGTCGAAGACAACGAGCTGAACATGAAGCTCTTTCGCGACCTGATCGAGGCGTCCGGTTATACGACCATCCAGACGCGCAACGGCATGGAAGCGCTCGATCTCGCCCGCAAGCACCGCCCGGACCTCATCCTCATGGATATCCAGCTTCCGGAAGTTTCGGGGCTGGAAGTGACGAAATGGCTGAAGGAAGATGACGAGCTGCATGTCATTCCGGTCATCGCAGTCACGGCTTTCGCCATGAAGGGCGACGAGGAACGGATTCGCCAGGGCGGATGCGAGGCCTATGTGTCGAAGCCGATTTCCGTTCCGAAGTTCATCGAAGTCATCAAGACTTATCTGGGCGATGCGTAAGGCGACTGGGGAACGGTTATGACGGCGAGAGTTCTGGTTGTTGACGATATTCCGGCCAATGTGAAGCTTCTCGAAGCCCGTCTTCTGGCGGAATATTTCGATGTCGTCACCGCCGAGGATGGTTTCAAGGCGCTGGCGATCTGCGACGAAGAGCAGGTCGATATCATCCTGCTCGATATCATGATGCCGGGCATGGATGGTTTCGAGGTCTGCGAAAGGCTGAAGGCCAATCCGAATACCGCGCATATTCCGGTGGTGATGGTCACGGCGCTCGATCAGCCGTCAGACCGCGTGCGCGGACTGAAGGCCGGCGCCGACGATTTTCTCACCAAGCCGGTCAATGACCTTCAGCTCATCGCCCGCGTCAAAAGCCTCGTGCGCCTCAAGGCCGTCAGCGACGAATTGCGGCTGCGCGCCGAAACCGCACGGCAGATTGGCATCGAGGAAATGCTGCGCAGCGATGGCCTGATGCAGACGCCCGGCCGCGTGCTGGTTGCGGATGGCCGCGCCAGCTCGCAGGAACGTATCGTGCGGGCGCTGAAGCCGGTTGCCGAGGTCGATGCCGTCACCGAGCCGCAGGCGGCCTTGCTCAAGGCCGCGGGCAATCCGTTCGAGCTCGTCATCGTCAATTCCAATTTCGAGAATTACGATCCGCTGCGGCTGTGCTCGCAGCTTCGCTCGCTGGAGCGCACCCGTTTCCTGCCGCTGCTTCTGGTGGCGGAGCAGGGGGCGGACGATATGGTGGCGCGGGCGCTCGATCTCGGCGTGAATGATTACATTCTCCGCCCGATCGATCCGAACGAACTCGTCGCCCGCTCGCTGACGCAGATCAGGCGCAAGCGCTACAACGAGCATCTGCGGCTCAATCTCCAGCACACGATGGAACTCGCCATCGTAGACGGGCTGACCGGCCTCAACAATCGCCGTTACCTCGACAACCACCTGAAGATACTCTTCGACCGTGCTGCCGTTCGCGGTCGCCCGATTTCCGTCTGCATGACCGATATAGACCGCTTCAAGCTGGTCAACGACACCTATGGTCACGATGTCGGCGACGAGGTGCTGCGGGAATTTGCAGCGCGCATCCGCAGCACGGTGCGTGGAGCGGATCTCGCCTGCCGTTATGGCGGGGAGGAGTTCGTCGTCGTCATGCCCGATACGCCGATGGAGCTTGCGGCAAGTGTCGCCGAGCGCCTGCGGTCGATAGTCGAGGACAAGCCTTTTTATGTTCGTTCCATCGACCGTGAACTGAACATTACCGCCTCCCTCGGCATCGCCACCAGCAGCGGCGCTTTCGGCGCGCCGGACGAAATCCTGAAGCAGGCGGACAAGGCGCTCTACGAGGCGAAACACGCCGGCCGCAACCGCGTCGTTGCCGCCGCTGCCTGAGCGTCAGCGGCGGATTAACTAAAAATATTGCGCAATCTCTCCGTCATATCCCGGCGAAATAGTTGTTCGGGAATACGGGGCGGCCGTCGCAAGACTGCAAGCCATTGACCTTGGACGTATTTTATCGCTTTGCAATGAAAAGATGCAGATTGGCGATATAAATAGAGTTCAAGTTGAAAAATACGTTGAATTCAATCTCTCCGGCAACTATAGTGTACCAGCTTTGTATACTTAACCATGTTTCCCAGGTGATGTATCTCTGGCTTAAGAATTTGTTGATTTTTATTTTACTTCTGCGCACACTCCTATTCAGAGTAACAGTTCTTCCGGCGGTTTATCCGTCTCGTGATGATGAATGATAGCGGCTTTAGCCGTCGCGATTTCGCTCGTCAGGGGCTGGTATTGCGTAGTTTGAATGCCCCATGATGCTCAGGTCCGCCGCATCTCCTGAATCGTGGGGTCGGTCGGCTGACGATGTCCGAATCGGTTCCTCGTGCCGTAATCGCATCGTTGGCCGACCGCCTTCTTCCAGAAAATTGCCTGTTCGTGGTGCGCGTGTCGCAGCTTAGCGGCTTTTGCGGTCGTCTCCGTTCACGTCATGTGCGAGGTCGTGATATGGGGCAGGGGCGTATGGCCGTAGCCATGAGGATACTTCTTCCGAGCATCTGAATGATTGCGGTGGCGGATGGGGCGTCAGGCCATATGGTCGGACTTACCCATGGCTGATCGCGCGCTTTGCCAGTGACGGTGGCAATTTCCGGGGCAGCGGGGAGGCGGGGCCTTATTGGCCGCCTGCAAAGCCTCTGGGCGCGACAAGGCTGGTGGCAGCCTCTTCCTTCGGCACAAACAAAAAACGCGCCCGGTGGGCGCGCTTTTGTCGGAGACCGATCAAGAAATTACTTGATCTTGGTTTCCTTGAATTCAACGTGCTTGCGTACAACCGGGTCGTACTTCGTCTTCGTCATCTTGTCCGTGAACGTACGGCTGTTCTTGGTGGTGACGTAGAAGGTACCGGTGTCGGCTGTCGACAGCAGCTTGATCTTGATTGTTGTAGCTTTCGCCATGGTCGTCCTGCCTTTAAACAAAAGAGAAGCCGCAGGCGCTTCTCACCTCGGCTAAATCTGGCGCGAAACTACGTATCGCGCCTGAAAAGTCAAGCCTGTTTTGCCCGGAAAACAAAACGGACGATATAAAGCACCACGTAAAGCCCGAAAAATACCGCCAGCGACCAGGCAAAGCCATCGGTTCCGGCAAGGTCCATGGAAATGCCCACGGCCTGCGGCCCCGCAATCGTGCCCATGGCGTAACAGAAGATGAAGGCGGCATTGGCGGCGACCAGATCGGCGCCTTTCAGGCGTGATCCGAGATGGGTGAGGCCGACAGTATACATGCCGGAGACCAGCCCGCCCCAGAACAGCAGCAGGGCCGCCACCAGAAGCCAGCTTTCCACCAGGAAAGGCAGCGCCAGCGTGCCGCAGACGCCGGCAAAGGCCATCAGCCCCAGCATTGTCCGCCGGTCCTTCATCCGGTCCGAAAGCAGGCCGATCGGTATCTGGAAGACCATATTGCCGATGCCCATCACGGTGAGGAGGAGTGCTGCCTGCGATTCGTTGAAGCCTTCCCGCGTCGCATAGATCGGAAAGAGCGAAAGGCCGCCGGCCTGCACCGAACCGAAGACGAAGGCCGCCGCGGACGCCATGGGCACCAGCCAGACATAACGGACGAAATGGTGGTTGGGCCCTTCGTCCAGCTCCGGGCTTTCGCCGCGCGCCATGAAGATCGGGATCGCGGCGAGCAGTATGATCGCCGCTCCGACCAGAAACGGCAATATGCCTTCGCTGCCGACCACGGAAAACAGCAGCGGACCGACCGCGAAGCCGACCGCAAGGCCGGTGGCGTAGATGCCGAGAACCATGCCGCGCTTCCTGGGCGGCGCGGTCATGTTGATCCAGTATTCGGAGAGAATGAAAAGCGTGGTGGTGGCGCCGTGGAAAACGATTCGCAGCGGAAACCACATCCAGAAGGCTTCGGCGAAATAAAAACCGAGCGCGCTCAGCGCCGAAACGACGACCGCGAACAGCATGGTTCGCGCCACGCCGAAATCATGGGCGATCTTGGTGGTCACGGGGGCCGCCATCATCGCCGCGACGCCGGCCATGGCCGAATTCACCCCGATCATGGTGGAAGAGATGCCGCGCTTCTCAAGGATGATCGACAGGAGCGGCAAGCCAAGGCCGATGGCGACACCGACCGCACTGATCGCGGAAATGGCGGCGATCAGTGAGGGCCAGTGAATGGCGTCCGCTTCTTCGCATTTCATTTGTGACATGACGGCCTTTATACAAAGTCTCGAATGAACCGGCCGTGGCGCGTGACGTAGAGCCGCGCGGGGCTTTCAAAGGGCAGTGAGGGATCACCTATCATGAGTTTTGTGACATCTTCGAGAACCGTGCGCGTGATTTTCGGCATGTTCAGACCGGAAAGGTCTGTCATGTCAAGCCATTGCACATTGTGCAACTCGTCAGAATCACGGGTTAGCCGGGTATCCAGCCGCAATTCGTCGGCATAACAGCAGAAGAATCGCGTGTCGTAGCGCCGCACATTGCCGGGTGGGGTGATGGCGCGCGCCACATATCGGAAACGGGAAAGATCGGGGCCCCTGGTGCTCAAGCCGAGATCCACACCGGTTTCCTCGAAAAGCTCGCGCGCGGCGGCAAGCGCCAGTGCCCTTGCGCCGGCAGAGCTGAGCCGCCGCGCTGCGGAGGCGGTGAGGCTGTGGAGGACGGCGGGATGCAGATCGCCCGAAAAGGGCAGCGCATGGTCGCGCGGATCACGTTTGCCGCCGGGAAACACATAGGCGCCCGGCATGAAGACGTGGGCGCTGCTGCGCTGGCCCATCAGCACCCTGAGCTGCGAGCCGGAGCGGTCGAACAGAATGATGGAGGCGGCGTCGCGCGGCCGCATGGGCGCGCTCGCGGTTTCGGCACGCCGGGGAAGCTGAGGCATGTGCAAGGTCCCGCCCGCCGTCAGTGAGACGAGCCGTCGATCTGCGCTTTTTGCTGTTTTCGGTCGAAGCCGTGCATCTTCAGCGCCCATTGCAGGCCAATGACGCCCCCCTTGATGGGCTGCAGCGTCAAAAGTGCGGCGAGAATGGTGATCGGCACCCAGATGGCGAAATGCACCCACATGGGAACGGAAAACACCATATCGGTCATCATGAAACCGCCCACAGCGATATGGCCGATGATGACGATGGAAATATAGGGCGGCAGGTCATCGGACCGGTGGTGGTGCATTTCTTCGCCGCAGGCGGCACAGGCGTCCACCGGCTTCAGAAAGGCCCGGAACAGGCGTCCGCTTCCGCACGCAGGACAGCGATTGGCCATTCCCCGCATGATCGAACGGCCAAGCGGCCGTTCCGCGCTATCGTCTCCGAAGGTGACTGTTTCCGAGCCCTGATGTGCACTCATCCTTAAGTCCTTCTCCCGTTTTTCAACCGCCTGCAGCGGTCTTGTTACCGTCGCCTTCTGGGCGGCCGCGTCCCGGGCTTTGCGGCAGAACGCGATGTCCGCCGGCCTGCCTTGTGGAACGACCGCGAGCCGACCGGCATCTTGCGCCCCGGGCTCAGCATATCGAAACGAAGCGCGCCTGCCAAAGGCACCGCTTCCGCAAGCCGCACCTGAACCGTATCGCCAAGCTGGTATCCGAGGCCCGTCTTTTCTCCTGTCAGGGCCTGATGGGCCTCATCGTAAAGGAAATAATCGGTTCCGAGTGTAGATATAGGAACAAAACCGTCCGCGCCAAATTGCGGAAGCGCGACAAAAAGTCCCGCCTTGGTGACACCGCCGACGCGGCCCTCGAATTCTTCACCCACCCGTTCGGAAAGATGATGCGCGATCAGCCGGTTGACGGTGTCGCGCTCTGCTGCCATGGCGCGCCGCTCGAAAGTCGAGATTTCGGCGGCGATGTCATCCAGCGTCGCCTCTTCCTGCGGTGTGATGCCGCCTTCGCCGAGGCCAAGCGACCCGACCAGCGCGCGATGCACGATGAGGTCGGCATAACGGCGGATAGGCGAGGTGAAATGCGCATATTTCATCAGATTGAGGCCGAAATGGCCGATGTTTTCCGGGCTGTAGATCGCCTGGCTCTGGCTGCGCAGCACCATCTCGTTGACCATGATCTGGTGCGGCGTATCGAGTGCGCGGGCCAGAATGCCGTTGAAGGAATTGGCGCGCATCGCCGCACCCTTGGCCATGGAAATGCCGATGGTTCCGAGGAATTCGCGCAGCACTTCCTGCTTGGAAAGCGTGGGCGCATCGTGGACACGGTAGACCAGCGGCTGCTTCTTCTTTTCCAGCGTCTCGGCGGCGGCGACATTCGCCTGGATCATCATTTCCTCGATCAGCTTGTGCGCATCGAGACGTTCGGGAATGACGACCGAGTCGACGGTACCATCGGGACGCAGCTTGATCTTGCGCTCGGGCATGTCGAGTTCCAGCGGCTGGCGCCGGTCACGGCCTCGCTTCATCACCTCATAAGCGTGCCACAGGGGCTTGAGGATCGGCTCCAGTAGCGGTCCGGTCTTGTCGTCGGGCTTGCCGTCAATCGCCGCCTGGGCCTGCTGGTAGGAAAGCTTGGCGGCGCTCTTCATCATGATGCGGTGGAAGGTGTGCCCCGCCTTGCGGCCTTCCTTCGAGAAGGTCATTCGCACCGCAAGGGCAGGGCGGTCGACACCTTCCTTCAGCGAGCAAAGATCGTTGGAGATGCGCTCCGGCAGCATCGGCACGACGCGATCCGGGAAATAGACGGAGTTGCCGCGTTTCAGCGCCTCGCGGTCCAGTGGCGAACCTGGCCGAACATACCAGGAGACATCGGCAATCGCGACGGTGACGATGACACCGTCAGGATTGTCGGGTGACGTGTCCGGCTCGGCATAGACCGCATCGTCATGGTCCTTGGCATCGGCCGGATCGATGGTAATGAGCGGCAGGTCGCGCCAGTCCTCGCGATGGGACATGGTCGCGGCCTTGGCCGCATCCGCTTCGGCAAGAACATTCTGCGGGAATATATGCGGGATGCCGTGGGCGTGGATTGCGATCATCGAGATCGCTTTTTCCGAAGCGACGGAGCCGACGACCGAGAGAACCTTGGCGCGCGTCAGACCATAACGCCCGCTGTTGCGCGAGGTTTCAACCTCGATCAGATCGCCATCCTTGGCATCGCCGACGCCTTCGGGGTCGATGACCATTTCCTCGCCGCGCCGATCGATCGGCATCAGCCGTCCGCCACCGCCGGGCGTCTCCTTGAACACGCCAAGCAAGGCATTCTGCCGGCGGTCGATCAGCTTGACGACGCGGGCGGTGTAAGCGGGGCCAGTGCTTTCCTTCGAGGGAAAGATTTTCGCAAGAATACGGTCGCCGAGACCGGCGGCTGGCGCCTTCTTGCCGCGGTCCTGCGAGGACTGGCGGATCAGCACGGCCGGCGCTGCGCCCAGATCCTCGGGCCATTCCGCCGGGCGTCCGATCAGCTCGCCGTCCTTGTCGCGGGTGGTGATGTCGAGAACCGTCACGGGCGGCAGGCCGCCCGGCCGCGTCAGCGACTTGCGGCTCTTGTGCACCATGCCGTCGATTTCGAGTTCCTTCAGCAGAGCCTTAAGGACAACGCGGTTTTCGCCCTTCAGGCCGAAAGCCTTGGCGATTTCCCGCTTGGAGGCCTGTTGCGGATGATCCGCAATGAATTTCAGCAGCACTTCGCGGGAAGGCACCTCGCCGTGGATGATGCCTTCGCCTTCACTCACCCGTTTGCCGCGCCCGGTGCGTCCGAAACCGTCGCTGGCGGAACCCTGTCTCTGCCGTGGCGCCTTGCTCACTCTGCTGCCTTCTTGGGTTTGGCCGCTGCCTTCGGCTTGGCGGCCGCCTTGCTCTTGGTTGCCGCCTTGGCCTTTGTCGCCTTCGGCTTTGCGGCATCGCCATCAGCCTTCTTGGCAGTGGTTTTCTTGGCCTTGGCGGGCTTGCCGCCGGTGCCGGTCTTGGCAATGCGCTCGGCAATCAGCACCAGCGCCTCGTCCAGCGTCACCGAAGCCGGGTCCTGGCCTTTCGGAATGGTGGCGTTGACCTTGCCCCAGTTGACGTAAGCACCATAGCGTCCGTCACGAACGGTGATCGCACCGCCATCGGGGTGGTCGCCCAGTTCCTTCAGCGCCGCCGGCGTGCCGCTGCGGCCGCGGCCCGGTCCCTTGCTCTGCTTTTCGGCAATCACGGTCACGGCGCGGTTGAGGCCGATAGAGAACACGTCCTCGATGCTTTCGAGGTTTGCATAGGAACCGTCATGCAAAAGGAACGGCCCGTAGCGGCCGAGGCCGGCGGAAATCATCTTGCCGGTTTCCGGATGCTTGCCGATATCGCGCGGCAGATTGATGAGCGCTAAGGCCTTTTCGTGGTCGATATCTTCAGGCTTCCAGCCCTTGGGCAGCGAGGAGCGTTTGGCCTCCTTGCCGTCGCCGCGCTGGATATAGGGCCCGAAACGACCGGAGCGCAGCGTCAGCTCCTCGCCGGTCATCGGGTCGGCACCCAGCGCCTTCGGCTCGTTCGAAGCCGCAGCTTCGGCTTCCGAACCGTCCGAGGTCAACTGGCGGGTATAGTTGCATTCCGGATAGTTGGAGCAACCGACGAAAGCGCCGTATTTGCCGAGCTTCAGCGAAAGATTGCCGGTGCCGCAAACCTGACAGATGCGCGGATCGGAGCCGTCCTCGCGCTTGGGGAAGACCAGCGGCGCCAGAACCTCGTTCAGCGCATCCAGAACGTTGGTGACACGCAGTTCCTTGGTGTCTTCGATCTGGGCGAAGAAATCCTTCCAGAAATCGCGCAGCACCTGCTTCCAGTCCAGTTCGCCGGCGGAAATCCGGTCGAGCTTTTCTTCAAGCGCGGCGGTGAAATCATATTCGACGTATTTGGTAAAGAAGCTTTCGAGGAAAGCCGTCACCAGCCGGCCGCGCGAATGCGGCACCAGCTTGCGCTTGTCGACGACGATATATTCGCGGTCGCTCAGCGTCTTCAGCGTCGCCGCATAGGTGGAAGGACGGCCGATGCCGAGCTCTTCCATCTTCTTGATCAGCGAGGCTTCCGAATAACGCGGCGGCGGTTCGGTGAAGTGCTGGCTGGCGTTGATCTTCTGCTTGGCGAGGTTCTCGCGCTCGTTGATCGGCGGCAGACGGCCTTCGTCGTCACCGTCATCGCTCTGTTCGCCATCTTCCTTCTGGTCGGTATAGGCGGCGATGAAGCCGTCGAAGCGGATGACAGAGCCGACGGCGCGCAGGCCTGCCTTTTCGCCGCCATTGCTGGCGAGGATTTCCACCGTGGTCCGCTCGATTTCCGCCGAGGCCATCTGGCTCGCTATGCCGCGCTTCCAGATCAGGTCATAAAGACGCAGCTGATCGGGATCGAGGTAACGCTTCACCTGATCCGGCGTGCGGTTGAAATCGGTCGGGCGGATCGCCTCGTGCGCTTCCTGGGCGTTCTTGGCCTTGGTGGAATAGAAACGCGCCTTTTCCGGCACGTAACGGCCACCGAACTGCTCGCCAATGGCGCGGCGGGCGGCATCGATCGCCTCCGGGGCCATCTGCACGCCGTCGGTACGCATATAGGTGATCAGACCGACGGTCTCGCCGCCGATATCGATGCCTTCGTAAAGCTTCTGCGCCACCTGCATGGTGCGCGAGGCGGAAAAGCCCATGCGCGAGGAGGCCGCCTGCTGCAGCGTCGAAGTGGTGAAGGGCGGGCCGGGATTGCGCTTGACCGGTTTCGCCTCGACGCTTTCGACCACATAGCTCGCGCCTTCCAGCAGCGCCTTCAGCCGGTTCGCATCGTCTCCGGTCTTGATCGAGCGGCTTTGCAGGCGCTTGCCATCGGCCGAAACCAGCTTGGCTTCGAACTCGTCACCGCGCGGTGTCTTCAGAAGCGCGCTGATGTTCCAGTATTCCTCAGAGACGAAACGCTCGATCTCGGATTCGCGGTCGCAGACGAGCCGCAGCGCAACCGACTGAACGCGGCCGGCGGAACGCGCGCCGGGCAGCTTGCGCCACAGCACCGGCGACAGGTTGAAGCCGACCAGATAATCGAGCGCACGGCGGGCGAGATAGGCGTCGACCAGCGGCACGTCGATGTCGCGCGGGTTCGCCATGGCGTCCAGCACGGCCTTTTTGGTGATGGCGTTGAAGACCACGCGCTTCACCGGCTTGTCGCCGAGGACACGCTTCTTCTTCAAAAGATCGAGAACGTGCCAGGAAATGGCCTCGCCTTCGCGATCCGGGTCGGTTGCGAGAATGAGGCCGTCGGAGGATTTTACCGCATCGGCAATATCCTTCATGCGCTTGGCGGATGCGCTGTCGACCTCCCAGGACATTTCGAAATCCTGGTCGGGCAGCACCGATCCGTCCTTGGCAGGAAGGTCTCTGACGTGGCCAAAGGATGCAAGAACCTTGTAGCCCGAGCCAAGATACTTGTTGATCGTCTTGGCTTTGGCAGGAGATTCTACGACGACGACATTCATATTGTTCTTCTCTGGAACTGGTCCGCTAACATGGCACCGGTTGCAGCCTATTGCCGCAATTGGCCTTCTTTATAATTCGACATGGACAGGTAATGCCCGCTGGTCAAGAGGCAAGCCCGATTTTCTCGCTTTGAGACGACTGCAACCTATGGATAATCTATCGTTGTATTGCAATCTTTGGTAAATTGGTTATGATGGGCAACATCATTTGAATCGACTTATTGCTCTTCGTTTCAGGCAAATTTTGCAGGATAGATATATGGTCCCCAACGCAACAAACAATAATGCCGATAATGAAGGGACCAGAGAGAACTTGGCTTACATTCGCCAGATGCTCGCGGAACTGCGGCAGGTCGCACACCGTGAGGGTGCGGACATGCTGTGTTATCTGATCGAGATGGCCTATGTCGAAGTCGGCGATATCCAGAGCGGACGGCGCAAGCTGTCAATCCGCGATGAAGAGCGACACGCGCCCCCCGGCATGCCGGTTTAGGCGTCCGGCGATATCAAGCTCCAGCAGCACCAGGTGAACGGTGGCAGCGGAGAAACCCGTATGACGGATGATATCATCGGTCTCCACGGGCGAGGGACCGAGAGCGGCTGCGATGATGCTGCGCTCGTCGTCCCCTGGTGGTGACATCTCGGTGTCGGATCTCGGTTCCTCGATCTTCCGGTCATAGGGCAATTGCGGCTCCATCAATGGTCGCAGTGCATCAAGAATATCGGCCGCTCCCGTGGTCAGCATGGCGCCTTCCTTGATCAGCCGGTTGGTGCCTTCGCAGCGCGCATCGAGTGGGGAACCGGGCACGGCGAAAACAAGCCGCCCGGCTTCACCTGCAAGCCGCGCCGTAATCAATGAACCCGAACGTTCCGCCGCTTCCACGATGACGACGCCGAGCGAGACGCCTGCGATCAGCCGATTGCGCCGCGGGAAATCCCGCGCTCGAGGCTCCCAGCCAAACGGCATTTCGCTGATTGTCGCGCCGCCCTGATCGTATATCTCCTGCAAAAGTCCGAAATTTTCCTGCGGGTATGGGCGGTCGAGACCGCCGGCCAGCATCGCCACCGTGCCGGTTGCAAGACTTGCCCTGTGCGCGGCTGCATCGATGCCGCGCGCCAGTCCCGATGCGATCGTGTAACCGGCCCGCCCACAATCGCGTGCCAGCATGGCCGCGAATTTCGCACCATTGATGGAAGCGTTGCGCGAGCCGACAATGCCGATGCTGGGCCGGGTTGCAGCGTCTGCCGAACCCTTCATGGCGATGAGCGGCGGTGCACCATCCAACTGCCGCAACGCTGGTGGATAATCTGGCTCGCCAATGCCCACGAAACGCGCGCCGAAATTCTCGGCAGCCTCAAGCTCCCGTTCCGCCTCCGCCTGGGTGGCGATGCGCGGGCTGCGCGACGAACCGCCACGGCGCGACAGTTCGGGCAGGGCATCCAGCGCTTTTTCAGCGCTGCCGAAATGATTGATGAGTTCGCGGAAGGTGACGGGACCGATATTGTCGCTACGGATGAGCCTCAGCCACGCGACCCGCTGCCGCGCGGAAAGCTCTATGCCCTGCCGTGTCGTTTCCTCATGCGGCATGGCACATCCTTAAATGGGCCTCAGCCCTTTTGCCCGATCCTGCTTTCAGTGCCCGCCAGCAGGCGCGCAATGTTCTCGCGGTGCTTCCACCATGAAATCGCACTCAGCAGCGTCACCAGCAGCGCCGTCTTTTCAGGTCCGAGTACCCAGAGGGCCACGGGAATGACCAGCATGGCCAAAAGCGCCGACAGCGAGGAATAACGGGTGATGAAGGCGGTTGCGAGCCAGATGAGCGCAAAGGCCAGCATCATCAGCGGTGCGGCCCCCAAAAGCACGCCGATATAGGTCGCCACACCCTTGCCGCCCTTGAAGCCGAGCCACACCGGAAACAGGTGACCCAGAAAAGCGAAGAAACCGGCGACCAGCGACGCTTCGTAACCCCAGAGCGCATTGGCGACCAACACCGCCGCCGTGCCCTTCAGCGCGTCCAGCAGCAGGGTTGCGGCGGCGAGCTTCTTGTTGCCGGTGCGCAGCACATTGGTGGCGCCGATATTGCCGGAGCCGATCTTCCGCACGTCACCCAGCCCCGCCATGCGGGTGAGAATGAGGCCGAAGGGGATGGAGCCGAACAGATAGCCGATTACCGCCGCCAGCGCGAGAAGGGCAGGCGCGGTCTGCCAGTCAGTCAAAGCACTCATTCAAACGTCCCCTCTGTCCCGCCTGCAGCGCGATCTCTGTTGGTGATCTTATGCCAAGGAATGAACGGCTTTGCCAGCCACATAAGTGGCCACAGCACGACCGCTGAAACGGGCATCCTCGAACGGCGTGTTCTTCGATTTCGACACCAGCTGCTCCTTTGCCAAGAGCCACGGCTCGTCGAGGTCGATCAGCGTGATATCGGCCTTCGCGCCGGCCTTCAGCGTTCCCGCATCCAGTCCGAAAATCTTCGCTGGGCGGGTGGAGAGCGCATCGATCAGCCGCATCAGCGGAACTTCGCCGCTGTGGTGCAGGCGCAGTGCCGCCGCCAGCAGGGTTTCAAGCCCGACCGCGCCGCTCGCCGCATCCGAAAACGGCAGCCGCTTGGTGTCGACATCCTGCGGGTCGTGCGAGGAGACAATAATGTCGATGGTGCCATCCTTCAGCGCCTCCACCATCGCCCTGCGGTCGTCTTCGGCGCGCAGCGGCGGGGAAAGCTTGAAGAAGGTGCGATACTCGCCGATATCGTTCTCGTTGAGCGTCAGATGATTGATGGAAATGCCGCAGGTGGCTTTCACGCCCCGCTGCCGGGCGACACGGATCGCCTCCGCCGATTCCGGTACGGAAATCTTGGCGGCGTGGTAGATCGCCTGCGTCAGGCCGGCAATGCGCAGATCACGCTCCAGCGGAATGATCTCGGCTTCCTTCGGAACGCCTGACAGCCCGAGCCAGCTCGCAAGAAGCCCTTCGTTCATGTCACCGCCGCCGATATATTTCTCGCGCGTTTCGAGTGCGATGACGGCCCCCAGTTCGCGGGCATAGGTCATCGCCCGGCGCAGCACCAGCGTGTCGGACAGCGCCTTGCGGCCATTGGTGAAGGCAACCGCACCGGCTTCCTTCAACATGCCGAACTCGGTCATTTCCTCGCCATTGAGGCCCTTGGTCAGGGCCGCTGCCGGATGAACATTGACGATTGCCTTGTCGCGCGCCGTCTTCTTCACATATTCGACCAGCGCGATGTCATCGATAACGGGATCGGTATCCGGCATGACGATGATGCTGGTGACGCCGCCAGCCGCTGCCGCGCGCGAGGCGGATTCGATGGTTTCGCGGTGCTCGGCACCGGGTTCGCCGACAAAGACGCGGGCATCCACCAGACCGGGAACGGCCACCACACCCTTGCAGTCGCGCACCGTCGCCCCTTCGGGAGCGCCTTGATTGTGCGCCTCCTTACCTGCGGCGAGAATGGTGCCATCGGCGCCGATGACGATGCTACCGGTCTCGTCGAGATCACGGGAAGGATCGACGATGCGGAGGTTCTTGAGAACGGTAACGGCACTCATACGCGCTCACCCTGATTTTGCGAGACAAGCAGGGTTTCCATGACGGCCATGCGCACGGCAACCCCCATTTCCACCTGGCTTTCGATGACGCT
This sequence comes from Rhizobium sp. NFACC06-2, assembly GCF_900101425.1. NCBI lineage: Bacteria > Pseudomonadati > Pseudomonadota > Alphaproteobacteria > Hyphomicrobiales > Rhizobiaceae > Rhizobium > Rhizobium sp. NFACC06-2. The sequence continues at coordinate 167,543 of NZ_FMVA01000002.1, read as the reverse complement.
CTGCGGACCGTCTGCCACTTCGGAGGCGATTTCGACACCGCGGTTCATCGGGCCGGGATGCATGACCAGCGCATCTTCCTTCGCCGCCTTCAGCTTTTCGGCGTCCAGACCGTAATAGTGGAAATATTCGCGCACCGAAGGCACGAAGGAGCCGGACATGCGCTCGCGCTGCAGGCGCAGCATCATCACCACATCGGCGTTCTTCAGCCCTTCCTTCATGTCGTGGAAGACTTCCACGCTCATGTCGCGGATGCCGGAGGGAAGAAGCGTGGCGGGGGCGACGACGCGCACGCGCGCACCCATCTGGTTGAGCAGGATGATATTGGAGCGGGCGACGCGCGAATGCAGCACATCACCGCAGATTGCGACGGTAATTCCCGAAAGCTCGCCCTTGGCGCGGCGGATGGTCAGTGCGTCTAGCAGCGCCTGCGTTGGGTGCTCATGCTGGCCGTCGCCGGCATTGACGACGGAGCAGGCAACTTTCTGCGCGAGAAGGGCTGCCGCACCGGCGGAGGAGTGGCGAACCACCAGCACATCCGGGCGCATGGCGTTCAGCGTCATCGCCGTATCGATCAGCGTTTCGCCCTTCTTCACCGAGGAATTGCCGACCGACATGTTCATAACGTCTGCGCCGAGACGCTTTCCGGCAAGCTCGAAGGAGGACTGCGTGCGCGTCGAGGCTTCGAAGAACAGGTTGATCTGCGTCAGGCCCCGAAGCGTCGAGGTTTTTTTCTCGCGCTGGCGGCTGATTTTCACCGCCTCGTCGGCCTTGTCGAGAAGCAGGGTAATATCCTGGTGGGAAAGCCCCTTGATGCCGAGGAGATGGCGATGGGGGAAGAAGACCATGCGGTTTGCCTCCTGACGGGCGCCGCATTTTCCCGTGAAAATGCCCGGAACGCCCGAATGCTGATCCGTGCGCTCCCATTCGCTGTGAACACGCCTCAGGAGTGCGGCGGAATTCGGTCCTGCGCTCTATAGAGACTGCATGGTCGCGGGGCAAGCGCCCGCAACTCCTGAAATGAAAACATGGCGATGTTTCCCCAACCCTCGAGCACAAACGGCCCGACGATGGAAGGCGCAGGCATCAGACGATGCCATGCTCCTTCAAAAGCGCCTGCTCGTCGCCTGACGCCCAGCCGAAAACTTTCGGCGCCCCATCCAGCCTCTGGACGAAGTAGTGAACATCGAAGTCGATTGCGACATCCGGTTGCCGCTTGCGATCGAAGGTCGCCGTCCAGGCAACATGGGCAAGGCAATGATGGTCGTCGATGGGCGAGATACGGATGTCGCGTATCCGCATCTCCTTCGTTCCGATCGTCCGGTAGCGCTCGTAACCCTTCATCATGACCTGCTTCAAGTGGTCATCGTTCTTTCCGGTCATCACCCCGGCGGGGGAGGCGGCGATGAAGTCGGAGGCGTAGAGGGAGGCGACCTCCTCCATATCCATGTCACCCTTGAGAGACTTATTGAAAAATCGCTCATATCGCTCGAAGAGCTTTCTTACGCTGGCCTCCATGGTCTCCTCCCTGTGCAGCCGTTCAGCAAAGTCGCCAACCGAAAAAGCATGCCGCAGGTTCCACGTCAGGCCGCAGATTATGGAGAATGCGTTTATCCGCATGCCTGCCGGTTGTTGCCGCAACTTCTGCGCGGCTTTTTTGGGACTGTCGTTGATCTTGCCGGAAACGTGTTTGGCATCCGCCGGGCCGGATACCTAAATCAGGATCACTCCCGAAAAATGCTGAAAGCGGCGGTTTAATCGCCTCAATCGCTTCCTGCGGGTGGAATTATGCAATATCACCCCACTATGCAACGCCAGTACAAAACAGCTAGAAGCAGCGGATGACCCAGAATTCCCGGACAGAAGAAACGCTCGCCGAACTGAACCAGCCAAGCCTCTGGTCCGGTATCAACGCCTATCGTTCCGATCCGCTGATCGTCGACCTCACTTCCGGACTGTCGCGCAATCTAAGGGATGAGTTCGACCAGCTCGGCCGTTACGTCACGTCGCATGAGGCGCAGGAACTGGCGCGCATGGCCAATCAGGGCGTGCCGCAGCTGCATACCCACGGCCCACGCGGCGAGCGTCTGGATCAGGTGGAGTTCCACCCCGCCTGGCACGCGCTGATGCGCCGTTCCATGTCGTCAGGCCTGCATTCCAGCGTTTGGGAAAATTCTCCCGATACGCGCGGCAATGAGCACAAGGCCCGCGCCACGAAGTTTTACCTGACCTCGCAGCTCGAGGCCGGGCATCTTTGCCCGCTCACCATGACCAGCGCCTCCGTCGCCGCCATCATGGCTTCGCCGCGCGTGCAGAAGGAATGGGCGCCGAAGATTCTCTCGCGCAAGTATGATTCCTCGCAGAAACCGGCTCTGCAGAAAACCGCCGTCACCATTGGCATGGGCATGACGGAAAAACAGGGCGGCACGGATGTGCGCGCCAACCGCACCACGGCGGAGCGGGTGGGCGAAGGCATCTATCGTCTGTCCGGTCACAAGTGGTTCCTGTCCGCGCCGATGAGCGACGGTTTCGTCATGCTCGCCCAGATGGGCGACGGCATGGGCTGCTTCCTCGTGCCGCGCTATCTGGAAGACGGTTCGAAGAACGGTCTGCATTTCCAGCGCCTCAAGGACAAGCTCGGCAACCGCTCCAACGCATCCGCCGAAGTCGAATTCACCGATGCCTTCGGTTATCTGCTGGGCGATCCCGGCAGCGGCATCCGCACCATTCTCGACATGGTGACGCTGACGCGGCTCGATTGCGCGCTTGCCTCCGCCGGCATGATGCGCGCCTCGCTTGCCGAAGCCGTGCACTATGCCCGCGGTCGTTCTGTTTTTGGCAAGATGCTGGTCACCCAGCCGATCATGACGCGCGTTCTCGCCGACATGGCGCTGGATGTGGCGGCGGCCACCGCGCTCTCCTTCCGGCTGGCGACCGCATTCGACGCCGCCCGCAACAATCCGGCCGAGGCCGCCTATGCGCGGGTGATGACGCCCATCGTGAAATACTGGTGCTGCAAGATCGCGCCGGCGCTTATCTATGAGGCCATGGAGTGCCTTGGCGGCAACGGTTACGTGGAAGAGCGGCCGATTGCCCGCCACTATCGCGAAGCGCCCGTCAACGCCATCTGGGAAGGCTCCGGCAATGTCATGGCGCTGGATGTGCTGCGGGTTCTCCAGCGCGGCAAGGATCTGTTCGATCTCGTCTTCCAGACGCTGGAGCGTGATCTGGGTGCAGCCGGCAAAAAGACCACCGACGTGCTGCGCGCCGCAATCGCCCTTGCCGAACGTGACGAGGGAGCGGCCCGCCTGCTGGTGGAGCAGTTCGCGCTTGCGGCCGCTGCCGCCGAGCTTTGCCGCCTCGGCGCCGGCAAGATCGCCGATGCCTTCCTCGAGACCCGTCTCGCGGGCGGCTGGCGGCATACTTACGGCATGCTCGATTCCCGCTTCGATCCGAATTATATAATCGATCTTCTTTATCCGCCTGCATCTTGACCGATGCTTGCGGATGAAGGTTTTGCAGTCCCGGCGGGAGGGGTCTCGGATTTGAAAAACAGCAATGGCGTAAAGCGTGTTCTGATCTGTCGTGACACTTTCGCGCATCGATGCGCGGCAAGGGAAGGCGGCTGCCAATGCTGACCTTCCGTTCCGCCCGCGCCGAGGATGAAGACGCGCTCTACGCCATAAGCCTTGCCACCGGCGATGCCGGGCAGGACGCCACCGCCCTTTACAATGATGGCCGCATGGTCGGGCATATCTATTCCGTGCCCTATCTGCATCTCTGGCCCGATGCCGTTTTCGTGGCGGAGGATGAGGAAGGTGTGTGCGGTTATATCGTCGGCGCACTCGATACGGCGGTGCACGAAGAGCGGCTGGAGCGGGAATGGTGGCCGCATCTGCGCAGCCTTTACCCCGATCCCGGCGGTGACCAGCAGACATGGGACGCCGACCAGCGCCGCGCCCAGTTCATCCACCATCCGCGCCGCACACCCGCCTGGCTCACCGATCCGTTTCCGGCCCATATCCACATGAACCTCCTGCCGCGCACGCAGGGCAAGGGCGGCGGCACCCGGCTTCTGTCGCGCTGGCTCGATATGGCGAGACAGAACAACGTCTACGGCATCCACCTCGGTGCCAGCGAACGCAACCACGCGGGCATGCGCTTCTGGGAAACCCGCGGGTTCAAACGCCTCGAAAGCCACGAAACGCCGGGCAGCGTCTGGTTCGGCATGGCGCTGGAGTAATTCAGGTTCTAATGACCCGCGCTGCCCCCGCCGACAGAAACGGTGCAAAGGCAGTGCGAATGTCTTCAAGAAATGTCTCGCTGAAACGCCCGATGGGCTGTTGCAGAGCGTTGAAATGGTAGGATCGTTCGATCACGTCGTAATTGCATTCGCTGACGGTGATCCAGCCGCGATCATAGCCGGTTAGTTTTGCGCGCCGAAGCTCGAGCTTCGGTATTTCGATTGCCCGCTGCTGGCTGTCCTGTGGCGGTTTCGATGAAATGGGCAGCAGCAATATATGCGACAAGCCCCGCGCGTCCGTAATTGTCAGGATCATGCAGACGGGGCGATCTTTTTCCCCATGGTCACGCGTTGGATTAGCCGCAGACTGCCATCGCCACAAATAGGGATAGGAAACGATATCACCGCGTCTGAACTTGGACATTACCTGTCCTGCTCATCGCGGGATGTCCGATATTCTTCGGAGTCTTTTTCCAACTGGGTGTTGAACAGGGCGGCCAAGTCATCGGGCATTTCACCGGCAGCGTAAGATCTGCGCGGATCGTCGCCTCCCAGCATTTTTTCGAAAAGTTCGACCGGCACCACCACGACCGAAGGTCGCCCATGTTTCGTCAGCAAAATGGGCGATTTCTGCGCTTCGTCATGGTAGCGACCGAAATGTCGCATAAACTCCGCCGTGGAAATAGATTTTCTTTTCATGAGGAGTCCTCAAATCTGTGTTTCCTGAATAATACAGAAAATACAGAAAATTTAAAGCCATCGATTTTGGTCTGGCGCCCGGCTCATCCACAGGAACCTTCTTTCCATCCGCCCCGCCGCGTTGTTCTTCCCTTCATGCTTTGTTAACCCGTTGAGAGAGGCCTTTCAAAACACGGGTAGGGAATCATGCTGGCGACCGCAGAGGCGATTTCAGCCGACAGACCGGAAAAGCGCATCAAGGATCGCGCTCAGACCGAGAAGGCGATTTTTAATGCGGCGCGGTCGCTGCTTGCCGAAGAGGGATTTCAGGGTTTTGGCATCAATGCCGTTGCCCGCCGCGCTGGCTGCGACAAGCAGCTCATCTACCGTTATTTCGGCGGCCTCGATGGCCTGATCGAGGCGATCGGCGAGGACCTCGGTTCCTGGGTGAAGGATCGCATTCCGGAGGATACCGGCGGCATGTTCCTTTTGACCTATGGCGACCTCATGGAAAAGCTCGTGCTTTATTTCATGGATGCGCTGCGCAGCGATCCTCTCGTCTGCAAGATCATCGCCTGGGAAGTGTCTGACGGTTCACCGCAGGTGAGACAGCTTGCCGAAGCCCGCGCCAAATCGCTGGGCAAGTGGCTGGAGCGTATGCGCGGTTCGCTGGCGGCGCCAAAGGGGGTGGATACAGCGGCGGTCAATGCCGTACTGTTCGCCGCCATTCAGCACCTCGTGATTTCCGCTGCCACCAGCGGTCAGTTCGCTGGTGTACCGCTGAAATCGGACCGGGACTGGGACAAGATAGCCACTGCCGTCAAAAGGCTGGTGCGCGGCGTTTACGGCTGAACCGGTTTCGCAGGCGGAAGACAGTCGCGCCTGGACCTGCGCATTAAAGAAAAATCAGTCATGTTTCACCGGGCCGGCAAATGCCCGGCGCATCGGCCGTCCACGCGATCACGTTTTTATCCACATGCCGCCCGCCCGTCGTTAACCATAATGACAGCTTTCATTTGCCTCGCCATGGCTGCCGGTCCAGTGTGGATTAACGAAATGTTAACCATGCGCAATGACTGCGCATAAGGGAGCCGCAAGTGAGCCGCTGGACAGCTTTAGGCGTCATGATGACGTTTTTTGTGATGCTGCCGTTGGATATCGACGCGCCGGCGCTGAACCTCTGCCTTATGGCCGTGGTGCGCTGGGGGGTGCTTGCCGGCGTTCCCGATACGATGTTTGTGCGGGGGCAGGCAGCATGAAGTGGTTTCTGATCCTCTGGGCCGGTCCCGTTGCGCTGCTGGGTAGCTGGTACTGGCTTTCTTATTACGACATGAGCTTCGGCTTCTACATGCTGACGCGCCAAACCCATGATCTCGTCTTCGAGATTTACGGCAATATCCTCGGTCTTCCGCCGGAAAGCCTGCCGCCGCTTGTGGCGCGTGCTATTGCGGTCGACAGCCTGATCGTCTTTGCGATTCTCGGTTTCCGCAAGCGCAGACAGATTTATGCCTGGTGGCAGGGCCGTCAGTCAGCCGCGCGGGTGAGTGCGGAAAGCCTGTCCAGCGCACCCTGAAGAATGAAGCTCGCCGCTGCCGAATCGATGCGTTCGGCCCGCTTGGCGCGAGACACATCCATTTCGAGAAGCGCGCGCTCTGCCGCAACGGTCGAAAGCCGCTCATCCCAGTAAACAAAGGGCAGGGCGGTTTTTTCGCCCATGGTGCGCACGAAGGCGCGGGTTGCCTGCACGCGGGGCCCGGCGGAGCCGTCCATGTTCATCGGCAGGCCGATGATGAAGGCGGCGACCTTTTCCTTCTCAGCGAAGGCCAGCAGCACTTCCGCATCCAGCGTGAATTTCACGCGCTTGATGACGGGTCGCGGGGTCGCAAAACGCCGCGAAAGATCCGACATGGCGAGCCCGATGGTTTTCGTACCAAGGTCAAGGCCGGCAATTGCCTGTGCAGGCTGAAGCGTTGCCGCCAGTTCCTCGATGGTGAGAGTTGCCATGTCGCGCGCTGTCCTTACCGTTTGCGGACGAATTCGGTGCGCAGCACCAGTCCCTTGACCGCATCGTGCCTGCAGTCGATCTCTTCGGGATTATCGGTCAGGCGGATCGACTTGATGACGGTGCCCTGCTTGATGACCGTGCTGGTGCCCTTGACCTTCAAATCCTTGATCAGGGTGACGGAATCGCCATTTTCAAGGACATTGCCTGCTGCATCGCGCACTTCATTCGCGCGTGCCGCTTCTGCGGCCAGTTCGGAAGCAGGGCGCCATTCGCCGGTCGCTTCGTCGTACACATAATCGTCATTGTCAGCGGCCATTGTCGCCTCTCTTAAATACAGGTAGTGCGGTTGTTCAGGCCGTCCTATGTCATATTATACCGGCAATACAAAGGAGAACTTCCCATGAAAATCACCTGGCTCGGCCATTCCGCCTTCCGCCTCGAAAACGGCAGCGCGAAGATCCTCATCGATCCGTTTTTCACCGGTAACCCCGGTTTTGCCGGGCAGGATGGAAAGTCGGCAGCCGAAGGCATCACTCATATTCTCCTGACTCACGGCCATGGCGACCATGTCGGCGATACTGTCCAGCTTGCCCGCGAAACCGGCGCGACGGTTCTTGCCAATGCCGATCTTGCCGCCTGGCTTTCCGCCAAGGGCGTCGCGAAGGTCGATATGGGCAATACCGGCGGCACGGTGCATTTCGACGGTTTTTCCGTCACCTTCACCAATGCGCTGCATTCCTCCGCCCAGATCACCGAAGACGGCGTTTCCCATTCGCTCGGCAATGCCAACGGTCTGATGCTGCATTTCGAAGACGGCCCGGCCGTCTATCACATGGGCGATACCGACATCTTTTCCGACATGAAACTCATCAATGAACTGCATCAGCCGGATATCGGCCTCGTGCCGATCGGTGACCGCTTCACCATGGGCGGAGCGGTCGCAGCGCTCGCATGCCAGCGCTTCTTCGATTTCGGCAATGTCATTCCCTGCCATTACGGTTCCTTCCCGATCATCGACCAGACGCCGGAGAAGTTCGTGGCCGGCATGGAAGGGGCGCAAGCGCGCGTCCACACGCCGAAGGCCGGCGATACGCTGTCCTTCTGACATTTTGCCCGGGCATGTCGTGAGCGTAAAACAGCGTCACTCTTTTGCACGACATGCTTTCTACCGTTGCGAATGGCGGACATGGTGATTATAGCGGGTAGGAAAATTCTGACCGGAGTAGAACCATGTCCGTCGATCTCGCCACCGTAAAGCGCGTTGCGCGCCTTGCCCGTATCGCAGTCAGCGAAGAAGAAGCACAGAATATGCTCGGCCAGCTGAACGGCATACTCGGTTTCGTCGAGCAGCTTTCGGAAGTGAATGTCGACGGCGTTGAGCCGATGACCTCGGTGACCCCGGTGGACATGAAAAAACGCGCCGACGTGGTGACCGACGGCAACAAGGCGGAAGACATTGTCGCCAATGCGCCTGCGACCGACCGGGACTTCTTCATGGTCCCGAAAGTGGTCGAATAAGCCGACCGCCTCTGCCGCCCGATTTTTCCAAGATTTCGAAAGCCGTTGCCGACCATGACCGACCTGACGAGCCTGACCATTGCCGAAGCCCGCGAAAAGCTGAAGGCCAAAGAGTTTTCCGCCCTCGAGCTGACCGACGCCTATCTCTCCGCCATCGATGCGGCCAACGGCGCGCTGAACGCCTATGTGGCGACGACGCCTGAAAAGGCGCGCGACATGGCGAAAGCCTCCGACGAACGCATCGCCGCCGGCATGGCTGGCGAGCTGGAAGGCGTTCCGCTTGGCGTGAAGGACCTTTTCGCCACCCGTGACGTGCACACGCAGGCGTGTTCGCATGTTCTCGATGGCTTCAAGCCGAAATATGAATCCACCGTTACCCAGAACCTCTGGGATCAGGGCGCCGTCATGCTCGGCAAGCTCAACATGGATGAATTCGCCATGGGTTCGTCCAATGAAAGCTCCTGGTACGGCCCGGCCATCAACCCGTGGCGCGCCAATGGTTCCGACCAGAAGCTGGTGCCCGGCGGTTCTTCCGGCGGTTCCGCCGCAGCCGTGGCCGCGCATCTCTGCGCCGGCGCCACCGCAACCGATACCGGCGGCTCCATCCGCCAGCCGGCAGCCTTTACCGGCACCGTCGGCATCAAGCCCACCTATGGCCGCTGCTCGCGCTTCGGCATCGTCGCGTATGCCTCTTCGCTCGATCAGGCAGGCCCGATTGCCCGTGACGTACGGGATGCCGCGATCCTGCTGAAGACCATGGCGAGCGTCGACGCCAAGGATACGACCTCCGTCGACCTGCCGGTGCCGGACTACGAAAAGGCCATCGGTCATTCGCTCAAGGGCCTGAAGATCGGTATTCCGAAGGAATATCGCGTCGACGGCATGCCGGAAGAAATCGAAAAGCTCTGGGCCAAGGGCGTGGAATGGCTGCGCGATGCCGGTGCCGAGGTTGTCGATATCTCGCTGCCGCATACCAAATACGCGCTGCCTGCTTACTACATCGTCGCGCCTGCGGAAGCCTCGTCCAACCTTGCCCGTTATGACGGCGTTCGTTACGGCCTGCGCGTCGACGGCAAGGACATTGCCGACATGTACGAAAAGAGCCGCGCCGCCGGTTTCGGCAAGGAAGTGCAGCGCCGCATCATGGTCGGCACCTACGTGCTGTCGGCCGGTTATTACGACGCCTATTACCTGAAGGCGCAGAAGGTCCGCACGCTGATCAAGCGCGATTTCGAAAACGTCTTCCACGAGGGCGTCGACGCCATTCTGGCGCCGATCACCCCGTCTTCCGCCTTCGCAGTCGGTGACGAGGAACTCGCCTCCGATCCGGTGAAGATGTACCTGCAAGACGTTTTCACCATCACGGTCAACATGGCCGGTCTTCCGGGCCTCTCGGTTCCGGCCGGCCTCGACGGCAAGGGCCTGCCGCTTGGCCTCCAGCTCATCGGCAAGCCTTTCGAGGAGGAAACGCTGTTCAAGACGGCGCATGCCATCGAGCAGGCAGCGGGCAAGTTCACCCCCGCCAAGTGGTGGTGAGCAGTCTCAAGCTCAGACCAATGAACAAAGCCGACCGCAACGCGGTCGGCTTTGTCGGTTTTGCGGCATGGCGTTCCGGTGAAGCCTTCGACGACAGCTATCTCGATCCTGATGTCATCGAGCGGGTGAAGGGTGAATTCGAAAATTTCGCCAAGTCCCCGACCGGTGATGTTGTAGTCGCCGAAATCGACGGCATTGTCGTCGGCTGGGGTGCGTGCGATACGGCGCCGCATCATATTTCCGATGTCTGGATGGACCCGAACTGGCAGGGCAAGGGGATCGGCAAGGCCCTTATCCTTCATTTTCTCGACGGGATGCGCGCGCAGGGCCTGCCGCTTGCCACGATCGACACCCATGCCAGAAACCGTGCTGCCATCGGTCTTTATGAGCGTTGTGGTTTCAATATCGTATGGCGCGGCATGGAATGGTCGGACATCATGAAAGTCGAGCTTGAAAAGGTGAAGCTGGAGCGCAAGCTCGCGCCATAATCCGGTTGGATTGCGCCGCCTTTGCCGCTTTGCGTCGTGACGGGCGGCGGCAAGTGAGCCGCCGCCCGTTTCGTCATCGATTGTCCAGCTCACCCCGTACCAGTTCCAGACCGCGGGTGGTGATGCGGTAAGGCTTGCCGCCGGAAGAGGCGATGGCTCTCTTCCGTTTCAGTTTGCGGAAGGTGAGGAGATCGAGGCCGCTGAAAATCCAGCCGTCACGCGTGTAGAGCGCGAGTTTTTCGATTTTGTGGGCGTCGTCTCGAACGAGTTCAATTCTGCCGCCCTGGGCGAGCAGGTGAAGAATGCGCTGTTCGGCGCGGGAAATGTCCATTTTTGGAAGTCCGGTCGGCGTCGTATAGACGCGTGAAAGCAAATCCGGGTGCGGTTAAGGCATCCGGCTCGGTTTCAGCATGGCCCGGCGCGCAATAAACCTGCGGGCAGGGCCTTTACCGGGACTCCGATTGAGCGAACATAAAAACTCCGTTCTTGCTCCTTTTGGGTAGCGGGCAAAGCCGAGGCGGTCAAGTCCTGCCAGACGCCAGAAAACCACGCTGGTCGAATCGCGCCGGCAATGGTTTAATTTCAACGGCCATGGAGGGCGCGGCTTGATCGTCATTCGCAATGCGCATGAGCAGGAAGCGGAGGTTCTGGCGGCCATCGGCCTCAGGGCATGGCGACAGGCAACCGCGGCTCTCGGCATCACCCCGACCCTTTACGACAATGCGGCCAGCGCCTTTTCCAATTTTACCCGCTCGTCTTGGCTGGCGATCAGGGTGGCGGAGTTTGGCGGCTCGGTTGCCGGATGGGCGGCGCGGGAGCATTTCGACGAGACGATTTCCGATTTCTGGATCGATCCTGATTTTCACCGCAGAGGTGTCGGCAGTCACCTGTTGGGCGATGTCGAAAGGCTGATTGAGGACAGGGGGTTCGAGACCATCCGGCTTGAAACCCACGCACAGAATGAGCCGGCCGTCGCCTTTTTCCGCCACCACGGCTATAGCGTCCGCTGGCTCTCCGTCTCCTATGCGCCGAAACTCGACCGCGAAGTACAGTCGGTAGGCCTGCAGAAGCAATTGGCCGAGGTCGAGAGCGGTCTTTATGGGCCGGCTTTCTAAGACAGAGTTTGCAGAGCCTCCACCAGCCGCATCGGCCAATCCGGCATGATGGCGAGCGATGCGACAAGGCCTACCTGCAATATCACAATCGATATCAGGATGCTGCGGAACGGTTCCTTGCGCGTTTTATGCCGCAGCAGCCGTTGTGCCAAGATTGCGCCCAGGCTGCCGCCGATGAGCGCAAGCGATAACAGCGTGCTTTCCCGGATACGCCGTGCGCCATTTCTCGCCGCTTCCTTGTCCCACCAATAGACAAGAAAGACGAAAAGATTGAAGGCGATATAGGTTATGAAACAGAGAGCGACCGTCACCATGACGTGAATTGAAACCGGGAAGCGTAAAAAACGCGTATCCTGTATCGGCGAAAATCCCGGGCCTGGCGTGAGAGGGTGCAAGATGTCTTGCGCCCGCGCTCCATTTGTTCTACCCACCAAGGCCAAAGAACCCGTATATCGTGAGCTTCAGATGACCCTTGTAGACGTGCGCACCCCCGACCCGAAACGCTTCATTCCCGGCGCCACCGGCGATTGGGAAATCGTGATCGGCATGGAGGTGCATGCGCAGGTTCTCTCCAATTCCAAGCTGTTTTCCGGTGCATCGACCACCTTCGGCAATGCGCCGAATTCCAACGTGTCGCTGGTGGATGCCGCCATGCCGGGCATGCTGCCCGTCATCAACGAGGAATGCGTGAAGCAGGCGGTGCGCACCGGTCTTGGCCTGAAGGCCAAGATCAACCATCGCTCGATCTTCGACCGCAAGAACTACTTCTATCCGGACCTGCCGCAGGGTTACCAGATTTCGCAGTTCAAGGACCCGATCGTAGGTGAGGGCACCATCACCATTTCGCTCGGTCCGGACCGTCAGGGCAATTTCGAAGATATCGAAATCGGCATCGAGCGTCTGCATCTGGAGCAGGACGCCGGCAAGTCCATGCATGACCAGCACCCCACCATGTCCTTCGTGGACCTGAACCGTTCGGGCGTGGCGCTTATGGAAATCGTCTCCAAGCCGGATATGCGCTCGTCGGACGAAGCCAAGGCCTATCTCACCAAGCTGCGTTCCATCGTGCGTTACCTCGGCACCTGCGACGGCAACATGGATGAAGGCTCCATGCGCGCCGACGTCAACGTCTCCGTGCGCCGTCCGGGCGAAGGTTTCGGCACGCGCTGCGAAATCAAGAACGTCAACTCCATCCGCTTTGTCGGTCAGGCCATCGAATATGAGGCGCGTCGCCAGATCGCCATTCTGGAAGATGGCGGCGTCATCGATCAGGAAACCCGCCTGTTCGATCCCGGCAAGGGCGAGACGCGGTCCATGCGCTCCAAGGAAGATGCGCATGATTATCGTTATTTCCCCGATCCGGATCTGCTGCCGCTCGAATTCGACGATGCCTTCGTTGAGGCGCTGAAGGTCGATCTGCCGGAACTGCCTGACGACAAGAAGGCCCGTTTCGTGGCCGATCTCGGCCTGTCGGTCTATGACGCCTCGATCCTCGTTTCAGAAAAGGCGATTGCCGATTATTACGAGGCCGTCGCCGCCGGCCGCGATGCGAAGGCTGCCGCCAACTGGGTCATCAACGATCTGCTCGGCGCGCTCAACAAATCGGGCAAGGATATCGAGACGACGCCGGTTTCCCCGGAACAGCTGGGCGGCATTATCGATCTCATCAAGGCCGAGACCATCTCCGGCAAGATCGCCAAGGACCTGTTCGAAATCGTCTGGAACGAGGGCGGCAATCCGGCCGAGATCGTCGAAGCCCGCGGCATGAAGCAGGTGACCGATACCGGCGCCATCGAAAAGGCCGTGGATGAGATCATCGCCGCCAACCCGGATCAGGTCGAGAAGGTGAAGGCAAAGCCGACGCTTGCCGGCTGGTTCGTCGGTCAGGTCATGAAAGCGACGGGCGGCAAGGCCAACCCGCAGGCGGTGCAGGCGCTGGTGAAGGCCAAGCTCGGTATCGAGGAAGAGTAAGCGGACGCTGCCTCGTACGCTGGTAACGGCTCAGAGGTTCCGTCATCCCGGCCTTGAGCCGGGATCCAGCCAGCCCAAGTCCTTGGGCTGAAAAGACTCTTTTCGCCGCGCAGACGCAAGGCGGCTGGATGCCGGATCAAGTCCGGCATGACGGAAGTAAGGTTTTAGCCCGGATTATTTCCGATTGAACCACACAGTGGTACAAGCCGAGGATGACGTCGAGCACAGAGCACCGACATCACTTCTGCCGGGATCAATACCCGGCATTTCTGTTTTTAGACGGAGCCAAATCATGTTTTTCATCCGCACGGCAAGCCTGCGTGACATCGAGCCGGTACGCACCCTGCTCGCCACGACGTGGCACGCGACCTATGATGCGATCTATGGCGTGGACAAGGTGAATCAGTTGATCCTCGCATGGCATTCGCCGCAGGCCATGAAGGACCGTATCGAGAAAAAGGGCGGCGAGTTTCTGGTGGCTGACGACGGCAAGCGGATTGGCGGCATGGCCTATGGCTCCATGTCCACCAAGATGGCGAAGACGGCCCTGCTGCACCAGCTCTATGTCGCGCCTGACCTTCAGCGGCAGGGCGTCGGCCGCGATCTCTTCGCCGAACTGGAAACCTGTTTTCCAGATGCGGAAATCATGCGGCTGGAAGTCGAGCCTAAAAATACTGTCGCAATCGCCTTTTATGAAGGCGTCGGATTTGTCGAGGTCGACCGAATCGAGCGCATGGCGGGCATCGAGGGTCTGCCCGGCGTCGTTATGGAAAAGAGCCTGACCCGATGAATGAGACACTTCAACAACTGATCATCCGCACGGCCCGCGAAGACGATCTTCCGGCACTCGCCGCCATTTTTGCCGCCGACGAGATCGGCGGCCACGGCGATACGGCGGAAGAATCGGCGCAGCCGGATTATCTCGCCGCTTTCCGCGCCATCGAAGCGTCGCCGAGCGAAACCCTCTATGTGGCGGAGCTGGATGGCGAGGTGGTCGGCACCTTCCAGACGGCGATCCTGACCAAGCTCGTCGGGCGAGGGGCGAAGTCCATGGTGATCGAGGCGGTGCAGACCCGTGCCGACATGCGCGGTCGCGGCATCGGTGCAGTGATGATCAATCATTGCCTGGAAGAAGCCCGCCGGCAGGGCCTGAACGCCGCGCAGCTGACGTCCAACATGGCCAGGCTGGACGCTCACCGCTTCTACGAGCGGCTGGGTTTCGAGAAGCGGCATTTAGGCTTCAGGATGAAGCTGAAATAGCGCGGATATATCTCGAAATGCTGGACAATTGCCGTGAGGGGCGGCATAAGCATGTCTTGTGCCGTGCACGGAAAATCGCTGCGGCGCATTCAAGCCCGAGGAACGTAGAATGAAGACTCTCCTGACGCAAATCTTCACCTGGTGGAACGGCCAGACGATCGGAACGCGGTTTCATACCTGGCGTTTCGGCAAGAAGGTAGGACAGGATGAGTTGGGCAACACCTATTACGAAGGCGGCACCACTTCCTGGGGCATGCCGCGCCGCTGGGTGATCTATAACGGTTATGCCGAAGCGTCGGCCATTCCGCCCGGCTGGCATGGCTGGATGCATTACCGTACCGACGTGCCGCCGAGCCAGGAAAGCTACGTTGCGCGCGACTGGCAGAAGCCGCACCAGCCGAACCTCACCGGTTCCTCCAAGGCCTATCGCCCGCAGGGATCGCTGGCCGTGGCCGGCGAGCGCCCGCGCGTGACCGGCGACTACGACGCCTGGACCCCCGGCAACTAAGCATCTTGCGATGCGCGGTGTTGTGCAAAACACCGCGCTTGCATCCGGCCTCACCGGTTTTTGCCACATTCCGCCCTTAGGCGTTGATCCGGTCGGCGGTTCGACACAGGCAAATATTTGGAGACATATCGTATGAGGAAATTCACGCGGGATCGTTCTTTGCGTGCGCTGACAGTCTCGCTGTTTGCAGCGGTCTCTGCTGTCATCCTCATTTCGCCCGTTTCTGCTGCTCGTCTTGAAAACCGCGTGGCGGTGTTTTCCGGCATCGACAAGATCACCGGCCGCATCACTTCCTTCGATGTCTATATCGATGAGACGGTGCAGTTCGGCGCGCTTCAGGTGACGCCGAAAGTCTGCTATTCCCGCGACCAGACGGAAGCGCAGAAGATCGATGCCTTCATCGAGGTGGATGAAATCACCCTCGACCGCAAGATCAAGCGGATTTTCACGGGCTGGATGTTCGCCGACAGCCCCGGCCTCAACGCCGTGGAACACCCGATCTACGACGTGTGGCTGACGGGCTGCAAGCAGGACTCGGAAGTTCCCGCTCCCTCTACGGCAAGCAAGTAATTAACCCACGACCGCGCCTATTTCTGGCGTCTGAGCTTCTCGGCCAAATCGGCCAGGGCTTTGCTTTTGCTTTCGAGTTGTTCGATCATTTCCTCCCGCGTCAGTTCGGGCTCGATCACGATCGGAACGGTGAACTTGTTGGGCTGATCGCTGGCGGGAGGCGAGGGGAACCTGATTTCAGAAAATGCCCTCTTCACGGCCGTTCTTGTCGGATAGGTGCTATCCCTTATGTTTTTGACCTGAACGGCCTGCATCTTTCCCGTCGGGTTAACGCGGAAAGTAACAACGAGTACCTGCTTCTTGTTCGTCCGCACGACCTTGAATTCCGGGCGGCCGGTTACGCCCGTCAAGGCTCGGGAAATTTCGCTTCGCCAGGCGGCCTGCGGGTTGGGGCGCTGTTCGGCAGCGGTGACATTCGCCGCCGGCGTCAACATCAATAACAAGGCTGCAATCCAGCGCATGACCATCCCCCGGTGAACCATATATCATGATCGGATAAGTCATGATTTTGAGGGTTGCAAGAAAAATCTCAGGTTGTTTTCAGCGGTGATTTTCTTGCGCAGACAATTTTTCGAAGGGCACATCCGGCCTGTCGACAGCCGCTTCAAGTATCGTGGCATATTCCGACTTTGGGATATCGATTGCGCCGAATGTTTTCAGATGTTCGGTCGTAAATTGCGTGTCGAGCAACGTAAATCCCTGCTGCCGCAAACGCTCGACCAGATGCACGAGGCAAATCTTCGATGCATTGGTGCGGCGGGAAAACATGCTCTCGCCGAAGAAAGCGGCGCCCAGCGAGACGCCGTAGAGCCCGCCGACAAGCTCATCGCCCTCCCACGCCTCGACGCTATGGGCATGGCCGATCTGGTGCAACTCGGTATAGAGCCTGCGGATGGTGGCATTGATCCAGGTACTTGGCCTGTCCGGCGCTTCCGCCGCGCATCCGGCCATCACCGCTTCGAAGGCGGTGTTGAAGCGAATCTCGAACGGCTTCCTGCGCATCGCCTTGGCGAGGCTTTTGGAAACGTGAAAACCATTGAGGGGGATGATCCCCCGAATTTCCGGCTCGACCCAGAAAAGCTCGGGATCGTCAGCCGAATCGGCCATTGGGAACAGCCCGGCGGAATAGGCGCGCAGCAGGATATCGACCGTTATGCCGTTATTTCTGCTGCGCCGCCCAACCATATCGTCTTAGTGAGACGCGTCACCGGCCAGATATTTTTCCAGCCAGTGAATGTCGTAATCGCCCTTCAGGATATCCTCGTTCTGAAGGAGATCCTGGAAAAGCGGCAGCGTAGTCTTGATGCCATCAACGACGAATTCGTCGAGCGCCCGACGCAGACGGCGAATGCATTCGTCACGGTCGCGACCGTGAACGATCAGCTTGCCGATCATGCTGTCGTAATAGGGTGGGATTTTGTAGCCCTGATAGGCGCCAGAATCGACGCGCACGCCCAGACCGCCCGGCGTATGGAAATAGGTCAGCGTGCCCGGCGAGGGAACGAAGGTGCGCGGGTCCTCGGCATTGATACGGCATTCGATGGCATGGCCATGGAATTCGATATCGTCCTGCGTGACCGACAGGCCCTGGCCGGAAGCGACCCTGATCTGTTCCTGCACGAGATCCATGCCGGTGATGGCTTCCGTCACCGGATGCTCCACCTGCAGACGGGTGTTCATTTCGATGAAATAGAACTCGCCGTTTTCATAAAGGAACTCGATGGTGCCCGCGCCGCGATATTTCAGCTTGCGCATGGCGCTCGCGCAGATTTCGCCGATTTTCATGCGCTGTTCGACGGTCAGAGCCGGCGAATTGGCTTCTTCCAGCACCTTCTGGTGACGGCGCTGCAACGAGCAATCGCGTTCGCCGAGGTGAACGGCATTGCCTTCGCCATCGCCGAAAACCTGCACTTCGATATGGCGTGGTTGGCCGAGGTACTTTTCCATATAGACGGCGTCGTTGCCGAAGGCTGCTGCCGCTTCGGATCGGGCCGTCGCAACGGCTTCTTCCAGATCGGCTTCGGTCTTCGCCACTTTCATGCCGCGACCACCGCCGCCCGCCGTCGCCTTGATGAGGACCGGGAAGCCGATCGTCCGGGCGATTTCGAGCGCGTTTTCAGGCTTCACTTCGCCATCGGAACCGGGAACCACGGGAATGCCGAGTTCCTGCGCCGTCTGCTTGGCGGTGATCTTGTCGCCCATGATGCGGATATGTTCGGCGGTCGGCCCGATGAAGGTGATGCCGTGCGCGTCGAGAATGTCTGCGAACTTGGCATTTTCCGACAGGAAGCCGTAACCGGGGTGAACGGCGTCCGCGCCGGTGATTTCGCAGGCTGCAACGATCTGGTGGATGTTGAGGTAGCTGTCACGCGAGGGCGGCGGGCCGATGCACACGCTTTCGTCGGCAAGGCGCACATGCATGGCGTCCGCGTCGGCCGTGGAATGCACGGCCACCGTCGGAATGCCAAGTTCCTTGGCGGCGCGCAGGACGCGTAGCGCGATCTCGCCGCGGTTGGCTATGAGGATCTTCGAAACCATGCTGAACCGCCTTTATTCGATGACCACGAGGGCTTCGCCATACTCCACGGGCTGAGCGTCGTTGACGACGATTTCCACGACCTTGCCGGACTTGGGAGCCGGGATCTGGTTCATGGTCTTCATGGCTTCGACGATGAGGATGGTCTGGCCTTCCTTGACGGTTGCACCCACTTCGATGAAGGGACGTGCGCCCGGGGCAGGCGAAAGATAGACCGTGCCGACCATCGGCGAGGACACGGTGTTGGCCGGGTTGCGGGCAGGCGCTGCGGAGGCCGCAGGGGCGGCCGGCGCGGCTGCGGCCGGTGCAGCAACGGGGGCTGCTGCCGGTGCGGGCGCATAAGCAGCAGGCGCTGCGGCATAGACCGTGGCGGCGGGAGCGGCGCGGGAAACGCGGATGCGCAGGTCGTCCTGCTCCACTTCGATTTCCGAAAGGTCGGTATCGTTGAGGATATTCGCGAGTTCGCGGATCAGTTCCTTGTCGATACCCTGTTTCTTTTCAGACATGACAAACCCTATTCTTTGTTTCTTTTTATGCCGTGATGTTTTTCAGCGCGTGAAGCGCCATGATGTATCCATATGGTCCGAAACCGCAGACCATGCCCTTTGCCGCGGGTGATACCATCGATTTGTGACGGAACTCTTCGCGGGCGTGGATGTTGGAAATGTGCACTTCCACGACGGGCGTGGAAATCGCGCGAATGGCGTCATGCAACGCGATGGATGTGTGGCTGTAGGCGCCGGGATTGATCACGACGCCAGCCGCCCGCTCACCCGCCTCCTGCAACCAGTCCACCAGCACGCCTTCGTGGTTGGACTGGCGGAATTCCACTGCGAAACCGAGATCGGCACCGGCTTGAAGGCAATCATTCTCGATGTCCTTCAGCGTCTTGCCACCATAGATACCCGGTTCCCTTTTTCCCAGCATGTTGAGATTGGGGCCGTTGATGACGATGATGATGTTGCTCATTCACGTTTCCATAAGAAAATCAGCGACACCTATAGACTGCGCAGCCGTCAAGGAAAAGCCCCCGCAAGCCTTAAACCGGCCGCTTGGCAGGCATCTCACAGGGAATGCAGTGGCTTTTTTAGCAATCAGGAGCAGGTGGCTTTTCCACAGCTGCGCATATTGGCGATTTTTTCTTTCAGCGGGTCAGCGCCGACCGCGCCGAAAACCGCCTCGTCGCCGACGATATAGGACGGCGTTCCGGTGATGCCGAGGCTGGTTGCCAGCTTGTAAGTCTCCTGCACCTGCTCGTCATTGGGGTTCTCCGCCATCGATTTGCGGATGTCGGCTTCCTTGAGGCCGAGCGAGGTCGCGACTTCCATGGCGCTGTCCTCATTCGCCCGTCCGCGGCCGCCGAGCAGCGTGCGCTGGAATTCGGGATACTTGGCCGGCGCCAGCAGCTTCACGGCATTGGAGACACGGTGGGCCGCAACCGATTCCGGTCCGAGGATCGGGAATTCCTTGAGGACGACACGCACCTTCTTGTCGCTCTTCAGGATGTTGTCCATGTCGCCCATGGCGCGTTTGCAATAACCGCAATTGTAGTCGAAGAACTCGACCAGCGTGACGTCGCCATCCGGGTTGCCGAGCGCCAGATCGAATTTCGATTCGAAGATGGCCTTCTTGTTGTCGGCGACGGCTTCTGCCGCCTTGGCGTTGCGCGCCGCATATTGCTTGCGCTCAAGCGCATCCTGAACCTCGAGCATGATTTCCGGGTTCTCGATCAGATATTGCTTGATGAACTCGCCCATTTCCTTCTTCTGCTGCTCGTCGAGCGCATGGGCGGGCAGGGAGGCGAATACCGTCGAAAGGGCCGTCACGCTGGCGAAAAGGGTGGAACGGAGAAAATGCGCCATATCGGTCCTCATTCTGTGCGGCCGGAGCCTCTTGAAATCTTATGAAGGCAATTACCTTACTTTAAGCCAAATGCCATACGGCAAAAATACTTGTCCGCATTATGATCGCATGATTGTGAAGATTGTGATTCTGCGGCAAGTCTCTGAAATACGGTTCAGGAAAGAGCATGCCCTTGATTACGATGTCGAAGCGGAGCGCAGTCGAACCCTTTCATGCCATGGATATTCTGGCGGAGGCGAACCGGCGACGGCAGGCGGGACGCCCCGTCATTTCCATGGCGGTCGGCCAGCCCTCGCATCCCGCGCCGAAAGCCTCGCTTGCGGCGGCTGAGGTGGCGCTGAAGCATGGGCGGATCGGCTATACCGACGCGCTGGGTCTGCGCGAGCTGCGCGAGGCGATTGCCGGCCATTACCGGCTGCGTCATCAGGTGGCCATCGATCCGGCCCGCATCGCCGTGACCACGGGCTCATCCGCCGCCTTCAACCTCGCTTTCCTCAGCCTTTTCGATGCTGGCGATTATGTCGCCATCGCAAGGCCTGGCTATCCGGCGTATCGCAATATTCTGAAGGCTCTCGGTCTCAATGTCGTAGAAGTGCCGGTCACGGCTGAAACCGGCTATACGCTGACCCCCGCAAGTCTGGAGCGGGCGGAAACGAAAGCCGGATGCAAGCTGAAGGGCGTGCTTCTGGCAAGCCCGGCCAATCCGACCGGCACGGTTACCGGCCGTGAGGCGCTGAAGCGGCTTGCGAGCTACTGCGAAAGCCGCGACATGGCTTTCATTTCCGACGAGATTTATCACGGCCTTACCTTTGTCGGCGAAGAGACGAGCGCGCTCGAAATCACCGACAATGCCGTGATCATCAACTCCTTCTCCAAATATTATTGCATGACCGGCTGGCGCATCGGCTGGATGGTGCTGCCCGAAAATCTGGTCCGCCCCGTCGAGTGTCTGGCCCAGAGCCTTTATATTTCCGCGCCCGAACTGTCGCAGCTTGCGGCGACAGCGGCCTTTTCGGCGGCGGAGGAGCTGGACGTCTACCGGGAAAGCTATCGCACCAACCGCGATTTCCTGATGGCGCGCCTGCCAGAGATTGGCTTGCCGCTGGCATCCCCGATGGATGGCGCTTTTTACGCCTATGTCGATACCAGCCGTTTTTCTAATGACAGCATGGATTTTGCCAAGCGCATGCTGGCGGAAATCGATGTGGCGGCGACGCCCGGCATGGATTTTGACCCCGAGGAAGGCCATAGGGCGCTGCGCATTTCCTATGCGGGTTCCGTGTCGGATATCGCCGAGGCCGTTGGACGTATTGCCGGCTGGCTGAAATAAGCCGGGATCATCCGATTATGGAGATCAGGCGGGCGTGCACCCGAAGGTGCTGTTGAACGCCTTTTCACCCTTTGCAGTGAAGGTCAACACACGGCCGTTTCCTCGCCGCAGCCAGTCGCGCTGCTGCATGGCTTCGAGAAGCGATGCGCCAAGCCCGCCGCCGAGGTGATGGCGGCGTTCGCTCCAGTCCAGGCAATGCAGGCAGACCGGGCGACGGGCCTTTTCGAGTGACGAAAGGTCGATGCCGAAGCTTGAGAAGAAGTCGCGTCCGCTCTCCGTAAGGGCAGGATCATCACCTAACGTCACGAGCCCTTTTGCGGTGATGGCGGCAAGCAGCGCCACGCCGCTTTCCCCGGCCAGATGATCGTAGCAGATGCGCGCTTCCCGCAGCGCCTTGTCCTTCGGTCCCGTGCGGACGCGGACTGCGCCCGTGCGCTGGGCAAGACCCATCAACGCTTCCAGAACATGCGCCACATCCTCGTCGGAAAGACGGAAATAGCGGTGACGCCCCTGTTTTTCCGCTTTCAGGAGTTGCGCCTCGGAAAGCTTCGACAGATGCCCACTGGCGGTCTGCAGGGTCACGCCGGCGGCTTCGGCAAGCTCGCTTGCGGTCAGCGCACGTCCGTCCATAAGCGCCGTCAGGATGTTGGCGCGGGCAGGGTCGCCGATCAGCGCGGCGACATTGGCGATCAGAGGTCCGTCTTTCATGCTTCGATGGTAGCCGAAGCATTGATGCAAGGCAATGGCTTAAAAGAGAGAGGCAAAACACGAGGAGACAAACGATGCTGACCTGTTTCATCCGCTACGAGATCGATCCTTTCAAGGTTGATGCCTTTGAGCGATATGCCCGCACATGGGGTGAGGCGATACCGCGCTGCGGGGCCGATCTGATCGGCTATTACGCTCCGAAGGAGGGATCGAGCACCATTGCCTACGGTGTCTACAACATCGAAAATCTCGCCGCTTACGAAGCCTACAGGGCACGGCTCGCCGCCGATCCTGCGGGGCGGGAAAATTACGAATTCGCCCGCCGTGAACAGTTCATCCGTCGCGAGGACCGGCTTTTCCTGCGTCTCGCCTCCGCTCCGCACGCCGGAGGCGGACAATGATCGCCGTTATCTTCGAGGTCTGGCCGGCTGAAGGTGAGAAGCAGCATTATCTCGACATCGCGGCAGGCCTGCGGGCTGAACTGGAAACCATAGACGGCTTCCTGTCCGTTGAGCGGTTTCAAAGCATCGGCAATCCGGACAAGATGCTCTCTCTGTCCTTCTTCCGGGATGAAGAAGCGGTGAGGGCATGGCGCAACACCCTGCCGCATCGCGCCGCGCAGTCGCTGGGCCGCTCCGGTGTTTTTGCCGATTACCGGCTGCGTATCGCGCAGGTGATTCGCGACTATGGCCTGGAGGAGAGGGAGGAAGCGCCAGCCGACAGCCGGAAAGTCCATCGGGCAGATGGAACAGCTTAGGCTGATGTCTCCAGCATCAGTTTTTCTGCATGCCGTTGCAAGGCTTTCTGGTTCGAACGCGTCTTTGAAACCCGTTATAGATGGGCCAATGTGGTGCGGGACACCCTTAAGGTTAGGACAAGGAGAAAAGCGATGTCGGCAGAAAAAGTAGCGATTGTAACGGCAGGCGGCAGCGGCATGGGGGCTGCTGTGGCGAAACGTCTGGCCGCGGATGGCTACAAGCTCGCGATCCTGTCTTCTTCCGGCAAGGGAGAGGCGCTGGCGCAGGAGCTGGGCGGCATCGGCGTTACCGGCTCCAACCAGTCCAATGACGATCTCCAGCGGCTCACGGATCTGACGCTCGAAAAATTCGGCCGCATCGATGTGCTGGTCAACAGCGCCGGCCATGGCCCGCGCGCCTCCATTCTCGATATTACCGACGAGCAATGGCACACCGGCCTCGATGTCTACCTCATGAACGTCATCCGCCCGACGCGGATCGTTGCACCCGTCATGGTGAAACAGAAGGCGGGCGCCATCGTCAACATCTCGACCGCCTGGGCTTTCGAACCGAGCAGCATGTTCCCGACATCCGCCGTGTTCCGTGCCGGCCTTGCCTCCTACACCAAGATTTTCGCCGATACCTATGCGGCCGACAATGTGCGCATGAACAATGTCCTGCCCGGCTGGATCGACAGCCTGCCGGCGACGGAAGAACGCCGCGAGAGCGTGCCGATGCAGCGTTACGGCAAGAGCGAGGAAATCGCCGCCACCGTGGCATTCCTTGCCTCTGCTGGGGCCGGTTATATTACCGGTCAGAATATCCGCGTTGATGGCGGGCTGACGCGGTCTGTTTGACGGGTTGGCCTTTGCCACTCCTCATTTCTGTGACAAGCGCAGGAATGAGGAAATGTCAGCGGCTCAAAAAAACCGCTCTTTGCGCCGATAAAAGAAAACGCCCGCAACATCGTTGCGGGCGTCTTTTATTCAGGATGTGGCTTCTCTCAGAAAAAGCCCTTGCGCTGCCACCAGCCGCCCTTGCGGGGCTTGGGCTCGTCGCCATCGGCGGGAGTGGAGGAACCGGAAGAAGTGACCACCGGCTCCGAGCTCGAGACATTGCTGCCCCGGTTCGCGCGGACCTTTTCTTCCGTGGCCGGTGCTTCCGCTTCCGAAGCCAGATCGGCCGATGCCTCACCCGCTTCTTCAATGGCGACGTCCACCACGGTTTCCTCGACGATCACCGGCTCCACCGTTTCAACGGCTTCGGCCTTTGGCGCTTCCTCAGTTTCAGTCTTGGCCTTTGCCTTGCGGGTGCGGCGCGGCTTTTTCGGCACGTCCTCTTCAGCGACCTCGGCAACCGCACCTTCCACCACCTCGGCGGCGGTCGGCTCTTCGGTTACGGATGCTTCGGCGGAAGCCTCTTCGCTTTCATCTTCGGCTTCCGAGCCGGCGGCATCGAGAGCCTCGTCTTCCGCGCGGTTGCGACGTCCGCCGCGCTTGCCGCGACGGCGGCGCTTGCGCTTGCCGTCCTCTTCGGAGGTTACCGCTTCCGCTGCACCGTTTTCGGTTTCAGCATCGGCTTCATCGGTTTCGACGCCATCGTCGTCACCTTCGGCATCATCGCCTTCCGCATAGCCGGACTGGGCGTCGAGCACGCCGTTCTGCTCGCCCTGACCGCCCTTGCCGCGACGGCGGCGGCGACGCTTGCGCTTGCGCTTGCCTTCTTCGCCATTGTCGCCCTGCTGCTGCTGGCGTGGCTCGGAGGTCTGCGCCTTGACGATTTCTTCCTCGTCTTCGTCCTCTTCCACCTCGGCGACGAAATCGTCTTCCTCTTCCACGAAGTTCGGCAGCATCTGGATGAGGCTTTCGATCTTCACCGGATTTTCGACGGCTTCACCGCGATCGATGGCGAAATGCTGCGCGCCGACGCCGGCGTCAGCAGCGATGATGATCGACACGCCGAAGCGGCCTTCATAATCGACGATCGTGCCGCGCTTGTGGTTGAGCAGGTAGAGCGCCGTTTCCGGCGTGCAGCGCACCGTGATGTTGTGGGTGGTGTTGCGCAGCAGATATTCCTCGACGCCGCGCAGCACATGTAGCGCGATGGAGGATTCCGAGCGAACATGGCCCGTGCCGCCGCAATGCTGGCAGACCTGCGTGGTCGATTCCAGCACCGAAGCGCGGATGCGCTGGCGCGACATTTCCAGCAGGCCGAAATGCGAGATACGGCCGACCTGGATGCGGGCGCGGTCGTTTTTCAGGCAATCCTTGAGCTTCTTCTCGACAGCGCGGTTGTTGCGCTTTTCTTCCATGTCGATGAAGTCGATGACGACAAGGCCGGCAAGGTCGCGCAGGCGAAGCTGGCGCGCCACTTCTTCCGCCGCCTCGAGGTTAGTCGTCAGCGCGGTTTCCTCAATGGAATGCTCGCGGGTCGAACGGCCCGAGTTGACGTCGATGGAAACGAGAGCTTCCGTCTGGTTGATGATGAGATAGCCGCCCGACTTCAGCGTCACCTGCGGCTGCAGCATCCGGTCGAGCTGGGCTTCGATACCGGAGCGCGAGAAGATCGGGTGAATGTCGCGGTAAGGCTGAACCACCTTGGCGTGGCTCGGCATCAGCATCTTCATGAAGTCTTTGGCTTCACGGTAGCCGTCTTCGCCGGAAACGATGATCTCGCTGATATCCTTGTTGTAAAGGTCGCGGATCGAACGCTTGATGAGCGAGCCTTCCTCGTAAACGAGGCAGGGAGCCGTGGAATTCAGCGTCAGCGTGCGGACGTTTTCCCACAGACGCATCAGATATTCGAAGTCGCGCTTGATCTCGACGCGAGTGCGGTTGGCGCCGGCGGTGCGCAGGATGACGCCCATGCCCTGCGGCACTTCCAGATCGCGCGCGATTTCCTTCAGGCGCTTGCGGTCGGCCGGCTGGGTAATCTTGCGGGAAATACCGCCGCCACGCGCCGTATTCGGCATCAGAACGGAATAACGGCCGGCGAGCGACAGATAAGTGGTCAGCGCCGCGCCCTTATTGCCGCGTTCTTCCTTGGCTACCTGCACCAGAAGGATCTGGCGGCGCTTGATGACTTCCTGAATGCGATACTGCTTGCGCGGCTTGCGGGCGACGCGGTCCGGAACCTCTTCCATGGCGTCTTCGGCGCCGACGGATTCGATCACTTCCTTTTCGTGGTGATCGTCATCGTCGTCGTCATCATCGTCATTGCCGCGGCGAAGACCCTCGACTTCCTCCGAAATCGTGTCGGTATCGACCATGGCGGCCATTTCGCCGCCGGCGCTGCCATCGTCTTCAGAAGACGCTTCGGCAGCCTCGGCCGCTGCGGCTTCTTCTTCCGCCGTCTTCTTCTTGGCGCGGGGGCGACGGGTGCGCTTCTTCGGCTTTTCTTCCTCGGCGGGCGCTTCTTCGGCTACGGCCTCGACGGCCGCTTCTCCGGAAACCTCTTCCGCGGCAGGCGCAGTCTCTTCCACGACGACCGTTTCAATGGTTTCGCTGGCGGAAACAATGCCGACATCCGGTTGATCCACCTGCGAAAGGTCGATCATGGGGGCGCCGGGCTCCGGTGCGTCAGCGGATTCGAAATCGTCGCTGCGGCGATGATCCTCGGCTTCCGCTTTCAGGAGGGCCTGACGGTCGGCGAGCGGAATCTGGTAATAGTCCGGGTGGATTTCCGCAAAAGCGAGAAAGCCGTGGCGGTTTCCACCGTAATCGACGAAGGCCGCCTGAAGCGAGGGTTCAACCCGCGTGACCTTGGCAAGGTAGATATTGCCGCGAATCTGTTTCTTGTGCTCCGATTCGAAATCGAATTCTTCGATCCGGTTCCCACGGACAACGACTACGCGTGTCTCCTCTTCGTGGGAGGCGTCGATAAGCATTTTGTCTGCCATGTAAGCTGTGCTCCTCGGCGCAGCCTTGTTTTATACGAGAACAGGCCCGCCACACGGACGAGCCTTTCATATGAGTGCAAGGATGTGCCGGAAATGAAGTCTCCTGCCGGGCGTCTGTAAACTGGCAGCATCCGGACCGACGGCGAGGCGCTTGGCCTGCTCCTGGTATCCGGTTCATGTGAAAACTGCTGCGACATCATTGGCCAGGCGGAACGACAATAATATATAGACCCCTTGGGATCCGATGAATTTGCTCTCCTCAGAGCGGCGGTGGCAGCGCCACCGGGTAGGTCTCCGGCCACGGCCGGAATTGATCGAGTTTCAGGATAAATGTAACGACGGCAGATGATTGCCCGATTTGCAGCGCCAGCGTCTTTTTCGATTGGCAGCCGGCGGGCATCTATCCCGTCAACACTTTTAACCCTCATCCGTGTTGTATGTTTTCTCTGTCATAATAGCAATAGGCTGGCTAAATATGCCATATTATTGGTGGAATTTCCGGGTTAACAATTGGTTCACCAAGGCCTGCGATTGTGAGGCGCAAACGCGCAAACTATCGTACGGCGTGGTCGAAACGGCACTGTTGCCGGCGTTTTTCCTCGCCGTTTATCGAAAATGACTGAAATACGGAATTTCTTGAAGACCATGAATTTCACGCGCAACGCAGCGATATTCGGTGGGAGAGGGCGGCTTGGCGCGCGAATCGCGCGGCTTGCGGCGGCTCTGGCATTTTCCGTCGTCGCCTCTGTTTCCGCCGCGCCGGCAGCCCATGCCGTGGAGCCGCTCGTCGTTCATCAGGCGCGGATCATCGGCGATGAGGCGCGCACGCGCATCGTTCTCGACTTCGCCGAAGAGCCGGAATTCGACGTTCACTATCTCGATTCGCCCGCCCGCATCGTTGTGGACTTTCCGGCGGTGAATTTCAGCTTTCCCGCATCCGACCTGAAGCCGACCGGTCTTTTTTCGGATATCCGTTTCGGCAGCATGGGGCAGAACAGCGCTCGCATCGTGCTGACGGCGAAAAAGCCGGTTCAGGTGGCGGTTGCCGAAACCAAGAAGACCGATAACGGCCAATCTTTCCATTTCGTGCTCGATACGGAAATCACCACCAAGGGCAAGTTCGCGGAACTGGTGAAGGATCAGCAGTGGCAGGCGCCGGCCCCGGTGACGACTGCCGCGATCACGCCGGATGACAAGACGTCGCGGCCAGCGGAATTCGTCATCGCTGTCGATGCCGGCCATGGCGGCATCGATGCCGGCGCCACCGGCGGCACCACTGGCACCGAGGAAAAGGTCATTACGCTGACTTTCGCCAAGGAGCTTGCCGAGCGGCTGAACCGCGAACCCGGTATCAAGGCTTTCCTGACGCGCGATTCCGATACCTTTCTCGCCTTGTCGGAACGGGTGACCATTGCCCGCCAGAACAATGCCAACCTCTTTATCTCTCTTCATGCTGATACGTTGAAGCAAAAGGGCATCCGGGGAGCGACCGTCTATACATTGTCGGACCGGGCATCGGACCGGCAGGCGCAGGAACTGGCGGAGCGCGAAAACAAGTCCGACCAGATCGCGGGCGTCGCTGCCTCCAGCGAGCCGCCGGAAGTGGCCGATATTCTTCTTGATTTCACCCGCCGTGAAACGCAGGCCTTTTCGGTGACGCTGGCTGAAAACATCGTCTCCTCCTTTGAGGGGCAGGTGGGGCTCATCAACAATCCGCACCGTTACGCCGGTTTCATGGTGCTGCGCGCCCACGATGTGCCGTCGGTGCTGCTGGAACTCGGTTTCCTCTCCAATTCGGAAGACGAAAAGCTGCTTCTCGATGGGGAATGGCGCAAGAAGGTGGCCGATACGCTGGCAACCGCCGTTGGGCGATACCGCGCCAAGGCCATGGCAAATGGCGGCTGAGATGGCCGCCGGCGGAGCGGCAATGCTGTTGCCGCCCTGCCATTGACCGCCGAAAAGCTGTTCAATTCTTGGGTCTTGCGGACGATTACGAAGGCGAAGCCCTATTTTACTCACATTCGCCGCGTTACTCGGAAAGCGGATTCGGTGGCGATCCGCAAAGCGTCCGCAGCGCGATTGCGGGCGTGCCGCCCGGTAACATATCAGCGAATGCTGCCGTATCCGGCTTGTCATCGAAGGTATGGTGTGCAAAACGGCACGCGATATGCAAGGATGCGCCCGTATATCGTCGGGCGTTGATGGTTACGATTCGAATTATCGGTAGCTTGGTATGATCAGACTGATTGGATATTTTTTCGGCTTGGCCAGCGTGCTCTTCCTGTGCGCCGCCGCCGCCGGTGCGATTTATTTGCACGGCGTGACGAAGGACCTGCCGGATTATGCAGTTCTGAGCACCTATGAGCCGCCGGTAACGACCCGCGTGCATGCCGGCAACGGTGCGCTGATGGCGGAATATGCGCATGAAAAGCGCCTGTTCCTGCCGATCCAGGCCATACCCGACCGTGTGAAGGCGGCCTTCCTTTCGGCGGAAGACAAGAATTTCTACAACCATCCGGGTGTGGATGTCTTCGGCCTCGGCCGCGCCATTCTCGTCAATATCCAGAATTTCGGCTCCGGCCGCCGTCCGGTCGGCGCTTCCACCATCACCCAGCAGGTGGCGAAGAACTTTCTGCTCACCAACGACCAGACCATCGACCGCAAGCTCAAGGAAGCCATTCTGTCCTTCCGCATCGAGCAGACCTATTCCAAGGACAAGATTCTCGAGCTTTATCTCAACGAGATTTTCTTCGGCCTGAATTCCTACGGCATAGCCGGCGCGGCGCTCACCTATTTCAACAAATCGGTGACGGAACTGACGATTGCGGAAACAGCCTATCTCGCATCGCTGCCGAAGGGTCCGGCCAATTACCATCCTATCCGCCGCGAAAAGGCGGCTCTTGAGCGTCGCGACTGGGTGATCGACCGCATGGCCGAAAACGGCTACATCACGGTCGCCGACGCCACGGACGCCAAAAAGCAGCCGCTTGGCGTCAATCTGCGTCGCGGTGGCGCGCATATCTTCGCGTCTGACTACTTCGCGGAGGAAGTCCGCCGCCAGATCGTCGAGAAATACGGCGAGGAAGCGCTTCTCGAAGGCGGGCTCTCGGTCCGCACCTCTTTCGATCCGCAGATCCAGATGGAAGCCCGCAAGGCGCTTCAGGACGGTCTGGTGCAATATGATGAGCGTCGCGGTTTCCGCGGACCCGTCGAAAAGATCGAGACTGCGGGGGACTGGACGGCGGCGCTCGCCAAGGTCAAGGGCCTGCGCGACGTTCCGGAATGGAAAGTCGCTGTGGTCCTCGCTGTCGCTGCCGATGGCGTCGACATTGGCGTGCAGCCGGACACGGAAACGGAAGATGGCGACAAGCGCACGCGCGGCCACATCTCCGCTGAAAACATGCGCTGGGCTTTCCGCGATGCGACCGGCAAGAAGGCCACCGCCAAGTCGCCGGTTGGCGTCCTCTCCGCCGGTGACGTGGTTTATGCGCAGCCGCTTTCCAACTCTGGTAACGAATATCGCCTGCGCCAGCCGCCGAAAGTGCAGGGCGGCATGGTGGTGATGGACCCGCATACGGGCCGTGTTCTGGCCATGGTCGGCGGTTTCTCCTATGCGCAGTCGGAATTCAACCGCTCGACGCAGGCGATGCGCCAGCCGGGCTCCTCCTTCAAGCCGTTCATCTACGCGGCGGCGCTCGATAACGGCTATACGCCGGCGTCGGTCATTCTCGATGCGCCTATCGAGGTCGTTTCCGGCAATCAGGTGTGGAAGCCGCAGAATTACGGCGGCGGTTCCGCCGGCCCGTCGACCCTGCGTCTCGGTATCGAGAAATCCCGTAACCTCATGACGGTGCGTCTGGCGCAGGATATGGGCATGAATCTGGTCGCGGAATATGCCGAACGCTTCGGCATCTACGACAAGATGCCGCCGCTTCTGTCCATGTCGCTCGGTTCGGGTGAAACGACCGTGATGCGTATGGTCTCGGCCTATTCGGTCATCGCCAATGGCGGCAAGCAGATCAAGCCGACACTGATCGACCGCATTCAGGATCGCTACGGCAAGACGATCTTCCGGCATGAGGAGCGCGCCTGCGAAGGCTGCAACGCGACAAGCTGGCAGAACCAGGACGAACCCGTCATCGTTGACAATCGCGAACAGGTTCTCGACCCGATGACCGCCTATCAGACGACCTCGATGCTGGAAGGCGTCGTGCAGCGCGGCACTGCGGCGGGCAAGATCAAGGTCGACCTGCCGGTTGCCGGCAAGACGGGCACGACCAACGATGAAAAGGATGCCTGGTTCGTCGGTTACACGCCGGACATGGTCGCCGGCCTCTATATCGGTTTCGATTCGCCGGCGCCTCTCGGCCGTGGCGGCACGGGTGGCTCGCTGTCCGCGCCGATCTTCGGTGAGTTCATCTCCGATGCGGCCAAGCACATGGAGCCGAGCAAGTTCATCGTACCTGCCGGCATGAATTTCGTCGCCGTCAACCGCAAGACCGGCATGGCGGCGGTCGAGGGTGAGCCCGACACCATCATGGAAGCCTTCAAGCCCGGCACGGGTCCTGCTTCCACCTTCTCTGTCATCGGCGATGACGGATACATGTCGCAGGAAGACATTCTCAAGACCTCGCCGCAGGCGCAGCAGGCCATCACCGGCGGTGGCGGCGGTCTTTATTGATATCACTCCTGACGTTTGGCGGGGGCGCGGGTCTTTACATCCGCGCCCCCCGCATTTATTTGAGCAACGAGTTTCAATGAAGGTGAAGAACCAGCGAAATGCGCAATGAAATCGTGAACGTAGTCGACGAAATCAAGCAGGCCATAAGCCTGCTGAGGAGGCATCTTTGACTGGGACCAGGCGATAAGACGACTGGACTGGTTGAATAACAAGGCAGAGGACCCGACCCTCTGGAACGATGCCACTGAAGCCCAGAAGCTGATGCGCGAACGCCAGCAGCTGGATGACAGCATCAATGGCGTCAAGGCGCTCGAGCAGCAGCTCAAGGACAATATCGAGCTGATCGAACTCGGCGAGATGGAAGGTGATGACGAGATCGTCAAGGACGCCGAAGACGCATTGAAAGCGTTGAAGAGCGAGGCGAACCGCCGTCAGGTGGAAGCCATGCTTTCAGGCGAAGCCGATACCAACGATACCTATCTCGAAGTGCATTCGGGTGCCGGCGGCACGGAAAGCCAGGACTGGGCGAACATGCTTCTGCGCATGTATACCCGCTGGGCCGACCGCGAAGGTTTCAAGGTCGAGGTACTCGAAGTTCACGACGGCGAAGAAGCCGGCATCAAGTCCGCGACGATCCTCGTCAAGGGCCACAATGCCTTCGGCTGGCTGAAGACGGAATCGGGCGTGCATCGCCTCGTTCGTATTTCGCCCTATGACAGCAATGCGCGTCGCCACACATCGTTCTCTTCCGTCTGGGTTTACCCCGTCGTCGACGACTCGATCCAGATCGACATCAACGAGAGCGATTGCCGCATCGATACCTATCGTTCGTCCGGCGCGGGCGGCCAGCACGTCAACACCACCGACTCGGCGGTGCGTATCACGCATATTCCGACCGGTATAGCCGTTGCCTGCCAGCAGGAGCGTTCCCAGCACAAGAACCGCGCCAAGGCGTGGGACATGCTGCGCGCCCGCCTCTACGAGGTGGAGCTGCAGAAGCGGGAAGAGGCGGCCAATGCGCAGGCCGCATCCAAGACCGATATCGGCTGGGGCCACCAGATCCGTTCCTACGTTCTGCAGCCCTATCAGCTGGTCAAGGATCTGCGCACCGGCGTCGAAAGCACGGCGCCTAGCAACGTGCTCGACGGTGACCTGAACGAGTTCATGGAAGCCGCACTCGCCCACCGGATCAGCGGCGGCGCGGATGTGGAAGTCGCGGATATCGACTGACGCGCCAAGTGCGTTGGTTGAAAAAGATTACCCCTCGCAAACCCATTGCGAGGGGTTTTTCGTTGGAGGACAAGCATGAAACAGGCGCTCTATATCGTCGACGTCCAGCCAAGCTTCAATCCGCCGGCTGCGCTGGTGGCGGAAATATCCGCTCTCGCCCTGACAATGCCCAGCATCGCCACCGTCGAGCGCCATGACGAAAGCGTAACCCCCTTCGAGCGGCAACTCGGGTGGAAACCGGGCGGGGACGACGAGTCGCTTGTTGCGGCAGATCGCGTTTTCATCAAACACGGTTATGCGCCACCCCGGGAGGTCATCGACCATCTTCTGTCGCTGAAACTCGACAGGGTGCTGGTCTGCGGCATTCAGGCCGATACCTGCGTGCTGGCCGCTGGTTTTGCCCTCTTCGATGCGGGGCTGCATCCCACGCTATTGCCGTGGCTTACGGTGGGCTCCAGTCTCGACCGCAGCGGTGAACTCGGGGCGAGATTGTGGAAACATCATTTCGGTGCGGTTCTTGCCGGGCCGGAGGCGCTGCAAGCGTAACCTTGCCCGGCCCGCGCATCGGGCCGATCAGTTGGACGCTTTCTCGATCTTCATCTCGCCCAGCTCGTCGATCAGGATCGTCCAGCTTTCCGCTTCCTTGGCTATCGGGTCCGTCTTCAGGTAGACGGTCACGAACAGGCCGGGCGAGGCGGGTGCGCCATTCGAGCTTTCGGGGCGAATATCCGTGACATAGGATTTCATCTGGCTGAATTCTTCCAGCTCGATATTTTCCAGGAGATTCGGCCCATCGGCGGTAAAGACGATTCGCTGCAGGTAGATTTTCGCCGTGCCGTCGCCCTGGCGGATGGCGATGACCTTGTAATAGCCGCGCGTGGGCGAGGCAGGCGGCGGCCGCAACTGCCCGTCGGGGCCTTTCACCGGCTCAAGATTGCGATCTTCCCACATGCCGCTGCTGACGACGAAGATTGCTGAGACCGGCAGCGCGTCTATCGCTTCCGTCTGCGCCCGCGCGGGAAGCACGGCGGCGGCGAAAAGAAAGGCAGCGAGGATAGGTCTTGTCAGTTGCATGGCCATTGTCGATTGTGGGCGTCAATTGTTGAACTGTTCGGCGAGAACCCGGTCCGACCATGAACGATCCGGATCCGAGAGAATTCTTGCCGTCCTGTCCTGCGATTGTGCGATCCGAACGTGACGAACGGATTTCACCTCGGTGTGATCGGCCACCGCATTCACAGGGCGCTTGTCGCGTTCGAGAACATGAATATCGACCGTTACCTTATTCGGCAAAAGCGCGCCGCGCCAGCGCCGCGGCCGGAAAGCACTGACCGGGGTGAGCGCAAGCAGCGGCGATTCCAGCGGCAGGATGGGTCCATGGGCGGAGAAATTGTAGGCTGTCGACCCTGCCGGCGTCGCCACCATCATGCCGTCGCAGATCAATTCTTCCAGCCGCACCTTGCCGTCCACCTCCACACGAAGCTTGGCGGCCTGATGCGACTGGCGAAACAGGCTGACCTCGTTCATGGCAAGTGCCGTGAATTCGTCGCCGTCGGAATCCGTCGTCGTCATGCGCAGGGGATGGAAATCGTTGCCGCTCGCCACCGCAATGCGCTCCAGCAGGCCGTCCACCCGGTAGTCATTCATCAGGAAGCCGACGGACCCCCGGTTCATGCCATAGACCCGCTTGCCGGAATTCATCGTCTCGTTGAGAATCTGCAGCATGAAGCCGTCGCCGCCGAGCGCGACGATGACTTCCGCCTCTTCGAATGGCGTATCGCCGTACATGCCTTTCAGCTCTTTCAGCGCCGTCTGGGCCTCCTCGGTTGCGGAGGCGACGAAGGACAGTGAATAGGTAGAATGCGACATCCGCTTCCCTCGACAACGCGCAGACCGGAACCCGTCCACGCAAGGCGCTGTAACCCGTTGAAGCGGCTCGAAATCTTTAAACCTCAACAGGAAGGTCGATAACAAGCCGCCAGACGCACCCTTGGTACATGAAGACGGCGGCTGGCGACAAGGCCTTTCGAAGACGCAGGCGTTCCCTGACGGCGGACCGCGCCGCTCCGGTCCACAGCTTCTTGATTTGCGCCCGCCGACAAGGGTTGCGATGCGGGACGGCCTGATGCAGTTTGCCAGGGCAGTCGGAATGACGAGTGGCAGGAGACGGATGTGGCGCTGAACTACGATATCTACGATGTCTTTACCGAGACGAAAATGGCGGGAAACCCGCTGGCCGTCATGTATGACGCCGATGACCTTCCCCAGGCCACGATGCAGGCGATCGCGCGGGAGATGAACCTCTCCGAGACGGTTTTCGTCAACCGGTCCAGCAATCCGGCCCATGCGGCTTCGCTGCGCATCTTCACGCCATCGGGTGAATTGCCCTTCGCAGGCCATCCGACAGTTGGCGCTGCGGTGGCCATTGCCGAACGAAATCGCGGCGAGGGCGATGACGATATCGATATGGTCTGCGTGCTGGAAGAGCAGGTGGGTCCGGTGCGTTGCGCGGTGAAGATGCGTGCCGGCGCGGTCAGCTTTGCGGAATTCGACCTGCCGCGCAAATCGTCCCGCGTGGAACTACCGCTCGATCACACCGCACTTGCCGATGCGTTGGGCGTCAGCGAGGCGCATCTCGGCTTTGAAAACCATGTACCGTCGATCTGGACGGCCGGGGTGCCGTTCCTCATCGTCCCGCTGCACAATATCGCCGCCATCAGGGACATGGATTTCGATGCGAATCTTTGGCTGCGCACGGCGCCGCTGGTCGAAGGACGCCTGACGGCGGCCTATATCTACTGTCGCGGCGGCGTCAATCACGCTGCGAAGTTCCACGCCCGCATGTTCTCTCCGGATATGGGCATTTCGGAAGACCCCGCCACCGGTTCCGCCGCCGCTGCCCTTTCCGGCGCCATCCACCACTTCGATGGCCTGACCGACGGCCATTATCCGATGCTGATCGAGCAGGGCGTGGAGATGGAACGACCATCCCATATCCACCTGCGTATGGACGTCAAGGACGGCGAAATCGCCCGCGCCCGCATCGGCGGCCACGCGGTGCGCGTTGCTTCGGGCACGTTCGAGATTTGATTTCAGCGTCACCCGCTCAGTTCGATGTCTTCGAGGAGCGATGAAACAGCGAGCAGAGCCAAAAGAAAAACCCCGGTCTTGACCGGGGTTTTGTCATTTCAGCGTCAATCGGCTCAGTTGAACCGGCCCGCCGCATGGGCAAGCATCGTATAGACTTTGCCGGTATCGGAGGTGAGGTAGGACTGTGTCACGGTCCGGTCGCGGTCGGTGCGGGCCACGTCGGCGAGCAGCTTCTCGAAATCGGTGATGTAGCGGTCCACGGCGGTGCGGAATTCCGCTTCCCGCTCATATTTGCGCTTGATTTCGTCGAAGGTGGTCTGGCCCTTCAGTGTATAGAGGCGACGGGTGAAGACGTCGCGCTCGCCGCGCTGGTAGCGCCGCCACAGCTCCACGGAAGCATCGTGATCGATGGCGCGGGCGATATCGACCGAGAGCGAGTTCAGCGATTCCACCATGTGGCGCGGATTGCGGGTGTCGGCCGCACGGGTCGGCTGCTGTTCCGCGCCGGCGCGTGGTGCGGATGCCGTTGGCGTTTCCTGCGATGCGCCGCGCAGCAAATCGCTGATCCAGCCGCCGCCTTCTTCGCGGCGTCCGGCCGGAGCACCCGGCTGGGCCGGTGCAGGCGTCTGACGGTTCTCGACCTGACGGTTCTCAAGCGGCAGGGTGCCGCGCAATGCGGCCGGTGCGGGAGCAGGCTGCGGCTGGGCCGGGCGCTGCTGCTGAACCGGAGCCGGAGCTGCCGGCTGCGAACGCGTCTCGACACGGCGCTCGGCCGCCGGCTGGGTTGCGGCGATGGCGCGGGCAACCGGTTCGGAGACTTCCATCTGGTGGGTCGAACGACCAACGAGCTGGGAAATATCCTGCAGGGCCTTGATCTGTTCGGAAACGGCGCGACGCATGGCGGCAGCGCTTTCCTTGGCTTCTTCCGGCAGGTCGAAGGCGCCGCGCTTCAGTTCCGCACGGGTCGCATCCAGTTCGCGGCGGATATCGTGGCTCGAGCGGCGGATTTCGTCCGTTGCGCCGGCGAAGCGGCTGACGGCTTCTTCCACGGCCTGACGCAGCGTCTCCTTGAGGCTGGCTGCGGCGGCATTCGATTTTTCCGAGGCGCTGCCGAGAAGATTGTCGACTTCCGAAAGCGAGGATTCGACACCGCCACGCAGGCGGTTGACCAGCTCGTCGGAATATTTCTGCGCGTCGGACAGCGTGCTTTCGATCGAGCGGCTGGCATCCTGACCGGCGGAGAGCAGGGCACCCCGCATGGTCTGTGCCGCCGAGCGGGCGCGCTGTTCGGTCTCATCGAGTGAACGGCCGATATCGGAGAAGGAGGCCTGCAGATTGTCGCGCAGATTGCCGGCGACGTTCTGCGAGCGCTCCTCTGCCTCGTTGAGCGTGGTTTCCACCACGCTGATGACATTGCGCATGGCGCTTTCGATTTCCTCGGAACGCTTGACGAGGCCGACGGACAGGCTGCGCAGCGCGTCCTGACGCTCCTCCAGCGTGCCGACGAGGCTCGACTGTGCGGCATTGAGAAGCTCGGAAGCCTGGCTCAACACCTTCGAATGTTCCTCGAAACGGCCGACGATGCCGGCAACCTGCGCCAGCGTCTGGCCGGAAATATTCGACAGGCGGTCGATCTTTCCTTCGAGCAGACGGCTGGAGCTGGACACCATGTCGGCGGCCTGCGAGGCGGATTCGGAGAAGCGGGTCGCCGAGGCGTTCAATGCCTCGTCTGCCGCGCCGAAGCCCTGTGCGGCGCGCTCGACAGCGGAGTTGAAGTTGGTTGCCGACTGTTCGACGATCTCCGCCATGCTGTTATGGGTCTGCGACAGCATATCCGTGCTCTGGCGGGTGGCGGCCACCAGCTTGTTGGCCGCATCGCTGCCGGCCCGGGCATATTTGTCGATGCCCTGTTCGACGGCGTCCGCCATGGCCGTATGCGTTTCGGACAGCATGTCGGTGCTCTGGCGGGTTGCCGCGACGAGCTTGCTTGCCGCATCCGTACCGGCAGCGGCATAATCGCTGATCGCCTGTTCCACCATGCCGACCATGCCGCTGTTGCTCTGCGACAGAAGGTCTGCGCTTTGCTGGGCTGCGGAAACGATCTTTTCGGCGGCTTCGCGGCCGATGGTGGCGTATTCGTCGACCACAGGCTTGGCTTTCTCCTCGATCAGGCGCGAAAGCTCGGCGGAGCGGCTGGCCAGCATCGAGTTGAGTTCGCGGGTGCGGTTGTCCAGCGCCGAGCGGATGGATTCGCCGCGCGCGTTGAGGGCGGATTCGACACCGGTGAGTGTCTCGGAAATGACGCCGACCTGAGAGCGAACGACGGCTTCAGCCTCGGCAACCTTGTTGACGATGATGTTGCCCGCCTCGGAGAAGGTCTGGGCCACGGCGGCGGCCTGACCGGAGAGGCGCGTCTGCGCATCGGAAATGCGATTGACGATTTCTCCCGACTTTTCTTCGATTGCTTTGGTGAAGGCTTCGTTCTGTGCCTGCACCTGTTCTGCAAATTCCGAGCCGGATTTCGAGAGCAGGGCAGAAGAGCGGGCGGCTTCGTCGCCGATGCTCTGGGTAGCCGAGGTGACCGCGCCGCGCAGGCTCATTGCAAGATCAGTCGCCTTGCCTTCGATGGTGCGGTTGACGTTTTCGAGACCGATGGTCAACGCCCTGTCCATGGTGCCGAGACGCTCGTCGATACGGGCCGTGCCGGTATCGAAGGTTTCGGCCAGGCGGCTGGTCCGGTTTTCGAACGTGTCTGCGACACGCGTGGTCTGTTCGTCCAGAATGCCCGTGATACGCTCGGCCGCCTCGTCGCTGGCGCGGGCGAACACGGCTGTCTTGTCTTCCAGCGCTTCGGCAAAGCGGCGGCCGGCGTCGTCAATAGAGCTATTGACGTTGGCGAGATCGCCGCCGACGCGGGTCTGGAGCGCGTCGAGCGAGGTCTCGATACGGGCGCCAGTCTCGTCCAGACGGGTGGTGACGTTGCCGATCGAGGTCTCGATTTTCGAGGACAGGGCATCCGTCGCACCGCCGATTTCGCGGGCAGCCTCGCCGATCTTGACGGCGATGTCGCCGGCGCTGTTGCGCAGGCGCTCTTCCAGCGTCTGCGCACTGCCGTCGATCGCCTTCTGCAGCGCTTCCTGCTGGGTTTCGAGCGACAGTTCGAGCATGCTGGCGCTGGAGGCGACCGTGGTGCCGATCATCATCGCCTGTTCGGAGAGCATGTCGCCCATCTGGGTCGTGGCAGAGCTGAGCGTCGCGGCAAGATCCGCCTGGCGCTGATCGAGCGCGGTGCGAATATCCTCATGCGATTGCGACAGATTGCTTTCGAGGCGGGACACACCTTCTTCTACCGTCTGGGCAAAACGGGTACTGCCGTCTTCAACGACACTTTCGATGCGGTTGGCCGCACCCGAGACGCTCTGCTCGATCAGGCCGCTATTGCGCTCCAGCGATCCGGCAATGCGTTCAGCCTGCGAACCGAGCATGGTTTCGAGCCGCTCATGGCCGCTGGCAAGTGCGTTTTCAAGCGTGAATGCGGTGGCTTCGAGACGCTGGCCGACGCCGGCCGCCGCAAGCGAAAGCGACGATGCTCTGGCATCCATAGCCTCGGCAATACGGTCCTCGACGCCGGAAATCGCCATGTCGAGCGCCATGGTGCGGCTGTCGAGCGCGTCTGCGATGCGCTCCTCCGCACCGGAGACGATGCCCGAGAGGGCCGCAGTACGGCTATCGAGTGCGCCGGCAATGCGGTCTTCGACACCCGAAACGGCATTCTGCAGCGCTGCGGTGCGACCGTCGAGAATATCGGCGATCTTTTCCTCGACACCGGAGAAGCTCATATCGAGCGCCATGGTGCGGCTGTCGAGCACGTCGGTGATCCGCTCTTCCGCGCCGGAAACGACGGTCTTCAGCGACTCGGTTCGGCTGTCGAGCGCGCCGGCAATACGGGTCTCGGCGCCAGCCACCAGTTCGCCAAGGGCTGCCGTGCGGGTGTCGAGCGCTTCGGCGATTTTTTCTTCCGCGCCGGAGAATGCCATGTCGAGCGCCATGGTACGGCTGTCGAGCGCATCGGCGATGCGTTCTTCGGCACCGGAGACAACGGCGTTGAGGGCTGCGGTGCGGCCATCCAGCGTTTCCGCGATGCGGGTTTCGGCACCGGCGACCACGTCTCCGAAGGTTGCCGTGCGGCTGTCGAGCGCGCCGGCAATCTTTTCCTCAGCACTTGCGACAATGCCGCTGAGGGCAGAGGTGCGGTTGTCGAGCGTCTCGGAAAGTCTTTCCTCGACATTGGCAAAGGTCATGTCGAGCGACAGCGTACGGCTGTCCATCGTGTCGGCAATGCGTTCCTCGACGCCGGAAATGGCGCTGGAAAGAGCGGCCGTGCGACCGTCGAGCGTATCGGCGATACGGCTTTCCGCACCGGCGACGACGTCATGCAGGGCAGCCGTGCGGCTTTCCAGCGTGTCAGAAATGCGGTCTTCGATGCCGGAAACCGCGCCGGTGATGGCGGCGGCCCGGGTTTCGAGCGTTTCTGCAAGACGGCGCTCGACATCGGCGACGACGTTGTTGATCGCGGCGGCACGTTCGTCGAGCATGGCGGCGAGACGTTCGGCCGTGCCGGAGACGGAGCCGGTAATCGCCATCGAACGGCTGGCGAGCGCTTCGTCGAAACGGTTCTGGCTGGCCGAAAGCGCGCCGAACAGGGCATTGCTGCGTTCGGCCAGCACGGCGTCGATCTTCTCGTGCGAACTGGTGAAGGCATCGGTGATTTCGGCGGTACGCTGGCCGATTGCCTCGCTGAAGGCCTGGGTCCGGCTTTCAAGCGCACTTTCCAGCATTTCCTGACCCGTGCCCAGCGCGGTTGCGAGCGCCAGCGACTGGTCGGTCATGGTGGTGCCGATGCGCTCCAGACCGGCGCTCAGCATGGTGTCGAGCGCTTCGGAGCCGCCGGCAACGGTCTCGTTGATGCGGGCGAGGCTTTCCATCAGCTTGCTGTCGAGGCTGCCGGCGCGCTGGTCGAAGGCGCTGGCGAACTGCGCGACATGCTCGTCGAAGGCAGAGTTGACCTGGCCGACCGTCGCCTGCATCCGCTCCTCGTAGAGGCCGGAGCGAAGGTCGAGATCCATGATCGCATCGTCCGCCGTGCTCTGCAGGCTCTGGCGGAAGGAGAGACCCTTTTCCTCAAGCGTCGTGGACAGCTTGTCGAGAACGGTATCCAGCGAACCGCCGATGATCTGCTGGCCGCGGTCGATATTGCGGTTGAGTTCGAGCGTGCGCGTGGACAGCGTTTCGTTGAGCTGGCGGGTGCGCTCTTCAAGCGCGCTGTTGAGGCTTTCCGCACCGCTATCCAGCGTCGATGCATGGATTGCGAAACGCTCGAGCAGAACTTCACCGCGCTCATCCAGCGTCGAGGTGAGGTTGTGCAGGCGCATGTCGAATTCGTTGGACAGCGTCGCGCCGGAGGAATTCAGCGCCTGAAGCAGATTTTCGGTCTTGGCGGCGATCAGGCTGCCCATCGCTTCGGTCGAGGCGCGCGATTTTTCCAAAAGCGCGGCCGAGCGGGTGTCGATCATCGAGGCGAAGGCCTCGCCGGTCGTGGCGATCCGCATCGAAAGCTCTTCACCGACGATGGAAAGCTCTTCCTTGATCTGTTCCTGCGCGCCGACGATGGAGGAGCGGATACGCTCGGCGTGATTGACGATGGCGTCTCGCTCGGCGGTCAGTTCCTGCACGAGGCTGCGCACGCGCAGTTCATTGTCGGCATAGCTGCGCTCAAGCGCGTTGACTTCGGAATGCACGAGGGTTTCGAGTTCCGTCGCGCGGGCGATTGTGCGCTCGATACCGTCATTCATGGCCGAAACTTCACGGCGAACCGCCTGGCCGACGGACATGATGCGATCGGACGCGACCGTTTCCGGCTCGGCAAGGCGAAGGGCGACTTCGGCCATGGAGCGGGCGGCGTTGCGCAGATCGCGGGCGCGCGCCATCATGATCGCAAAGGCGAAGAACAGCATGATGGGAACGAGGATGCCAACGACGATCGCCATCAGGCCGGGGATCGCGGTGAGATCGGCCAGCGAGGCGATGTTCCACAGCGCGTTGCCATAAAGAAGATGAGCGATGCCAAGGCCGCCGAGCGCCCAGATGACCGACATGATCGTGGCGTTGCGCAGCGCGCCGCCGATGGAGCCGCCTTCCAGCGATTTCAGGATCATGGCCGGGCTGCGCTTGGAGCCGTCATTGGCCGCTTCGAGATTGGGCGATCTGGGCGTCTGTTCGGCGGGCGCGCGGGCGGCCTCGGGAGCAGGGGTCTGTCTGCTTGCTTCCTTCAATCTGGCCTCCGGCTGCTTCGGCGCTGCAGTTTTCCGCGTCTCCGGCTTTTCTTCGAAAGCGCCAAGCTGCAGGGCGTCTTCCAACGCCTGAAATGCAGTCTCGTCGACAGAGTCGCTGATCTTGTTATTCGCCATGCGGTTACGCCTCGTTACACATACGCCCGGCTTCATGCCGTTGACCACTTGCGTTCCGCAAGCGGACTGCCGCCATCATGCCAGCGGAACATTATCCCTTGAAGAGAGAACAATTCCGCCATTTACCAAATCCCGAATTGCTGGTGGTCCAGCTTTCGGGCGAAATTACATCACTGTGCCGCAATAACAAAGCTTGAGCTTAAGCCTCGTGGGAACGGCAGTACCGTAGTGACACATTTAGGTGTTCGAAACAATTAATGCGGATTTGCGGCGGTGGCGAAGTGTCGGCTTTTTAACAGTTTTTAAACCTGAGTTTCACGCTGAACGCCTTGTTTCGCATAAGTTTAACATAAATTAACCATAGCAGAAGATTTTCGCCTGCGTCACGCCGTAATTTAAGCCGATAGCAGCGGCCCGGATGCGTGAATACGACACAGATGTGACACGAAACAGGAAACGGCGAGACAGGAATTTCAGCTATGGCAGCGGTCAGTATTGCTTTCGAAGCTCCCGACAATTGCGGCGGTGCGCCCGCCGCCGGTAAAAAACCGATCGATTTCGATCATCTCGCCCGGCAGACGATGGGCGACAAGGATCTGGAGATCGAAGTGCTGCAACTCTTCAGCCGCAACGCCCGCGCCGCCCTGCATGAAATGGCAGGCGCCGACGACAAGGCCGTCATGGCAACGGCCCATCGCTTGAAGGGGTCTGCACAGGCCGTCGGCGCCTCGGCCGTTTCCGCGGCCGCAGCCGTGGTGGAAGACAAGGGCAATGACAGCGCGGCGATAGCAAAACTCGCGGCGACCATCGTCGAGGCCGAAAATTTCATCCTCAAGCTCTGCCGCTGAGGCGCAACATATCGAATTTGGCATTTTGCAAGGCCGGTTGCGTCTGTGCGCCCTTGAAGCGGGTTGCCAAGGCGGATCGGCCTTTCTATGTGTTTAGAACAGTTCTTAGATCACATTTTGGATTTCCGGCATGACAAAACTGACCATCGTTGCCTTTGATGGCACGCCCCATGAACTCGACGTGAGCAATGGCTCCACCGTCATGGAGAATGCGGTGCGCAACTCCATTCCCGGCATCGATGCCGAATGCGGCGGCGCCTGTGCCTGTGCGACCTGTCATGTCTATGTCGACGACGCCTGGGCCGAGCGCGTCGGCGGCCCGGAACCGATGGAAGAGGACATGCTGGACTTCGCCTTCGACGTGCGCCCCACCTCTCGCCTTTCCTGTCAGATCAAGATGAACGACGAGCTCGATGGTCTCGTCGTTCATGTTCCCGAACGTCAGGGCTGACATCTTTCGTCATTGCTAAACGCAGAAAAAGCCCCGCTCACCTGGTAGCGGGGAGCGGGGCGAGGCGGGTACGCAGCATGCAGGCGAGGGAGGAAACACCTGCGAGCCCTCAAGTGCGCACCGGGAGAACCGGAGACGGCTGGAGCCCTCAAGCCACTTGGCCGAATGGTCCGATACCGTACGAAGAACGTACAATGAGTCTTGGCGACGGCACCATCACG
This sequence comes from Rhizobium sp. NFACC06-2, assembly GCF_900101425.1. Lineage (NCBI taxonomy): Bacteria > Pseudomonadati > Pseudomonadota > Alphaproteobacteria > Hyphomicrobiales > Rhizobiaceae > Rhizobium > Rhizobium sp. NFACC06-2. The sequence continues at coordinate 123,593 of NZ_FMVA01000002.1, read as the reverse complement.
AGAATTCACGGGTGATATCGGACATGACGTAACGTCATGTCCGCGCTTGATGTTAAGGGAATGAGATGGGGTGTAAGACCGCTCAGTGGCGGTTCTGGCCCTGCTCGAGCCGGTTCTTCAAAAGCCGTGTCATGCGGGCATCGAAATTTTTCGATTCCACGACGTCGAAGCGCATCTGGTCCTTGTCATGCTCGTCCATCACCGTCTGGGTGATCTTGCCGACCATTTCCTGCAGCGTCTCGCAGCTTTTCTGCGGGCGAAGCGACGTCAGCTGTCTTTCGAGCGAGCGGGCGTGGGTGCGGGCGATTTCCGCGTGGCGCTCCTCGTGGCGCTTGATATCGGCAAGCAGCGTATCCCAGATGAAGGCCAGTTCCGCCGTGGTGCGGCGGCGGTTTTTCCATTGCGGCAGGAGAATGCGGGTATTCAGCACCACTTTGGCCGTACCGACGCTGCAAAGGCCGTTTTTCTCGACATAGGTGAGCTCGCCGCCGAATTTAATTTCGGTGGCGCCTGGATGGCGCGCGCCGGTATTGCGCGTCAGCGGGCCGTGCCTGGAAAGCTGCTGGTCAAGGTCAGCGGCGGTTTTGCCGCTGATCGAAAAATAGGAATAGGTCTTGCGGACGATGGTTTCGGAAAAAGCCGATCCGGGTAGGGAAAGTGCCACCGCGGCCGCTAAAGCGGCGCAAAGAGCACGTGATGATTTGGTCATGACCCGGCCTTCCGGTTGAACTTGAAAAAGGTTTGCTGCATAGGCGGAGCGGAACTTATAAGAATTGGCATAACACTCCGTTATTCCCGAAAGGCGCGTGTTACGTGATAACAGCCGGCAGCAACGCGTGGCAAGCGGCCCATGGCCGCTCCCTGAAACTTGATGGGCGTGGCCGTATTATGGCCATCGTCAATGCAACGCCCGATTCCTTTTCCGATGGCGGCCGTTATCTCGCCGTCGATGCGGCTTTTTCCCATGCGCTGACCTGCGTGGAAGAGGGCGCTGACATCATCGATATCGGCGGCGAATCCACCCGGCCGGGTGCGGCCGCGGTGACGGAAGCCGAAGAACAGGACCGGGTGCTGCCCGTCATCGAAAAATTGCGCCGCGAGACGGATGTGCTGATTTCCGTCGATACCTATCGCGCCTCGACAGCGCGACTGGCGGTCGGGGCAGGCGCACATATCGTCAATGATGTCTTCGGCCTGCAGAAGGACGCGGAAATGGCCGGTGTGGTCGCCGCCACCCGCGCCGGCGTATGCATCATGCATACCGGCCGCGACCGGCAGAAGCTTGCCGATATCATCGCCGACCAGTTCGAATTCCTCAATCGCTCGCTTGAGATCGCCGAGGATGCGGGTATTGGCCGCGACGCCATCGTGCTCGATCCCGGTTTCGGTTTCGCCAAGGACGAGGGCGAAAATGTCGCGCTCATGGCGCGTTTCGGCGAACTTGCCGCTTTCGGCCTGCCGGTTCTGGCCGGTACGTCGCGCAAGCGTTTCATCGGGTCGCTGACGGGCCGGGATGCGGCCCATGAACGCGATATCGGAACGGCTGCGACCACCGCGATCCTGAGGCTTGCCGGCGCTTCGATTTTTCGCGTGCACAATGTCGCCGCAACCCGCGATGCGCTGGCAATCGCCGATGCGGTTCTTGCCAAAACGTCGGCAAAGGCCGATGCGTAGATCAACGAGTGCCGGAATGCCGTGTCCCGAAGGTGGCGCGGCTTTTTGGCGAAACAGTCCTGCCATGGAGGCGATGCGATGAGCCGCTATACCATCATCCTGAAAAACTGTTCTTTTTTCGCCCGTCATGGCCTTCTCGAGCAGGAGGAGGTGCTGGGCCAGCGCTTTTTCGTCGATGCCGAGATGGAAGTCGAGGCGGGTGATGCGCTGGAAACCGACGATATCGAAAATACCGTCGATTATGGCGTGGCTTTCGCCGTCATCGAAAAAATCGTCGTCGGGCAGCGCCGTTATCTCATCGAGGCGCTGGCGAACGACATCGCCAAGGCGCTTCGCGCCCGTTATCCGCAGATCGTCTGGCTCAGGATCACGGTACGCAAACCCTCGGCACCGGTTCCGGGCATTCTCGATTATGCGCAGGTGAGCGTTGAACACCGTGCCTGAAAAGATGACCGTCGCCACCTTGGGGCTCGGCGGCAATATCGGCGATCCCGCAGCCGCCATGGCGAGGGCTCTGCGCGAGCTCGATGCGCATGGTGACTGCCGCCTGCTGGCCGTGTCCGGCCTTTACCGCACGCCGCCCTGGGGCAAGACGGATCAGGCGGATTTTTTCAATTGCTGCGCTTTGGTCGAAACCTCGCTTTCAGCGCCTGCGCTGCTGCAATTATGCCTCGACATCGAAAAGGGTATGAAGCGGGTGCGCACGGAGCGCTGGGGTCCGCGCACCATCGATATCGATGTGCTGACCTATGGGAATGAATCTCTCGTAACGGAAAGCATCGAAGTGCCGCATCCGCGCATGACGGAGCGCGCTTTCGTACTGATGCCGCTTGCCGATATCGCGCCCGACCTTGAGGTAAAAGGCAAGCCCGTGCGGGAATGGCTTCAGCAGGCAGACAAGACGGGCATTATCAGCGCAAACGAAAAACGGGAGTGGTGGACACTCCCGCTAGGCGATGGCTGAGAAGAGTATGGCTTTTACGGCTTGATCGAACCAACGGCGAGCTGGTCGATATCGCGCGCCAGCGTCACGCCGATGACTGGGATCATCTGGTCGGCGACCTTGACCGAAATGGTAATGTTCATCGAATTGTCGTTCGAGACGCGGGCGACCATTGCACCGTTGAGCTTGGCGCGGTTGATGCCGACGACGACCTTGTCGCCGCTGACCTGTCCGGAGGTGATGTCCAGTCCCTTGCCTTCGGCGCCGTCGAGGAATTTGCCCTCGTAAGAGTTGCCCTTCTGGCTGATGACAGCGGACATGGGCTGGCTGAAGACGCCGACGCGGCAGGTGCCGCCGAGCTTGATGCCGGTCTGCTTGTCGTCGAGCGGCTCGCCCGTCAGATCGCAGGTGAACTTCGTGCCCTTGTATTTGCCGGCGACGATTTCGCCCGGGCCTTTCCACACACCGGCCACGGAGCGGAAGAACACGTCGTCGCGATCGCGCGATGCGGCATGGACGTCAGACATGCCGAAACCGCCGCTGACGGACAATATGGCGGCGAGCCCGCCCACAAGCGAAAAGAAGCGCGAATACATGATACTTTCCCCGGCGAAGATGCCTGTTCGATAGGCTGCAATCTACCGGCGGAATGGTTAATGCTTGGTTTATTTCGCTCTCATTTGCGGCTTCGTTCGTAACCTTTTGAACCGCCCAGGCCCGGGTAATCAGGCTTTTTCACCGGTTTTTCCACCGCTTAAATCGGGTGTGAGGTCGGACATGAAATCGCCGATCCCCGGCCGCTTCACCGCCCTGAACGGCAGCGGGCGGCACAGATCCATCGCGGCAATGCCGATTCGCGCCGTCATCAGGCCGTTGATGACGCCTTCGCCGAGTCGCGCCGAGAGTTTCGAGGCAAGACCGTGGCCGAGAACCTGCTGGGCGAGCCCGTCGCCAACGGCGATCGAGCCCGTGACGGCAAGATGGGCGACGACATCGCGCAGGAGCTTCAGCATGCCGAGTGTGCCGGGACGGCCGCCATAAAGCTCCGCCATGGCGCGCACCAGCCGCGTCACTTCAAACAGCACATAAGCGAGATCGACCACCGCGCGCGGGCTGACGGCGGTGACGACGGAGACGCGCTTGGACGAATTGAGAATGAGGGCGCGGGCCTGCCGGTCGAGCGGAACGAGCAACTCGCGTTCGGCAAGCTCGATCAGATGCGGGCCGTCGATCACATCGTTTTCCGTTTCCTTCAGCGCCGCACGCCCCTTGGCCGTTTCGGCCCGGTGGGAGAGAACGGCATTCAGGCGGGTGACGATGGTGCGTGCGGGTTTCGGGCTCTTGTCGAGGCTCGCCGTCTCGGCATCGGCCTTCAAGGATTGCACGGCGTTAAGCCGCATGATGCCGAAGACTTCCCGGCCGACAAGAACGAGAACGGCGAAAAGCGCCACAATAAGAGCGATAGTGGCCGTGTAACCCAGCCAGTCGGAACGGGAGAACAGGTTGCGGATGAGCTGATCCGCCCAGAGCCCGAAGGCAAGCGAGAACAAGACGCCAAGCGCGCCGAGCGCAAGCTTGCCGAAGGAGAAGCGGCTTTTCTTCGGAGACGCCACCGGCAGCGCGGCGGCATCGATTTCCTCAGGCGCCAGAAACGGATCGTCCTCGTCGGGCGTCAGCGAAATCTCGGCGTCGAAGCTGCGCGGCGCGCGTTTCTGTGCGGCGGACGGTCGTGCCGTCTCTTCGGTTTCAAGCGTGAAAGCGGCCGGACGGCGCGCCTGCGGATCGTTTTGTGTGGGAAGCTTCATGCGAGCTTGTCTCCGAACAGGAACTGCATGGCGCGGTCGAGCCTGATATGGGGAACGGAAAGGCGGATGCCGCCGCTGCCCGGCTCATCTATGTTCGGCGGGCGGAAGCGCACGACATTGACGTCCGGCAGCGACGCCTTGTCGCCATCCCTGTCGATGCTGCGGAAAAGCGGTTCCGGATCCTCGGGCAGATCGCCGGGAAAGATCGCGGTCTTGCGATTGCCGTCGAAGGTCTCGCCATTGATGGTTTCACCGGCCATGGGCGTGCCGACGATAACGGGCAGCTCGTGGCCATCCTGTCGCACGCTCGCCTCTCTTGTGGCGCGCACGGAAGCGAGCGCCATGACCTCAATGCCGGCGCCATTCATGCCGATGGTGGTGATGGCGCGGTCCACCAGACGGCGGGTCAGGCGCTCCAGTCGGTCGTGGCTTTCGTGATGCAGGTGATCGGCCTTGGTGGCGGCGATCAGCACCTTGTCGATACGCCGGCCGATCAGCGACGACAGCAGGCTGTTGGTGCCGGGGCGAAAACAGGCAAGCACATCGCCTAGCGCCCGCTCCAGATCCTGCACGGCTTCAGGGCCGCGATTGACCGCCTGCAGCGTGTCGATCAGAACGATCTGCCGGTCGAGGCGGGCGAAATGCTCGCGGAAGAAGGGTTTGACCACAATCGACTTATAGGCGTCATAGCGCCGTTCCATCATGGCGCGCAGGGAGCCCTTGGGCGCTTTCTCGTCCGTCAGGCCGGGAAGCGGTGCGAACGTCAGCGCGGGCGATCCTTCCAGATCGCCGGGCATCAGAAAGCGGCCGGGCGGCAGTGTGGAAAGCGATCTTTCATCGGATTTGCAGGCCTTCAGATAGGCTGCGAAACTTTCGGCCAGACGTCGGGCCGTCATCTCCTCGGCCGGTGCATTGATGTCGAGCGAAGAGGCGATAGCCAGCCATTCCTGCGCCAGTTCGGCACGGATGCCGCTTTGGGCCAGGGCGACGGTCGCATCGCTGAACTGTTTATAGTCCTGCGACAGAAGCGGCAGGTCGAGGAGCCATTCGCCGGGATAATCGACAATATCGATGGAGAGCTTGCCGGCCGAAAACCATCGGCCCCAGCCGCTGGCGCTCTGATAATCCAGCGTTATCCTGAGTTCCGAGATTGCCCGTGTCGAATCCGGCCACAGCCGGTCGCGCACCAGCGCCTGAATATGATCCTCATATTGAAAACGGGGAATGGCGTCATCCGGCTGCGGCTCCAGCCGCACATTCGAGACGCGCCCTGAGCGCATGGCCTCGAACAACGGCAGCCGGCCGCCATTCAGGAGATTGTGGACGAGGGAAGAGATGAAAACCGTCTTGCCCGCCCGCGAAAGGCCGGTGACGCCAAGCCGCAATGTCGGGTGGGTGAGGTTGCTCGCACGGTCGGCCAGATTATCGAATGCGATAAGCGCGCTGTCTGTCAGGGACGTAAGAGAAGGCGGCAATGGCAGTTTCCTGGCTGTGTTTAACGGTCACGGCTGCAATATAGGAAGGTATGGCTGCCCAAAAAAGAAGCGCTCCAGCGGATTTTCAGCAGGGCGGCTTTGCAAAATTCGTAGGAAGGGCCGCAGCGATTATTTGCCCGGCGCGAGAAAATCGACCAGCCGCCAGCTGTTTTTACCGTTCGCGGCGCTGTCATCATGGTCGAGAACCGCAAGGCCCGATGTCGGAAAGCCCGAGGGCAGGGCGGCATGCAGCAAATCTTCGCCGATCATCGCTTCCAGCGTCGCCTCCATGGTGGGGTTGTGGCCCACCAGCATCACCGATTGCGCCTGCGCCTGCGCGGCGATGAGGGAGAGATAGGTTTCGCTGCGCGCATTATACATTTCATCGACGTAGAAGATGTCTATGCCTTCGTTGAAGGCACGCTGCCAGGCCTGCGTGGTCTGCCGGCAACGCGCAGCCGTGGATGACAGAAGCAGATCGGGGCGGTAGTGCCGGTCGGCGGCAAGGTCGGCGATGACCTCCGCCTCGGCAAAGCCGGCTTCGTTCAATCCCCGGTCGAAATCCCGTTCTCCCGGCGCCGCCCAGGCGGCCTTGGCGTGGCGCAGAAGATAAACTCGGCTCGGGGAAGATGCTGTCAAGGGCGGGGACCGGCGTTCGAATGTCAGGGCACGGGTTGAATGCTACAGGATAGGGTTGCAGGACTGCAAGTCCTCTTTCCTGTTGGTAAGTCGCGTTGAAGTGATTGAAGAAGAGTTCGCTTCAATACGAATAAAGGATAAAAATTAGTCATTTAGATGATTTTTGTGTCAGTTTTAAAAATGCCTGAAAACTGATCTGCAGACTTGAATCGGCCACTATCATTGGAGTATACACCGCCGCATTGAGATGTTCTTCGAGGAGAATCGCGTTGAGTGAGAAGATCGATCTTAGCAAATATGTGCTCTCGGAAGACGATGAGTTCATGAATGCCAGCCAGCGGGCTTACTTCCGCGCGAAGCTGGTCGCCTGGAAAAATGACATCCTGAGAGAAGCGCGCGAGACCCTCGGACATCTCGCCGAAGAAAGCGCCAACCACCCCGATCTCGCCGATCGGGCTTCTTCCGAAACGGACCGGGCGATCGAACTTCGCGCCCGCGACCGTCAGCGCAAGCTGATTTCCAAGATCGATGCGGCTCTTCAGCGGATCGAAGACGGTACTTACGGTTACTGCGAGGAAACGGGTGAGCCTATCGGCCTCAAGCGTCTGGACGCCCGCCCGATTGCAACGCTTTCCATCGAGGCGCAAGAGCGTCACGAGCGTCGCGAAAAAGTCTATCGCGACGAATAAGGCGCTGCGGCCGAGAGGTCGGCAAATCGCATGACAAATAATAAGGGCACGGAAATCGCTTCCGTGCCCTTTTTCTATTTCGAATTTCTGGTCGGAAGACCCGCGCGCGTCAGCGGTCGCGGGTCACGGAAAGCTCTCCGAAGATACGCGCCATTTCCTTCTGCATGTCTCCATCCGGTGAAGCGCCGGTGACAGGCGGGGAAGCTGGCTGCGGCTTGATCTGCTTTTCCGCGATAGGGGAGATGGACGGTTCGTTATCCGCCTCCTTGCTTTTGGCGATCTCCGCCTCAAGGAAGCTTTCGAAATCGCTGGCGAGCGCATCGGAAAATTTTGGCTCGGCGTCATTCGAAGCCACAGCCGGATTTTCAGGCTTGGGCGGGAAAGGTGCGGGCGGCGTTGTCTGTCCGGGCTTCAGGTCGGGAAGGACGCGCTCCCGTGCAGCATCGAGAAAATCGGCGGCGATGGATTGATCGATCACCGGTTCGCGCGCGGCAAAGACCGGCGGGGCGAATTCCGAAGTCCGTTCTTCCGCCTTTGCCTCGACGGGCGTCTGTACAGGGATCGGCGGTGCGACTGGTGCCGGAGCTGGCACGACGGGCTCGGCACGCCTGGGTTCCGTTCGCGCCGCCGCCATGTCGAGCGATGCCGCCGCCATGGGCAAGACGGCAGCGACCGGAGCCGCTGCAACCGGTATTGGCGGCGGCGTGGGGCGCGCTGTCTCCCGCTCGGGTGCCGCCTGTCTTGCCGGCGGCGCGGTTTCGCGCGCCGTTGAAGGCGTGGGTGCGGGTTGCGGCGGGGTCGATGGGCGTGGCGGAACCTGAGCGGCGGCTGGCGCAACGGGTGCCGGCCGCGGGGACGGCACAGGTGCCGGCGGCTCCGGCCGCTGTGTTTGCTTCACGGGTTCTTCAGGCGCGGAAAGGGGAGCCGCAGCCGTAACGGGCTGCTGTTGCGGCAGGGCGGGGCGACGTTCCTGGTGGATCGCCGGCTCGGCTCTCTTCTGCTCGCTTTCCTGGCGCGGCAGCGCCTTCAATTCCGGCTCCTGCACGTCCCTGACAATGGGGATCGCGCCTATACCGCTTTCGATGACGATATCCGTTGGGCCGCCGATCATGACGAGATGCTCGACATTGTCACGGCGTACCAGCACCAGACGGCGGCGTGCGTCCACGGCCGTCGCGTCGAGAACCTGGAGTCGCGGCTGCCGGTTGCGCCCGCCGCGGATGAAAGGGGCAGAGCCGCTGCGCCTGCGCAGAAGCCACAGCGCAATCGCCAGAACAAGCAGGGCCACACCCACACCGACGACGGCGACGATGAGACGGTTTCCATAAGCGCCGATAAAATCTTCCATCATGGAGATCATCCCTTCAGATTTTTTGGCTTTTTCGTTTCTTGGGCAATTAATATTGCCGTGGTTCTTATAAAGTGAACGTCAAGCAGGAAAAGACGATTTTTTTGGGCGCGATACAAGGTTTATTCATTTCGCCCCACAGGATTGCCGCCTCAACCGTAACGACGCCACCAAAGCGCCATATCTCGTCCTTCAATGCTGAAAGACAGTGAAAGTTGCAATTCTTTTGCCGAAGGAGCGTTCCGGAATGTTCCAGTCATTGCGCATTAACGGCTCCCCCGCACGGCATTTGATGCGTGTTGTTTTGCTGTTGCCACCGTTTTTCGCGTTTCCGCATTCAATCGCCTGGGCCGAAGACAAGGTGCCGGACAACGCCGCGACCATGGCGGAGTTCGTGCGTGAAAATCCTTCCTGCGTCGACTTCACGGACGGATGCTCGGTTTGCACTGTCGCTGACGGCAAGATCGTCTGTTCCGCGCCGCGCATTCAATGTCAGGTGAAGGAGCTGACCTGTACAAGGCCGTAGTCTTTTAAGGCTTTTATACACCTTTCAGGCCGTTTTCGCTGTGCGTTTTTAAGCCTTTGTGTCTGGCGGAGCTTTTTGCCGGTCAAGCGAGTTGCTACAAGAAATTTTACTGCCCGATTCCGTCAGGGAAATAGGGCTGACCGAATGACGACCTGCACGACTGCGAGGCCAAGATGACACGGGTGCGCGAGACAAGCGACAACGACCTTCCGCTGGTGGACAGGCGCGCCCGTTCCGGCACGGTCCTGCGCATTCTGCTTCTGGCGCTGGTGCTGATCGCCGCCGCTGCCGCCTTCGTCTATTTCAAGGATTCGCTCGAAAACGAAATCGTGCTCGGCATTCTCGGCGTGCTGGCCATGATGGGCATCTTCTTTCTGGTCTCGTCGATCATCGGTTTCATCGAGGTCATGCCTCAGTCGCAATCCGACGGGCTTGCCCGCCGCTTTCTCTCGGCTCACCCCGAAGGCACGCTGATCACCGACGCCAAGGGGCATATGGTCTATGCCAACGCCACCTATTGCCGGATGAGCGGCACCACCAAGGCGAGCGATATCCAGAGTCTCGAAACGCTCCTGTCGCGCAGCCGGGAATCGACCGAAGCGCTTTACCGGCTCATCAACGTGCTGCGCGAAGGCCGCGACGGTTACGAAGAGTTCCGGCTGCTGAAGCCGCTGGGTGAGGATTCCAACGCGGGCCCGCACTGGTACAGGCTGAAGGGCCGGGTGCTGAAGGATGCGGGCGGCGAGGGGCTGCACGTCTTCCAGATCGCCGATATCACGCCCGAGCGAGAGGATCAGGAGCGCTTCTTCCGCGAATTGCAGAATGCCATCGATTACCTCGATCACGCCCCGGCCGGTTTCTTTTCCGCCGGGCGCAAGGGCGAGATCGTTTATCTGAACGCCACCCTGTCGGAATGGCTCGGCATCGATCTGGCGCAGTTCTCACCCGGCTCGATGACCGTTTCCGATATCGTCGCCGGCGAGGGCATGGCGCTGATCGAATCGGTGCATCCGCAGGGCACGGCGAAGCGCACTGAAATCCTCGATCTCGACATGCGCCGGGTGAACGGCCAGAGCATGCCGGCCCGCCTCGTGCATCAGGTCACCTCGAAAGATGGCGCGCCCGGCGAGAGCCGCACCATCGTCCTGATGCGCCCAAAGGGGCAGGAGGATACGGAATCCTCCTCCGCCATGCGGTTCACCCGCTTTTTCAACAACACGCCGATGGCGATTGCCTCGCTCGATGGCGAAGGCCGCATCCTGCGGATCAACGCGCCCTTCCTGAAATTGTTCTCCGGCGTTGTCGGACGCGACGATATCGATCGTGGCGTGGCGCTTGAGACAGTCATCCATGACAATGAAAAACCGCGGCTCGAGCAGGCGCTGGCTGAAGCCAAGGACCGTCAGGGCGATATCGCGCCTTTCGATTCCCGCCACCCGAGCGACGAGGGCCGGCATTTCCGCTTCTACGTCAACGCTGTCATCGATCAGGATGATGAAGCCCCGGAAGAAGTGGCTATCGTCTACGCCATAGAGGTGACCGAGCAGAAGGCGCTCGAGACCCAGATGGCGCAGACGCAGAAGATGAATGCGGTTGGCACCCTCGCCGGCGGCATCGCCCACGATTTCAACAACGTGTTGACCGCCATCCTGCTGTCGTCGGACCATCTTCTGCTACAGGCGCGGCCTGCCGATCCGAGCTTCGCCGATCTCATGGAGATCAAGCGCAACGCCAACCGCGCGGCCGTGCTGGTGCGCCAGCTTCTGGCGTTCTCGCGCAAGCAGACCATGCGTCCTGCCATCCTCAACCTTACGGATGTGATCGGCGATCTGCGCATGCTGGTGGACAGGCTTATTTCCGGCACCAATGTCAAGCTGGAGGTCGATTACGGCCGCGATCTGTGGCCGGTAAAGACGGATCTGTCGCAATTCGAGCAGGTGCTCATCAATCTCTGCGTCAATGCACGCGACGCCATGCCCGACGGCGGCAAGATCACCATCAGGACGCGCAACGTCGACGCGAAGGAAATCGCAGCGCTTGGCCGTCCGGAATTCCCGGCCGAGGACATGGTGATGGTGGAAGTTGCCGATAACGGCACGGGTATTCCGCCCGAGATCATGGACAAGATTTTCGAACCCTTCTTCACCACCAAGGAAGTCGGCAAGGGCACCGGCCTTGGCCTGTCGATGGTCTATGGCATCGTCAAGCAGTCGGGCGGTTATATCTATCCCGAATCGGAAGTGGGCAAGGGAACCGCCTTCCGCATCTACCTGCCGCGCCATGTGGTGGAGGCCGTTCAGGGCAACGGGCAGCCCGGCGAGGCGGCGCTTGCTCCGGTCATCGCAGCCGAGCCGGTGAAGGAAGAGCCGCTGGACCTGACCGGCAAATCCGCCGTCGTGCTTCTGGTGGAGGACGAGGAGGCGGTGCGGCGCGGCGGCAAGCGCATGCTGGAAACCCGCGGCTACACCGTGCATGAGGCCGGCTCCGGCACCGAAGCCCTGGAGGTGATGGAGGAACTGGAAGGCAAGGTCGACATCGTCGTTTCCGACGTCGTGATGCCGGAAATGGACGGTCCGTCGCTGCTGAGGGAACTGCGAAAGTCCTATCCGGACCTGAAATTCATCTTCGTTTCGGGTTATGCCGAGGATGCTTTCGCAAAGAACCTGCCCGCGGACGCCAAGTTCGGTTTCCTGCCCAAACCCTTCTCGCTCAAGCAGCTCGCCATCGCCGTTCGCGAAATGCTCGACGACAAGGAATAAGGCGGGCGGCGGCGAACCGGATTCGGCTGCGCCGCGACCTGTCGCATCTATTTCATCCGGCCTGAACAATGCGCCGCTACTGCGGGTCCGTGTCTTCCTGCGCCCTGGCTGCCTCCATATCCGCACTTTTCCCGAGGTTTGCCTCTTCGCAAACGCAATAGTGATTGCACCGTTTCGCAAGGGGCTTAAAATCGCGTCTTAACGACCTAGATATGAAGAGGCGAAGTTCTCCCTCCTGGCAAAGAACTGTCGGTTTGAGAACGGTTTGGAGAATGATGAAAGATGATCGCTAGGCCGATCTACATGCAGGGCGAGGGCGAAGGGGAAGACGGCGGCGGCACCAACCGCGGAACGTCTGTTATCACCCGCGTCAAGCCAAAAACAAAAAGACCGAATTTGTACCGTGTTCTTTTACTGAATGACGACTACACTCCCATGGAATTCGTCATCCACATTCTGGAGCGTTTCTTCCAGAAGGATCGCGAAGCGGCAACCCGCATCATGCTGCACGTGCACCAGCACGGCGTGGGCGAATGCGGGGTGTTTACATATGAGGTCGCAGAGACGAAAGTAAGCCAGGTCATGGATTTCGCCCGACAGCACCAGCATCCGCTGCAATGCGTCATGGAAAAGAAATGAGGATCGCAACGTGCCAACTTTTTCCCCAAGTCTCGAGAAGGCGCTGCACCAGGCACTGACCTTTGCAAATGAGCGTCACCACGAATATGCGACGCTGGAACATCTCCTTCTGGCGCTGATCGACGACGCGGATGCCGCAGCCGTCATGGGCGCCTGCAATGTCGATCTCGATGCGCTTCGCAAGACTGTCAGCGATTACGTCGACAATGAACTGACGAACCTCGTCACGGGTTACGACGAGGATTCCAAACCCACATCCGGCTTCCAGCGCGTCATCCAGCGGGCCGTCATCCATGTTCAATCGTCCGGCCGCGAGGAAGTGACCGGCGCGAACGTGCTTGTGGCCATTTTCGCCGAGCGCGAAAGCCATGCTGCCTATTTCCTGCAGGAGCAGGAGATGACCCGTTACGACGCGGTCAACTACATCTCCCACGGCATCGGTAAGCGCCCCGGCACGTCGCAGACGCGCACGCCGCGCGGTGCCGATGAACCGGAAAGCGAAAACAAGGCGAGCCGCAGTAATCCCGAGGAAGACGGATCCTCCGCCAAGAAGCAGCAGGATGCGCTGAAGGCCTATTGCATCAACCTCAATGAAAAGGCGAAGAACGGCAAGATCGACCCGCTGATCGGCCGTCACGACGAAGTCAACCGCACGATCCAGATTCTCTGCCGCCGCTCCAAGAACAACCCGCTTTACGTGGGTGATCCGGGCGTCGGCAAGACGGCGATTGCCGAGGGTCTCGCCAAGCGCATCGTCGAAGGCAAGGTGCCGGAAGCGCTCGCCAATGACACCATCTTCTCGCTCGACATGGGCACGCTGCTGGCCGGCACCCGCTATCGCGGCGATTTCGAAGAGCGGCTGAAGCAGGTCGTCAAGGAGCTTGAGGAATATCCGGGCGCGGTTCTGTTCATCGATGAAATCCACACCGTCATCGGTGCGGGCGCGACCTCGGGTGGCGCGATGGATGCATCGAACCTCTTGAAGCCTGCTTTGTCTTCGGGTGCGATCCGCTGCATCGGCTCGACCACCTATAAGGAATATCGCCAGTTCTTCGAAAAGGACCGTGCGCTCGTTCGTCGTTTTCAGAAAATCGACGTCAACGAGCCGTCGATCGATGACGCAATCGCCATCATGAAGGGCCTGAAACCCTATTTCGAGGACTACCACCACCTCAGATATTCCAATGAGGCGATCAAGGCTGCCGTGGAACTGTCGGCCCGCTACATTTCCGACCGCAAGCTGCCGGACAAAGCGATCGACGTGATCGACGAGACCGGTGCGGCGCAGATGCTGCTGCCGGCCTCCAAGCGCCGCAAGCTGATCACCGAGCGGGAAATCGAGGCCACCATCGCGACCATGGCCCGCATTCCCCCCAAGACGGTCTCCAAGGATGACGAGATGGTTCTCGCCAACCTTGAAAAGGAGCTGCGTTCCGTCGTTTACGGTCAGGATATCGCCATCGAGGCGCTTGCCACGGCCATCAAGCTGGCGCGTGCGGGCCTGCGCGAACCGAATAAGCCGATCGGCTCCTATGTCTTCTCCGGCCCGACGGGTGTGGGCAAGACGGAAGTGGCCAAGCAGCTTGCCGCCTCGCTCGGCGTCGAGATGCTGCGCTTCGACATGTCGGAGTACATGGAGCGCCATACCGTGTCGCGCCTGCTTGGTGCACCTCCCGGTTATGTCGGCTTCGATCAGGGCGGTCTCCTGACCGATGGCGTCGATCAGCATCCGCATTCCGTGGTGCTGCTGGACGAAATCGAAAAGGCGCATCCTGACATCTACAACATCCTGTTGCAGGTGATGGACCACGGCTCGCTCACCGACCATAACGGCAAGAAGATCGACTTCCGCAACGTCATCCTGATCATGACGACCAATGCGGGCGCATCCGAAATGGCGAAATCCGCCATCGGTTTTGGCTCTTCGCGCCGTACGGGTGAAGATGAAGAGGCAATCAACCGTCTGTTCACGCCGGAGTTCCGCAACCGTCTGGACGCGATCATTCCGTTCTCGCCGCTGCCGACCGCTGTCATCCACAAGGTCGTGCAGAAGTTCGTCATGCAGCTGGAAACCCAGCTCTCCGAACGCAACGTCACCTTCGATCTGCATGAAGATGCGATCTCCTGGCTGGCGGAGAAGGGTTACGACGAGAAGATGGGCGCCCGCCCGCTGTCGCGCGTGATCCAGGAAAACATCAAGAAGCCGCTCGCCAACGAAATCCTCTTTGGCAAGCTCAAGAAGGGCGGCGTCGTCAGCGTCACCGTCGGCAAGAAGGATGACGGCTCCGATGGTCTCATACTCGAGGTCCTGCCGGAGACGGCACCCGTGAAGCCGCAGCCGGAGGCCGAACTGAAGGCGGCCAAATCGCCGGGCAAGGCGAAGGCCAAGACGAAACCCGCTTCCAAGGCGGCGAAGGCCAATGAAGAGGCGGATGTCCTTGTTGCCGAGGCCGACAAGTCGGACGAGGACAGCAAGCCACGGCGCAAGACCAATGCGGTGCCGAAAGTGCCGAAGAAGAAATGACCAAGGTCTTCGACCGATAAACCGATGCCGGGCGAAAGCCCGGCATTTTCATGTATGAAGCGCGTCGCGTTTTCCCTGATACCTCCGGCGCGTTTCATTTTTTGTTCTATGCATGACGTTACCCCAAAGCTGCGGCACAGTCTCGGGTGACATGCACAAGTGGGTCAGCAATGCAGACTGCCGACAGCGATACCATCCCCCTGAGCGGCTGGTTTTTCCGGGGAATGCGGGGCATATTTTCGCTGCCCTCGCTCATTCTGATGACATCTTTCGTCGGTTTTAGCGCCTTCGCGCTGGAATCCGGTGTCGCGCGCGGCGAAGCGGTGTTCATGACGCTGGTCATCTGGGCCTTGCCGGCGAAGATGATCCTGATCGGCTCCATGGTCGGCGGTGCCAATCTTGCCGCCTGTTTTCTGGCGGTCACGCTGTCTTCGGTGCGGATGATGCCGATGGTCGCCTCCATCGTTCCGGAAATGCGCGGCGCAAAGACCCCGACATGGATTTTGCTGTTTCTCTCCCACTTCGTCGCAATCACGGCCTGGGTTTTTGCCACGCAAAATCTTTCCAAGGTGCCGCGCGAAGCACGCGCCGCCTGGTTCGCCGGTTTCGGCATGACGCTCACTGTGGTCAACGCCATCATCGTCGGCCTGTGTTATGGCGTTGTCGCCGCCTTTCCGCCGCTTGTCGCCGGCGTGCTGTTTTTTCTCACGCCGGTCTATTTCGTGGCATCGATCTGGGCTTCGGCCCGTCATTCCGTCGTCAAGGTCGCCTTCGTCATCGGCGTTATCGCCGGGCCTGCCTTTGCGGTCATCGCACCGGAATTCGATATTCTCTATGCCGGGATCGGCGGGGGCACGGCGGCCTATCTGATCGACCGCCTCGTGTTCCGCCGTCGGATAAAACCCGTCTCACCGGAGAGCGAACCATGATGACCGAACATTGGTGGGCGCCTTATCTCTTCATCGCGATTGCCGGCTGGCTGGCGACCGATCTCTGGCGCTGGCTCGGCGTTCTCGCCGGCAACCGCCTGAAGGAGGATTCCGAAGCGCTGCACTGGGTAAGGGCAGTCGCCACCGCGCTCGTCATGGCCGTCACCGCCAAGCTGATCGTGTTTCCAACCGGAACGCTGGAAGCATCGCCCCTGTGGCTGCGCATCGGCGCCGCCGCACTCGGTTTCATCGCTTTTCTGATGGCGGGTCAGCGGGTCATCGTCGGTGTGGCTGTGCCGATCCTGCTTCTGGCGGGTGGGTTGTTCGCGCTCGGTTTCTAGTACTCACTTTATCCGAATATTAAGGCCGTTGCCCTACTTTGCCGCTGATTGAAACAGGGGCAGCAATTCAATGCGACTCTTTGCGGCAGAGCGTTTTGTACTTGGCATTATCGCCATATTATTCGTTGTCGATGCGGTATTGATTGCGGCCAAAGGCATTCAAGTCGACTACGCAGGATATCTTCTATGCGTTCTGGCAGGCGTCGGTGTTTTTATCCTCGGCCAGCTTTATCGCACTAGCGGGCGCGATCTTCGCATTGCTGCCGCCCTGATTTCTGGCGGGTTATTCATCCTGTTCACGCTTGTTGCTTCGGTTTTCAACTACATGTTCCTACCCGTGGCCTTTCCGGCGATTGATCATGTGCTTTTCAGTGTGGATGCGGCGTTTGGCTACAGCTGGACAGGCATCGTCCTGTGGGCGGCAGCCCACCCATGGATCGGAACCGGTCTGTTTTTCGTCTATGCCTCATCGTTGCCGCAGCTTTTGGTGATCGTTCTCACGCTTGGATTTACCGGCAACGTGCGGATGCTGCACCATTTCCTCGTGACGGGAGTACTGGGTGCGTTTGCATGCATCGTCTTTTGGATATTCTTGCCGACATTCGGACCTTCGGCCTATGTGCAATTGCCGCAATGGGTATCGCAGGCCATTCCGTTGGCCGTCGATAATACCTACGGTCAGGAGTTGAACCGCCTCATAACCGAGGGAGTGGTCTATCTTTCGCCTAAAAATGTACTGGGGTTGATCGGCTTTCCATCGTTTCACATCTTCATGGCTGCAATGTCAGTCTGGTTCATACCGCGTCACTGGGCGGTGATGGCGGTGATCTTGCCGATAAACCTCTTGATGCCGCTGGCCGTTCTTGTCCAGGGTGGACACCATCTTTCGGATGTTTTCGGCGGTCTCGCTGCTTTTGTTGTCATTTGTGCTGCATCCGCCCGCTTGCTCAACTGGCTGTCGGCGAGGGAGCGGATGGAAGCGGCGGCAGCCTCTCGTGTTCAGATCGTCGCGGCGGAATAACTGCCACGCATTTCGCTCCCTCGGGCTTCCGCAACAAGCCAATCCGCAAGAAGTCTAGCCGGTGCGGCCATCTCTTCGGCTTCCATCAGCCAGTAATATTTCTCCGTATCGGCCGCCCGGTCGAAGAGCACGGTCAGTTGACCTTCTGCAATCTCGTCGTGAAGCAGCGCCGTCGGGCAGAGGCCGATGCCTTGACCGGCTTTGAGAGCGGTCACGAGCAGATTGAAATCCGCGAAAACCGGACCGGCGCTATCGGGCAGGGATATTCCCCCGGCTGCGAACCAGTTCTGCCAAACCGCCTCGGTGTCGTCATGCAGCAATTCCGCTTGTAACAGGCTGTCAATATTGTCGAAAGGACCGAATTTAGCGACATAGCCCGGCGCGCATGTCGGTCGCGTCTCCGCGCTGAAAAGCGCGACCGCATTTTCCCCGGACGCGACGCCATGTCCTATGGTGAGATCGGCCGGTATTGCGTCATGCGTGCCGGAATAGCTGATGGATACCTGTATATCGGGGTAAAGCGCCCGAAAGCGCGGCAGGCGAGGCGTCAGAAAATGTGCCACGACAGAGGGCAGGCTGGCAAGGCGGACGGTCATGCGGTCATGGCCCTGACGGATCCGGGCGGCGCCGGAGGCAATCTGGCGTAAGGAGGTCGAAACCGTGGTGCCGAATTCCTTTCCGGCTGGAGTAAGTCTCACGCCCCGCGCATGCCGCTCGAACAGCGCCACACCGAGCCAGGCCTCCAGATTGCGCACGTGCTGGCTGACAGCAGTTGCCGTCATGCCGAGTTCCTGCGCAGCCAGAGAAAAACTCGTTCTTCTGGCTGCGGCTTCGAATGCCCGGAGGGTGGTGAGCGGCGGTAATTTCATGATGTCTCAAGGGTAAGTAAGACTTGGCCTGAGCGCAAGAAAAACCCGTCTTGTCAGGCGAGCAGGCATGGCGCAATTTCGCCTCGAGATTTTGATTGCCCGAGGATTTCATGACCCCCATGCCCGCCACCGAACCCGTCGACGCCGCTGAACGCCGCGCCGTCCGCCCTGTTGTCGTTTATCCGAACGGGACGCTTGAAATGCCAGACCTCGCGCGTCTGGAAGAAGCCAAACGGGGCATGGAAAAAATCGATGAGATCATCGTGCCGCCGCGTGACGGTCGCAGCTTTCATGTGCCGAAGGGGCATTTCTTTCGCATCGTAAGCGTTGAAGGTCCGCAGGTCGGAGACCTGAACCTCTGGAACGCCCATGATCTGACCGAGCGGTTTTTCAGCGGCAAGACCCGTGCCCTGCACGCCACCCATGTTTCAGTCGGCAACCGGCTGTGGAGCAACCTGCCGTCCCTGCGGCCGATGGCGACGATCACGCACGACACGCTGTCATGGTATGGCTTCGACGAAGACGGCGGCGGTGTGCATGACGTGATTGGCACACGCTGCGATCCCTATACCAACAAGCTGCTGAGCGGCGGCGACTACCACCATTGCTGCCATTCCAATCTGACCAATGCGCTTGCCTCCGCCAAGGGCCTGTCATTCCGGCAGGCGGAGCCGCATGTGCATGACGTCCTCAACGTCTTCATGTGCACGGGTTTCACCCGCGACACACACCAGTATTTCATGAAGGCGAGCCCGGTGCGGCCGGGTGATTATCTGGAATTCTTCGCGGAGATCGACCTTATCGGGGCGCTTTCCGCCTGCCCGGGCGGTGACTGCAGCGCCACGCATTCGAGCGATACGGCGGCCTGTTATCCGCTGAAGGTGGAAATATTCCGGCCAGATATGGCGGTGCTTGAGGGCTGGCCATGGCCGGAGAGGAATGCATATCTGCCTGTGGAATGATGAGAAACGACACAGTCGGACACGATCTGGCATCCAGTCAATGCGCGTCTGCGCCGTAAGAAGACTCTCTCGCGATCAAGGACTTGATCGCACTGGACCCCGGACCAAGTCCGGGGTGACGGCGTGGAGATGTGCTACGCTTTGCAGGATACGCGCCTGCTAGGCAACCATCACGAAGCAAGCGCGGCCTTTATCTTCTCCGCGTGGGCCTTCAATACCTCGCCATCGGCCATCACGCCGGAATGCGGCTTCAGCGGCTCACCTTCCTTGCGCGGAATGACGTGGAAATGCAGGTGAAAAACGGTCTGGCCAGCTGCCGGTTCGTTGAACTGGGCGATGAAGACGCCATCCGCATCGAAGGCTTCCTTGGCCGCCACGGCGAGTTTCTGCACGACGGGAATGGTCCTCGCCAGCACTTCCGGGTCCGCATCGAGCAGGTTGCGGGAGCCGGTTTTCGGAACCACCAGCAGATGGCCGGGGGCCTGCGGCATCACATCCATGAAAGCAAGCGTATGCTCGTCTTCGTAAAGCTTGTGGCTCGGAATTTCGCCGCGCAGGATTTTTGCGAAAATATTGTTGTCGTCGTAGGCGTTGGCCGTCATCTGTGATCTCCTCATGGCGGACTATACGTCCGGTTCCTGTCTCTCGCCCTTGCGGAAGGGCGTGTGTTCATCAAGATAATCGCCGATATGCTCGACTTCCTCGCGCTCGCGCTGAAGATAATCGGCAATGGCGCGGCGCAGGCCTGGGTGGACAATGAAATGCGCCGAATGGGTGGTGACGGGCATGTAACCGCGCGCCAGCTTGTGTTCGCCCTGAGCGCCGGCTTCCACCCGTTTCAATCCCCTGGAAAGCGCGAAATCGATCGCCTGATGATAACAGACCTCGAAATGCAGAAAGGGGTGATCCTCGATGCAGCCCCAGTGGCGGCCATAAAGCGCGTCCGAGCCGACGAAATTGATCGCACCGGCAATATAGCGTCCCTCGCGTTTCGCCATCACCAGCAGCACGTCATCGGCCATGCGCTCGCCGATCAGCGAATAAAATTCCCGCGTCAGATAGGGCCGGCCCCATTTGCGGCTGCCGGTATCCATATAGAAGGCGAAGAACTGGTCCCAGATATCCTCGGTCAGGTCGCTTCCAGTCAGCCAGTCGATCTCGATGCCGTTTTCGAGTGCGGCGCGGCGCTCCTTTCTCAGGCCCTTGCGCTTGCGCGAGGAAAGGGCGTCAAGAAAATCATCGTGGTCACGATAGCCATTATTGATGAAGTGGAACTGCTGGTCGGTCCTGTGCAGGAAATCGCGCGGCAGAAGGGCGGAGAGATCGTTCTCTTCCAGAAATGTGACATGTGCCGACGAGACGCCGATTTTTTCAGTCACCTGCGCGAGACCGGAGGCCAGGAGCGCTTTGAAACGTGTCTCGTCCTCGTTCCCGCAGACGAGTAACCGTGGTCCGGTTGCCGGCGTGAAAGGGACCGAGCACTGCAGTTTCGGATAATAATGCCCGCCGGCCCGCTCAAAAGCATCCGCCCAGCCGTGGTCGAAGACATATTCGCCCTTGCTGTGGTTCTTCAGATAGGCCGGCACCGCGCCCACGAGCGCGCCGGAGGCGTTTTCGAGAAGCAGATGGTGCCCGAGCCAGCCGGTTTTGGCTGTCGCCGATCCCGATTCTTCCATGGACGATAAAAATTCATGGGAAATAAAGGGGTTGTAGATTTTTCCTGACGTATTGCGCGAGGTTCCGGAAAGCCGTTTCCAGCTTTCCGGATCGATATCCCTGAAGGATTGCGCAATGCTGATGGAATAGTCTTCTGTCATGCCGTGGCGGACGGGTTCTCTCTCGGGTCGAAACCTTCGAATGTCATCTGGTCCGCATATTTATAGGTAGTCTCGCGCGCATTTTCATCCCTGACCGTCCAGGTAATCACCGGAAGGCCAAGTTTTCTTTGCGCCTCGATGAAGCTGTTGGGCAGATGACCCCAATGATAGGAGATAAAATCGAGCCCGAGCTGCATCGCTTCGTCATGTTTGAAGAAGTCTTCCGGTTTGTCGCCTTCGGCAGTCAGGCCCAGCGGCCAGGGCGAGCCGGCCGCCTTCAGGTCCTTCAGCAGATGGTGGTCGAAGCTCATCAGCGCCACATGGCCCTTATAGCCTTCAAGGTCTTCCAGCACCGCCTCGGCAAAACCGTCGTCGACGCCTTCACCGGCGCGGCCTTTCAGCTCGATGACCAGCGGCACCTTGCCGGCGCAGAGCGTGAGAAGCTGTTTGAGGGTAGGAACCCGGTCCCCGGTCTGGCCGACGGCAAGAAGCGACAGCTCGGCCGATGTGCGTTCGCGCACATCGCCCTTGATGCCGGTCAGGCGGGCCATGTCGTCGTCGTGAAAAATCACCGGCACACTGTCGGCCGCCAGCTGCACGTCGCATTCGATGGCGAAACCGGCCTCGATGGCGCGGGAAAAGGCGGAAAGCGTGTTTTCCCAGACCGCTTTATTGAGATCGTGATAACCGCGATGGGCGACGGGCTGAGCCGTCAGCCAGGAGAGTTTCAGCGTCATACGTCGATTTCCACGATGGCGTCTATTTCGACGGCGGCATTGAAGGGCAGGCAGGCCATGCCGACGGCGGCGCGGGCATGTTTGCCCGGCTCACCGAGTACATTGGCAATGAGATTGGAAGCACCGTTGATGACGAGGTGCTGTTCCACGAACTCCGGAACCGACGCAACAAAGCCATTCAGCTTGATGACACGGCGGATTTTCGAGAGGTCGCCATTCAAAGCGGCCTTGACCTGTGCGAGAATGTTGACGGCGCAAAGTTCGGCCGCGCGCTGGGCGCCTGGCACGTCGACATCGCGACCAACGAGGCCCGTCACCGCAATCTTGCCCGATTCCATCGGCAGTTGACCCGATACATAAAGCAGATTGCCGCTGATGGTGAATGGAACGTAGTTTGCGGCTGGTGCTGCGGCTACGGGGAGCGTAAAGCCAAGTTCCTTGAGGCGGCCTTCGATGACGTCCGACATTTTCGTCTCCGGTTTTGTTGTAAATCCTTCAAGAATCCGGCATTCAGAAGATGTTGATCCAAAAGCCGGGCGGTTGCTTGTACAATATGAGCGGCGAGTCCAACAGGAGATATTGCATGTTTGTCAGGACGCTTGGTTTCGTTGCCGCAACAGGGCTTATGACCGGCCTGTCGAACGCTGCCAATGCCTTGCCGGTCACCGTTCCCGATCTCGTCGCCCACCGCGCCGTCTACGATCTCGAACTCAAGGATGCGTCCGATCGATCCGGCATCGAGGGCATGACGGGCCGCATGGTCTATGAGTTCACCGGCTCGGCCTGTGAGGGCTACAAGACGGATTTCCGCTTCGTGACGCAGATCAACACCGGCGACGCGGTTCGCATGACCGACCAGCAGACCACGACCTTCGAGGATCTGACGGCCAAGAAATTCACCTTTGAGACCAAGTCCTACACCGACGACAAGCTGGACAAGGAAGTGCAGGGGGCTGCAATCGACAGCAATGAGGGCGTGAAGGTCGATCTGACCCGTCCGGATGCCCGCCAGGTCAGTCTCGTCGCCAGCGAATTCCCGACGCAGCACATGTTTCAGGTCATAGAACATGCGAAACAGGGAAAGCGCATCTTCGAATCCCGCATATTCGACGGTTCGGACGATGGCGATGAAAGCCTGATCACCTCCACCCTCGTCGGCAAGTCGCAGATGCCGAAGGATGGCGATGCCGACGCCGGCAAGGCGGGCGAATTCGCCAAGGCGGCATTCTGGCCGGTAACGATCGCCTATTACAACGACAAGACCGGCACGGACGCGCTGCCGATCTACCGCATGTCGTTCAAGCTTTACGAAAACGGAATCACCCGCGATCTGACGATGGATTACGGCGATTTCGTTCTGACGGGAAAGCTTGCGAAGCTCGATATTCTCAAGCCCGAAACCTGCGAAAACAAGCCTGTCCGCTGAAACGCGGCTGTTTCTGCGGTTTTTTCGCATAAATGCTTGCATTTTCATGCGGGCGACGGTATGCGGCTCACCATTCCACACGCGAAGCTTGGGATGTTCCGGGAGAAATCCGGTCCGTTCCGCCCGGTGGTATCGATGAAAATCGGTGCTGTTCGCTTCGCGGGGGTTAAACCGGAAAAGGAGTAACAAGGCATGGCATTGCCCGATTTTTCTATGCGCCAGCTTCTGGAAGCTGGTGTTCACTTCGGCCACCAGACGCACCGCTGGAACCCGAAGATGAAGCCGTACATCTTCGGCGACCGTAACAACATCCACATCATCGACCTGGCTCAGACCGTTCCGATGCTGTCGCGCGCCCTTCAGGTCGTGTCCGACACCGTTGCCCGTGGCGGCCGCGTTCTGTTCGTTGGCACCAAGCGCCAGGCGTCGGAAATCATCGCCGACAGCGCAAAGCGTTCGGCCCAGTACTACGTCAACTCCCGCTGGCTCGGCGGCATGATGACCAACTGGAAGACCATCTCCAACTCGATCCAGCGCCTGCGCAAGGTCGACGAGATCCTGAACTCGGAAGCTTCCGGCTACTCCAAGAAGGAACGCCTGAACCTCGAGCGCGAACGCGAAAAGCTTGAGAAGGCTCTCGGCGGTATCCGCGATATGGGCGGCGTTCCGGACCTGATGTTCATCATCGACACCAATAAGGAAAAGATCGCGATCGAAGAAGCCAAGCGTCTTGGCATCCCGGTTGTTGCTATCATCGACAGCAACTGCGATCCGGACCACATCGACTACCCGATCCCGGGTAACGACGATGCTTCGCGCGCCATCTCGCTTTACTGCGACCTGATCGCCCGCGCTGCCATCGACGGTATTGCCCGTCAGCAGGGCGCTTCCGGCCGCGACATCGGCGCTTCGGAAGAAGCTCCGATCGAGCCCGCTCTCGAAGACGAGGCTGGCGCCTGATATAGGCCCTGTCTGGCGGCGATCTCGGTCGCCGTCTCCTCGACCAGGATATGACAAGGCCGTCAAAGACCTTCAATGGGTTGACGGCCTTGTTCGTTTCAAGCGCTCCGCCACGTTTTTATGAAATCGCTGGCGTCCGATGCGGTTGAAACGGAAGGCAGTCTTCATAACGCTGTCATACTTCAGCGGCACCCATCATCTCGATGCATGGAGACGCCGCAGCACTTGGGAATGCGCATGCCCCTTTCCTGAAATCCTCTCCGGTTTCAAAGGGTGTGCGGCCGGGTACAGTCATCACCCAGAACTTCGGCACGGCAAATTCCGCCGGCTGACCGATCGAACCGATAAGAGGCAAACAATGACCGAAATCACAGCCGCAATGGTGAAGGAACTGCGCGAAAAGTCTGGCGCAGGCATGATGGACTGCAAGAAGGCTCTTGCTGAAACCAATGGCGACATGGAAGCGGCGATCGACTGGCTGCGCGCCAAGGGCATCGCAAAGGCCGACAAGAAGTCCGGCCGCACGGCTGCCGAAGGTCTGGTCGGCGTTGCCACCATGGGTCACAAGGCTGTCGTCGTTGAGCTTAACTCCGAAACCGACTTCGTTGCCCGTAACGATGCGTTCCAGGACCTCATCCGCGGTATCGCCCAGGTTGCCCTCACTACCAACGGCACCGTTGACGCTGTTTCCGCTGCTACCTATCCGGCAACCGGCAAGTCCGTTGCCGACAGCATCAAGGACGCGATTGCCACCATCGGTGAGAACATGACGCTCCGCCGCTCGGCAGCGCTCGAAGTTCCGCACGGCGTTGTTGCGACCTACATCCACAATGCTGCCGGCGATGGCATCGGCAAGCTCGGCGTTCTCGTTGCCCTGAAGTCGGAAGGCGACAAGGCCGTTCTGAACTCCATCGGCCGTCAGGTTGCCATGCACATCGCTGCGACCAACCCGCTCGCCATCCGCGCTGAAGAAGTCGACGCCGCCGTTGCCGAGCGCGAGCGCAACGTCTTCATCGAACAGGCCCGCGAATCCGGTAAGCCGGAAGCCATCATCGAAAAGATGGTCGATGGCCGTATGCGCAAGTTCTTCGAAGAAGTCGCCCTTCTGTCGCAGGCTTTCGTCATCAACCCGGACCTGACTGTCGGCGCTGCCGTCAAGGAAGCCGAAAAGGAAGCCGGCGCTTCCATCGAAGTGACGGGCATGGTTCGCCTGCTGCTCGGCGATGGCGTCGAAAAGGAAGAAAGCGATTTCGCAGCCGAAGTCGCAGCCGTCGCCAAGGGCTGATTATATTTACCCAATCTTGGGAAAACGGGAGGGCATCGCGTGACAACGCGGTGCCCTTCGTGTATCCGCGTTTCGGTTACATTTCCGAGGAGTCATGATGTCTTCCAAGCCGATCTACAAACGCGTTCTTCTCAAGGCTTCCGGCGAAGCCCTCATGGGCGATCAGGGTTTCGGTATCGATGTGGCGGTGGCTGATCGCATCGCTTCCGATATCGCCGAGGCGAGGGCGATGGGCGTCGAAGTCGGCGTTGTCGTCGGCGGCGGCAATATTTTCCGCGGCGTTGCCGTGGCCTCCAAGGGCGGCGACCGCGTTACCGGCGATCATATGGGGATGCTGGCGACCGTCATCAACGCGCTGGCGCTTGCAACGTCGCTGCGCAAGCTCAGCATCGATACCGTCGTTCTGTCCGCAATCGCCATGCCTGAAATCTGTGAGAGCTTCTCGCAGCGTGCGGCGCTCCATCATCTCGCGCAGGGGCGTGTGGTGATTTTCGCTGGCGGCACCGGCAACCCGTTCTTCACCACTGATTCTGCCGCAGCCTTGCGCGCTGCGGAAATGGGCGCCGAAGCGATCTTCAAGGGCACACAGGTGGACGGCATCTATTCCGCCGACCCGAAGAAGGACCCGACGGCGACCCGTTTCGACGAATTGACCCATAGCGAAGTGCTCGGCAAGGGACTGGCGGTCATGGATATCGCCGCCGTTGCGCTTGCCCGCGAGAACCATATTCCGATCATTGTTTTCTCGATCCACGAGAAGGGCGGTTTTGCGCAGATATTGACCGGCGGCGGCCGCAAGACCATCGTGCACGACAAATAATCAAAACGATGCCGCCTCGAGGGGCGATTACGGCCGGCTTGGCCGACAAGATGGAGTATCAAGATGAGTGGTGTTGACCTCAACGATATCAAGCGCCGTATGGACGGCGCCATCAATGCATTCAAGAGCGATATCGCATCGCTTCGCACCGGTCGCGCTTCGGCCAATATTCTCGATCCGGTCACCATCGAGGCTTATGGCTCGCGCGTACCGCTGAACCAGGTTGCGAATATCACCGTTCCGGAGCCGCGCATGCTCGGCGTCAACATCTGGGACAAGTCGATGGTCAACGCCGTCGACCGTGCGATCCGCGAATCCAATCTCGGCCTCAACCCCGTCGTTGACGGCCAGAACCTGCGTATCCCGCTTCCGGAACTCAACGAGGAGCGCCGCAAATCGCTCGTCAAGGTCGCCCATGATTATGCCGAAAAGTCCAAGGTGGCGATTCGCCATGTGCGTCGCGATGGCATGGATGGTCTGAAAAAAGCCGAAAAGGACGGTGACATCGGTCAGGACGAAAGCCGTGGACAGTCGGAAAAGGTTCAGAAAATGACCGATGACACGATTTCGGAAATTGACCGCTTGCTTGCCGAGAAGGAAAAGGAAATCATGCAGGTCTGATATCGCTTGCGATAGACCTGTATTTTATTCGTTTTAATTCCGCGCTGCCCTGTTACTGGATCGATATGCCGACGACGACACGTTCCTCCATACCCGAGCACGTCGCCATCATCATGGATGGCAATGGACGCTGGGCAAAGCAGCGCGGTCTTCCGCGCGTGATGGGGCATCGCCGCGGTGTGGAGGCCGTGCGCGAGACCGTGCGCGCGGCCGGCGATTGCGGAATACGCTATCTCACGCTCTTTGCCTTCTCGTCGGAAAACTGGCGCAGACCCGAATCCGAGGTGAGCGATCTGATGGGGCTTTTGAAAGCCTTCATCCGGCGCGATCTTGCGGAACTGCACCGCGAAAATGTCCGCGTGCGGATCATCGGCGACCGGCAGGGGCTGAAGCATGACATACGCTCTCTCCTCGAAGAGGCGGAGCAGATGACGGCGGGCAATACCAAGCTGACGTTGGTGATCGCCTTCAACTACGGAAGCCGCGACGAGATTGCGCGTGCGACAGCGGCGATTGCGCGCGATGTCGCCGAAGGCCGGCTTAATGCCGAATCCATTACGCCGGAGATGATTTCGACGAGGCTCGACACAGCAGGAATGCCGGATCCGGATCTCATCATCCGCACTAGCGGCGAAGAGCGCCTGTCGAACTTTCTCCTCTGGCAGGCGGCTTATTCCGAGTTCCTGTTCGTTCCCGAATATTGGCCGGACTTCGACCGCCAGCGATTCTTCTCCGCAATCGAGCAATATGCAACGCGTGACCGCCGCTTCGGTGCACTCACCGAGCAGGTTGCCGTGGCAGGCGCCTGATGAGCCGTGAACTCAGACTGCGGATCGTCTCCGCAATCGTCATGGCGGCGGTCATTCTGGCCGCGACCTGGTATGGCGGCATTCTCTTTCGCATCGTTGCGGGTCTTCTGGCGATCCTGATCTATTATGAGTGGTCGACGATTACCCGGATGTCTGAGACCAATCCGACCGGCAATGCCTGGGGCTGGTTCGCGGTTGCCGTCATTGCCGGTAATACGATTTTCGGCGAATCCTCCCTCGATCTGCCGCTTCTCTCTGGCTTCACGCTGACGGCGGCGTTGTTTCCAATTTTGCGCGGCAGGAACTGGTGGCTGGTGGGCGGCATTTTTTATGCGGGCCTGAGCGGCATATCGCTCGCAGCCATTCGTGGTGACGAGCTCACCGGCTTCGTGTCCATCCTGTTTATCTTCGCCGTTGTCTGGTCGACGGATATTCTCGCCTATTTCGTCGGACGCGCCATTGGCGGGCCGAAGCTTGCGCCTTCGATCTCGCCCGGCAAGACCTGGTCCGGCGCGATCGGCGGGGCGGTGGCGGCCGTGATCGGCGGCGGCGCGGTGTCCATGGCCTATCACGGCAGGATCAGCGCGCTGGTGCTGGGGCTCGCCCTTATCCTTTCGGTGTTCAGCCAGATCGGCGATCTCTTCGAATCCTTTGTGAAACGGCGTTTCCAGGTCAAGGATTCCAGTCATCTCATTCCGGGCCATGGCGGCTTCATGGACCGTGTCGACGGTCTTGTTTTCGCCTGCTTTACGGTATTCCTCATTGCTTTCGTGCATGCGGCGGCAACCGGCGACGTGCCCGGATCGGGCGGCGGTCTGTTGCCGGGTTTCTGAGCGGCGCGAAAGGTCACGACACAAAGGGCAGATTGTCATGAACACAGTAATGGCGGCGACCGGCTTTCTGACCGGCTATATCGTGCCCTTTATCCTGGTGCTGTCGCTGCTCGTTTTTGTCCATGAAATGGGCCATTATCTGGTTGGTCGCTGGTGCGGCATCCGCTCCACCGCATTCTCCATCGGTTTCGGCCCGGAGCTGATCGGTTTCACCGACAAGCGCGGCACGCGATGGAAGATTTCGGCGATCCCGCTCGGCGGTTACGTCAAGTTCTTCGGCGATGAGGATGCGGCGAGCAAGCCGGATAGTTCCGGCCTGTCGCATATGTCGCTGGAGGAGAGGGCGCAGACGCTTTCCGGCGCAAAGCTGTGGAAAAGGGCGGCCACGGTTGCCGCAGGCCCAATCGCCAATTTCATTCTAGCCATTCTCATCTTCGCGGTGCTCTTCGGCATTTACGGCCGGATGATCGCCGATCCGGTCGTGGCGGAAGTCCGTGAAAACAGCGCGGCAGCCGCTGCGGGCGTGCAGCCTGGCGACCGGCTCATCGCGATCGATGGCGAAAAAGTGATGACCTTCGAGGATGTCCGCCGGTACGTCGGCATCCGGCCGGGTACGCCGATCACGGTGACGGTCGAAAGGGCGGGCGAGGAGCTGAAGCTGCCGATGGTCCCGACTCGCACCGAAACCACAGACCAGTTCGGCAACAAGCTGGAAATGGGCATTATCGGCATCGTCACCGATCAGACCAGCGGCAATTTCCGCCATATCGAATATTCGCCGTCCGAGGCGCTGGTCGAAGGCGTGCGGGAAACTGGCCACGTCATTACCGGAACATTCAACTATATCGGCAATCTCGTGACAGGGCGCATGAATGCCGATCAGCTTGGCGGTCCGGTGCGTGTGGCGCAGGCCTCCGGCCAGATGGCGACGCTCGGCATTTCCGCCGTTATCCA
Organism: Rhizobium sp. NFACC06-2; assembly: GCF_900101425.1. Taxonomy (NCBI): domain Bacteria; kingdom Pseudomonadati; phylum Pseudomonadota; class Alphaproteobacteria; order Hyphomicrobiales; family Rhizobiaceae; genus Rhizobium; species Rhizobium sp. NFACC06-2. The sequence goes on along the minus strand of NZ_FMVA01000002.1, from coordinate 94,188 downwards.
GCTTGCCGCCGTTCTTTCCGTCTCCATCGGTCTTTTGAACCTGATGCCTGTGCCGGTTCTGGACGGCGGGCATCTGGTGTTCTACGCCATCGAGGCCATTCGCGGCAGGCCGCTCGGCGCGGGCGCGCAGGAAGTCGCGTTCCGTATCGGGATGATGATGATTTTGGGTCTTATGGTTTTTGCAACATGGAATGATATCAGCAGCTTGATCGGCTGAGGATTGTGTTTTAACGGTTTTGTTAGTTATTTGTTTACCTTGTTTTTATGCCGAAGTGGCGAATGAGCCACTCTGGAGCACGAAGTAAACAGAATTTAACGTTCACGCTTGCTTGTAGGGGAAAAGCAGGTAAAACGACGCACATGGCCGGAGTCGGGTTCCGCCCGCTGAGGGACAACGTAAAAAGGTAAGAATTGAAATGAAGGCTGGTTCAAGATTTTTGAACGCTGTGTCGGCGGTTGCTCTGTCTGCCGGTGTTGCTTCGGTTGCGGGCCTTGGCGTGCTTGCCTCTGCTGGCGCTGCAAATGCGGCCGTCATCAGCAGGATCGATGTTCGCGGGGCCGACCGGTCCGGTGCGGACTCCGTGCGTTCCAACATCACCATTGCGCCGGGTAAGAACTTTTCCAATTCGGACATCGATGAATCGGTGAAGCGTCTTTACGCCACCGGTTACTTCTCGAATGTTTCCATGCGCGTTTCCGGCAGCACGCTGGTCGTGACCGTCAATGAGAACCAGCTCGTCAACCAGGTGGTCTTCAACGGTAACCGCAAGATCAAGGACGACAAGCTCGCTGGCGTTGTGCAGACCCAGTCCCTCGGCCCGTTCAATCAGGCCATCGTGACTGCGGATATCGCCCGCATCAAGGAAGCCTATGCCGCCATCGGCCGTAGCGATGTTGAAGTCACCACGCAGACCGTTTCCGTCGGTCAGGGCCGTGTGAACATTGCTTTCGTCATCAATGAAGGCGAGCGCACGAAGATCGGCCGCATCGATTTCGTTGGCAACAATGCCTATAGCGATGGTCGTCTGGCCGCCGTTATCAATACCAAGAAGTCCAACATGCTGTCGTTCCTGACGCGTAAGGACGTCTATAACGAGGACAAGCTGCGCGCCGACGAAGAGGCGCTGCGCCAGTTCTACTACAACCGCGGTTATGCCGACTTCCGGGTCGTGTCCTCCGAGGCTGTGCTGGACGAGTCCAAGAACGAATACACCATCTCCATCACGGTCGATGAAGGTCAGCGTTACAACTTCGGCAACGTCGCGGTCGAATCGACCGTTCCCGGCGTCGACGGTTCTGAACTTCAGGGCCTCGTGGAAACCCACCAGGGCGGAAGCTACAGCGCCAAGGAAGTTCAGCAGAGCATGGAAGCGATTTCCAAGCGCGTGGCCGGCGAGGGTTATCCCTTTGCCCGCGTAACGCCGCGCGGCGACCGCGATATGGCTGGCAACACCATCGGTGTGACCTACATCGTCGACCAGGGCGAGCGCGCCTATGTCGAGCGTATCGAAATCCGGGGCAACACCCGTACGCGTGACTACGTCATTCGTCGCGAGTTCGATATTTCCGAAGGCGATGCGTTCAACCAGACGGTCATCACCGCCGCAAAGCGCCGTCTCGAAGCACTCGGCTATTTTTCGAAGGTCAATATTTCGACCGCCGGCGGCAGCGCGCCTGACCGTGTCGTCATCGTTGTTGACGTAGAAGATCAGTCGACGGGTTCGTTCGGTATCGGCGCCGGCTACTCGCAGAACGACGGTGTGCTGCTCGAAGCCTCCATCGAAGAGAAGAACTTCCTCGGCCGTGGTCAATACATTCGTCTCGCCGCCGGTGCGGGTGAAGATGATGCGCGCAGCTATACGCTGTCCTTCACGGAACCCTATTTCCTCGGCTACCGTCTTGCCGCAGGTTTCGACCTGTTCAAGAGCCAGAGCCGCAGCGAAGACTATTATGATTACGACGAGCAGGGCTTCTCGCTGCGCGTGACCGCGCCGATCACAGAAGACCTCTCAACGACGTTCAAGTACACCTACAAGCAGCTTAATTACGACGGCGAAGGCGACTGGGAAACCGGCAGCAACCTTGCCGCTCCCTACAAGGACCTGATCCGTGGCGGTGACTGGACGCAGTCCATCATTTCGAACACGCTGAACTACAATACGCTCGACGACCGCAACATGCCGCGCGAAGGCTGGCAGGCTGCTCTGACGAACGAATTTGCAGGTCTCGGCGGCGATTCCGAATATTACAAGATTTACGCCAAGGCTCGCTTCTTCTACACGCTTTCCGATGAGTACGATGTCATCGGCTCTCTGACCGGCCAGGCCGGTCACGTGGTGCCGACAGGCGACAATCTGCTGGTATTCGATCAGTTCAAGTTCGGCGGCCGTCAGGTTCGCGGCTTCAAGAACGATGGTATCGGTCCGCGCATCGGCTCCGACTCCATCGGCGGCACGACCTATTTCGCCGCTTCTGCTGAAGTCTCGGCTCCGATGCCTGGCGTTCCCGAAGATTTCGGCCTGCGTCTCGCTGGCTTCGTGGATGCCGGCACGCTCTATGGCAACAAAGTTGCCAACAGCGCCGGTGTGAAGGATGACAACTCCATCCGCGCATCCGCCGGTGTCGGCGTGATGTGGGCGTCGCCCTTCGGTCCGATCCGCGTCGACTACGCCGTGCCTTTCGCCAAGGAAGACTACGACGAGGAACAGCGTTTCCGGTTTGGCATGTCCAACACTTTCTGATATCGGCAGTCCAGAACTGCAACTTTGAACGTTCTGGAGTTTCCGGCTGATGGAATACAACGCCTTTTTTCCGCCCCACGAGGGACTGCGATTGAAAGATATCGCAGACCGTTTTGGGGCGGAACTGTCTGATGACGCGGCGGGAGAGCGGATCATTCGGTCCGTTGCGCCGGTCTACCGGGCAAAACCCGATCAGCTCTGCTATATTCTTTCGCGCAAGAACCGCGATGAGCTGCAGACCTGCGACGCTGGCGCCGTCATTTGTGACGCCGCACTTGTAGACATGCTTCCGTCTCACACCCCTGCGCTGATATCGAAAAACCCGCATACGCTTTTTGCGCAGGTGGGCGCCTTGCTGCATCCTTCCGCCATGCGTCCCGGTCCGATTGCACGGATGGAAGCGGAAATTTCCCATGCTGCGCATGTCGATCCATCCGCGAAGCTGGAGGCGGGCGTCATCGTCGAGGCGCTCGCCGTGATTGGAGCTGGCGCCCATATCGGCGCGGGCACGCGCATCGGTCCCGGCGTCATCATCGGGCAGGATGTGCAGATCGGGCGCGATTGCACCATTGCCGGCGGCGCAAGCGTTCTTGCAGCCCTCATCGGTAATAATGTGATTATCCATAACGGTGCGCGCATCGGTCAGGACGGTTTCGGTTATGCGCCCGGTCCGCGCGGCATGTTGAAGATCGTGCAGATCGGCCGGGTCATCATTCAGGACAATGTCGAGATTGGCGCCAACACCACGATCGATCGCGGCACCATGGATGACACGGTCATCGGCGAAGGCACCAAGATCGACAATCAGGTCCAGATCGGCCACAACGTGCGCATCGGCCGCCATTGCGGCATCGTCAGCAAGGTCGGCATTGCGGGCAGCACCCGCATCGGCGACGGTGTGATGATTGGCGGCGCGGCCGGCATCAATGGCCATATCAACATTGGCGACGGCGTGCAGATCGCGGCGATGAGCGGTGTTGTGGCGGACGTACCGGCAGGCGCCCGTTATGGTGGCACGCCTGCGCGTCCAATGAAATATTTCCTGCGCGACATGGCCGAAATTCTGGCGCGCGCTGAAGGGCGTGATAAAAAAACAGGAGAGAAAAACAATGACTGAAGAAACGAAGACGACGCTCGGCGCGGCTGACATTCTGGAAGTCATGAAGCTTCTGCCGCATCGTTATCCATTCTTGCTGATCGACAAGATCATCGAGATCGACGGTAACAATTCGGCGATCGGCATCAAGAATGTGACTGTCAATGAGCCGCATTTCACCGGTCACTTCCCGGACCGGCCGATCATGCCAGGCGTTCTGATCGTCGAAGCCATGGCCCAGACGGCGGGGGCGATCTGCGCTCGTAACCAGGGCGAGGGCGGTCACCTGGTTTACTTCATGACAATCGACAATGCGCGGTTCCGCAAACCCGTCGTGCCCGGCGATCGTCTGGAAATTCATGTCGTCAAGCAGCGTCAGCGCGGCAATGTCTTTAAATTCCATTGCGAGGCGAAGGTGGACGGCGCGCTGGTGGCGGAGGCCGATGTCGGCGCCATGATGATCCCCGAGGATCAGCAATGAGCACGATTGCCGCCTCGGCCAGAATTCATCCGACGGCCGTGATCGAAGACGGTGCGGTGATCGGTGAAAACGTCGTCATCGGTGCGCTGAGCTACGTCGGTGCGAAAGTCACGCTGCACGACGATGTCCGGCTGCACAATCACGCCGTCGTTTCCGGCCTGACCGTCATCGGTCGCGGCTCGGTCATCCATTCGATGGCGGTCATCGGCGGTACGCCGCAGGCGGTTCGTCACGATGGTTCGGAAACGACGCTCGAGATCGGTGAACGCTGCATCATGCGCGAAGGCGTGACGATGAATGCCGGCAGTTCCGACGGCAGCGGCAAGACCATTGTCGGTGACGATAATCTCTTCCTCGCCAATTCGCATGTGGCGCATGATTGCCGCCTCGGCAGCCATATCATCCTGTCCAACAATGTGATGCTGGCGGGCCATGTCACCATCGAAGACCGCGCTATCCTGGGCGGTGGTTGTGCCGTGCATCAGTTCACCCGCATCGGCCGCCAGGCTTTCATTGGCGGGCTGTCGGCGGTCAATTACGATGTCATTCCTTATGGCATGCTGAATGGCAATCCCGGCATCCTCGGCGGACTTAACGTCGTCGGCATGACCCGTGCCGGCATCGAGCGCGCCGATATCCATAAGGTCAGACGCGTCTACAAGGCGATTTTCGAGGCCGAAGGCACGATCCGCGGCAATGCGGCGGCCATCGACCGTAACGACTATCTGGATTGCCCGCAGGCGCTTGAAGTCATCGACTTCATCGGTGCGGATAGCGACCGCGCGATCTCTTCGCCCAACCGGGGCAAGTGAGCCGTGACAGGCGGCGGGCGTCTCGCCATTGTGGCCGGCAGCGGCCAGCTGCCGCTTTATGTGGCGGCCGCCGCCCGTGAGATGGGCGAAAACCCTTTTATCGTGCGCCTGCGTGATGATTCCCGTTTCGACTGGAGCGGTTTCGACAATGCCGTCATCAGTGTCGGCGATGTCGCCGGGCTTGGCCGTCTGCTGCGCGAAAACCGGGTAGACCGCGTCGTGCTGTCCGGTGGTGTGGCGCGGCGGCCGGAATGGCGCGAGATCCGCCCCACACTCGGCATCCTGCTCAAACTGCCGTCCATTGTCAGGACGCTGCTGTCGAGCGGCGACGACGCTGTTCTGCAGATGGTCATCAAGATCATCGGCACGCTCGGCGCAAAAGTCATCGGCGCTCACGAGATCGCGCCCGGCCTGCTGGCCGCGATAGGCCCCTTCGGTGCGCAGAAACCTGCCGAGGATGACCTGCGGGATATACGCAAGGCGGCCGAGGCCGCGCTTGCACTTGGCAAGCTCGATGTGGGGCAGGGCGCGGTCGCCGTGGGGGGCCGTATCGTCGCGCTGGAAGGCGTTGAGGGCACGGATGCCATGCTGGCGCGTGTCGCGGCATTGCGCGCCGAAGGACGGATATCCCCGCGCCGCAGGGGTGTGCTTGTAAAGCTGTGCAAGCCGCAGCAGGATGTGCGCGCCGACTTGCCGACAATCGGTGTGGAAACGGTGGAGAATGCGCGAAAAGCCGGGCTGGCGGGCATCGCCGTCGAAGCCGGGAGGGCGCTGGTGCTTGATCGCGAGGCGATGTTGAAAGCGGCCGATGAGGCGGGCATATTCGTTTGCGGCATCGATACGTCACTTGGCGGAGACATGATCGGATGACGGCGGCATTAAAAGTGGCGGTCATAGCCGGGGAAGTATCCGGCGATCTTTTAGGCGCGGATCTGATCCGCTCGCTTAAGGCCCGATATACGGGGCCTGTCGAGCTGGTCGGGGTCGGCGGCGAAGCGCTGGAAGCGCAGGGACTGGTTTCCCTGTTCGACTATTCCGAACTCTCCATCATGGGCTTCACACAGGTTCTGAAAAAACTGCCGAAGCTCATTGCGCGGATCAACCAGACCGCTCAGGCAATCGCCGCCGCAAAGCCCGATATTCTGCTGATCATTGACAGCCCGGATTTCACCCATCGCGTTGCGAAAAAAGTCCGGCAGCAATTGCCGCATCTTCCGGTGGTCAATTACGTCTGCCCCAGCGTCTGGGCGTGGAAGGAATATCGCGCCACCGCGATGCTCTCCTATGTCGATCACGTGCTGGCGCTGCTGCCCTTCGAGCCGGAAGCCATGCGCCGTCTCGGTGGTCCGCCGACAACTTTTGTCGGTCATCGCCTCAGCGTCGACCCCGATGTGCTCTCCGTGCGTCAAAAGCGGGCGGAACGTTCTCTGCCGGCGGATGGCGAACCGAAGACCATTCTTCTCCTGCCAGGGTCGCGTTCCACGGAAACGACGCGGTTGATGGAGCCGTTTCAGGCGGCGGCGAGAGCTTTTGTTGAGCGCAACGGTCCGACGCGGTTCCTGTTGCCCACCGTGCCGCGTCAGGAAAAACGTATCCGCGAACTGGCAGCGTCATGGCCGGAGGATATCAGGCCCGAAATCGGTATCGATTCCGCTTTCAAATGGAATGCCTTTGCTGAAGCCGATGCGGCGATTGCCGCTTCCGGCACGGTCATTCTGGAACTCGCGCTCGCGGGCGTGCCGACAATCTCGGTCTACAAGACCGACTGGATTTTCACCATGCTGAGCAAGCGGGTTAAGACCTGGACGGGCGCGCTGCCGAACCTGATTGCCGATTACGCCGTCGTGCCGGAATATTTCAACGAGGTGGTAAGGGCAGGTTCGATGCTGCGCTGGGCAGAGCGCCTGTCTTCCGACACCACCGAGCGGCAGGCAATGCTCGAAGGTTATGCACTCGTGCAGCAGCGTTTGCACACGGATGTGCCTCCGGGCGAAACCGGTGCGCGCATTCTTCTGGATGTCCTGAAGAGCAAAGCTCGCCCCTCCCAATAATCATATAGGCACTCTCTCCCTCGGGCTGCCGTCCTGCTGCCGATGCAGGCAGGCGAGGGCGCGATTTTACTGCATTTGATCGTTAGGGCGGCAAACGGCTGACCGTCAGACGGCTCCCGACCCGTAAATTTCCGTCTGGCACACCTCTTGCTTTCAATCTTGTATGCAAGATAGCCATACATCAGAAAGCGCCCAGAGCGCGGTAGAAGACGCCATCATCTCCGGCATCCTTTCCGCGCGCATTCGTCCGGGAACTCGCCTCAGCGAGAACCAGCTCGCCAGCCTCTTCAGCGTGTCGCGCACGCGCATTCGCGAGGCCATGATGCGGCTGGAGACGCGCGGCATCGTCACCGTCAGCCCGCGCCGGGGCTGGTTCGTTGTGGAGCCTTCCGCCGAAGAATCCATCAAGGTCTATGAGGCGCGGCGCATCATTGAATATGGGCTTTTGCGCAATCTTTCCGGCGTCAGCCGGGAAGGCATCGCCATCCTCGCCGATCATCTCGATGAGGAGAAGGCGGCGATTTCCAAAGGCGACCGCCAGCGCCTGATCTGCCTGATGGGCGATTTCCACATCCGCATCGCTGAAATCGCCGGCAACGACATCATCGTCGAAGCGCTGCGCGACCTGACGGCCAGAACTATCCTCATTTCCATGCTTTATCAGTCCGATTTCCATGCGCAGCAATCGCATGACGGACATTGCCGTATCTTCGAAGCGATCAAGGCTTCCGATTTCCATGGCGCCGCCGAACTCGCCATCCGCCATCTCGACGAAGTCGAAACCGGTCTCGATCTCACCCGCAGGCCGGACCCGCTCTACGAGCTTCGCAATTCCCTTTCACTTCAGCCTCTTTCCTCAAGCCCCAAGGAGTAATTCTCAATGATTTCCAGACGTTCAATACTTGCCATTGCCGCGATTTCCGCGACGCTCGGTTTTTCGCCCGCAGCCTTTGCCGATGCGCTCGGTGATATCACCTCCCGCGGCACGATCCGCGTTGCCGTCCCGCAGGATTTCCCACCCTTCGGCAGCGTCGGCACGGATATGGCCCCGCAGGGCTACGATATCGACGTTGCCAATCTGATCGGCGAGAAGCTGGGCGTGAAGGTCGAACTCGTACCGGTCACCAGCGCCAACCGCGTTCCCTATCTCCAGACCAACAAGGTCGACCTCGTGATTTCGAGCCTCGGCAAGAACCCGGACCGTGAAAAGGTCATCGACTTCTCCACCGCCTATGCGCCCTTCTTCAACGGCGTGTTCGCTCCGGATTCGGTTGCCGTGACCAAGGCGGAAGATTTGTCCGGCAAGACCATCGGCGTCACCCGTGGTGCCGTCGAGGATCTGGAGCTGACGAAGGTGGCGCCTGCCGATACGACCATCAAGCGTTATGAGGACAATAACGGCACGATCTCCGCCTTCCTCGCCGGCCAGGTAGAAGCCGTCGCCACGGGCAATGTCGTGGCCGCCGCCATTCTCGCCAAGAACCCGCCAAAGCGCCCCGAGCTGAAGTTCCTGATCAAGAATTCGCCCTGCTATATCGGCCTGAACAAGGAACAGCCGGCACTGCTTGAAAAGGTTAACGCCATCATCGCCACCGCAAAGACCGATGGTTCCTTGAACACGATCGCGCAGAAATGGCTGAAAACCGACCTGCCCAAGGATCTCTGAGCAACCCGGAAAAACGCATGCGCCGGCCGCGCCTTGAGGCAGGACCGGCGCATGGTTTGTCCTCGCCGAAAGGAAGCATCGGGTGAAATACACATTCGATTTTGGATGGCTTCTCGACTATTATCCGCAGATCGCCAAAGGCATCGCCGTTACGCTGGAATTGATTGCCATCGGCGGCGTTCTCGGCATCGCCCTCGGCATCGTCTGTGCCTGGGTGCGTGCGCTTGGGCCCAAATGGCTGCGGCCGCCGGTTGCGACCTATGTGGAGCTCATTCGCAACACGCCATTCCTCATACAATTGTTTTTTATCTTTTTCGGCCTGCCATCGCTTGGCCTGCAATTATCGGAACTGACCGCCGCCAATATCGCCATGGTGGTCAATCTCGGGGCCTATAGCTGTGAGATCATCCGTGCCGGCATCCAGGCGACGCCGAAGGGACAGTTCGAGGCGGGGGCGAGCCTTGCCATGACCCGCTTCGAAACCTTCCGGCATGTGGTTCTGGTGCCCTCGCTGCAACGCATCTGGCCGGCGCTTTCATCGCAGGTGGTGATCGTCATGCTTGGCTCGTCGGTCGTCTCGCAGATCGCCGCCGAGGATTTGACCTTCGCGGCCAATTTTATCCAGTCGCGCACCTTCCGTGCCTTCGAAGCCTATATGGTCTCCACAGTCATTTATCTCGTGCTCGCTATCCTTCTCCGGCAGGTGTTGGTGATGGGCGGCAACCTCATCTTTCCGCGCAGGAGTGTCCGATGATCGAATTCTCCACCTGGGATATTCTCAGAAACCTGCTGCTCGCCACGCGCTGGACCGTGCTTCTGTCGCTCGTCTCTTTTGCCGGCGGTGGTCTGGTGGCGCTGCTTCTGCTCTTCATGCGCATTTCCCGGAAAAAATCGATGCGGGCCTTCGCACGCTATTACGTCGAGCTTTTTCAGGGCACGCCGCTTCTGATGCAGCTGTTCATCGCCTTTTTTGGCCTCGGCCTGTTCGGGATCGATGTGCCCGCCTGGCTCGCGGCAGGCCTCACTCTGATCCTGTGGGCGGCGGCCTTCCTCACCGAAATCTGGCGCGGCTGCGTTGAATCCGTAGCCAAGGGCCAGTGGGAGGCATCGGCAAGCCTTGCCATGGGACGCCTGCAGCAGATGCGTTACGTCATCCTGCCGCAGGCCATGCGGGTCGCCATTCCGCCAACCGTCGGTTTCTTCGTGCAGGTCATCAAGGGAACGGCCGTGACCTCGATCATCGGTTTCGTGGAACTGTCCAAGGCCGGCACGGTCGTCACCAACGCCACCTTCCAGCCCTTCACCGTTTATGGCCTCGTCGCCCTCATCTATTTCGCGCTGTGCTGGCCTCTGTCTAAGAGCAGCCAGATCCTGGAAAGGAAGCTCAATGTCGCTCATCGAAATCACTGAAGTCCGCAAAAGCTATGGCAGCAACGAGGTTCTGAAGGGCATCAACCTCGATGTGGAGCCCGGTGAGGTCATCGCCATCATCGGCAAGAGCGGATCGGGAAAATCGACCCTGCTTCGCTGCATCAACGGGCTGGAGACGATTTCGGCCGGTTCCATATCGGTCGCCGGCGCGCAGCTTCTCGACGATGATCTGCATCTGAAAGCCCTGCGGCTGAAGGTCGGCATGATCTTCCAGCAGTTTAACCTCTTCCCGCACCAGACCGTCGGCGGCAACGTCATGCTGTCGCAGACCGTGGTGAAGAATACACCTAAGCCGGAAGCGGAAGCCGTTGCCCGCAAGATGCTGGAACGGGTCGGGCTGGCGCATAAATTCGATGCCTATCCCGATGAATTGTCCGGCGGCCAGCAGCAGCGCGTCGCCATTGCCCGTGCACTCGCCATGCAGCCGATTGCGCTGCTCTGCGATGAAATCACCTCGGCACTCGATCCCGAACTGGTTGCGGAAGTGCTTGCGGTGGTGCGCGAACTTGCCGCTGAAGGCATGACGCTCCTCATGGTGACGCATGAAATGAAATTTGCGCGCGACGTCTGCTCCCGCGTCGTCTTCATGCATGAGGGCAGGGTGCATGAAATTGGCCCGCCGGAGGAGGTGTTTTCCAATCCCGCAACCCCCGAACTCAAGCAGTTCCTGGGCGTTGCGGCACGCCACTGAGAACCATCAAGACCAACAACAAAAAAAGGCCGGCGGGTGAAAACCTGCCGGCCTTTGATCTTACAGGGTTTCGCGGCTTAGCGCTTGGAAACCGGGACGTAGTCGCGCTTGCCGGCGCCCGTATAGAGCTGGCGCGGACGGCCGATACGCTGCTGTGGATCTTCGATCATCTCGTTCCACTGTGCGATCCAGCCGACGGTGCGGGCAAGAGCGAAAAGAACGGTGAACATGGTCGTGGGGAAGCCCAGCGCCTTCAGCGTGATGCCCGAATAGAAATCGACATTCGGGTACAGCTTCTTTTCGACGAAATAGGGGTCGGAAAGGGCGATCTTTTCCAGCTCCAGCGCGACCTGCATGATCGGATCGTCGGAATTGCCGGTGGCTTCCAGCACTTCGTACATCGTCTTCTGCATGATCTTGGCGCGCGGGTCGTAGTTCTTGTAGACGCGGTGTCCGAAGCCCATCAGGCGGAACGGATCGTTCTTGTCCTTGGCGCGGGCGATATATTCCGGAATACGGTCAACCGTGCCGATTTCGTTGAGCATGTTGAGCGCCGCTTCGTTGGCGCCGCCGTGAGCCGGGCCCCAGAGGCAGGCGATGCCAGCCGCGATACAGGCGAATGGATTTGCGCCCGACGAACCGGCAAGACGCACCGTGGAGGTGGAGGCGTTCTGCTCGTGATCGGCATGGAGGATGAAGATGCGATCCATGGCGCGGGCCAGAACCGGATCCACCTTGTAGTCCTCGCAAGGCACGGCAAAGCACATGTGCAGGAAGTTGGAGGCGTAATCCAGATCGTTCTTCGGGTAAACGAAGGGCTGGCCGATATGATACTTGTAGGCCATGGCGGCGATCGTCGGCATCTTCGCGATCATGCGCAGCGAAGCGACCATGCGCTGGTGCGGATCGGTGATGTCGGTCGAGTCGTGATAGAAGGCCGAGAGCGCGCCGACCGTGCCGCACATGACGGCCATCGGATGCGCATCGCGACGATAGCCGGTGAAGAAGCGGCTCATCTGCTCATGCACCATGGTGTGGCGCGTGACGCGGGTGTCGAAATCCTTCTTCTGCGCAGCCGTCGGCAATTCGCCGTAGAGCAGCAGATAGCAGGTTTCCAGGAAGTCGCCCTGTTCGGCGAGCTGCTCGATGGGGAAACCACGATGCAGGAGAACGCCCTCGTCACCGTCGATATAGGTGATCTTGGATTCGCAGGAGGCCGTCGACGTGAAACCCGGGTCGTAGGTGAAGGAGCCCGTGTGCTTATAGAGCGTGGCGATATCGACGACGCTTGGTCCAATCGTGCCTTCCCTGACCGGGAGTTCCACCTGCTTTTCGCCAAGTGTCACTGTAGCGCTTTTTTCCGTCATACTGATCCTCCGAGAACATGCGGGTGGAGGCGTTGAGACACGCCTCGCGGTTAAGCGTCTACCGATTAGCTATATGATCCTGGCGCCGATGCCAAGCTATCCAAAGGTCAAATTGTGCATTGCGGCAAACGCAATTGCATCGGTTTTCGCTTTATCGATCATGGCAATTCAATCTCGGTCAACGCAGGGTTAAAGGAAAACATTGCAATCCCTCGCGTCCCCTGCAAACCTGTTTCCGGTGCGGCAGGGGCGCGGCGCAGAGTGCTTGATCAAGGGGAAAAACAGCATTTCGGATATGCCGAAACGATGCAGGGCGGATTGCCCCGCACGGCGGATATCCTGTCACCGCTGCGCCGGACCGGCGAGATCGCGACGTATGGTCTGCCGGCCCTTGTCAGCAGGCCGAAACCGCAAGCGGCCATTATCCGTAAAATCACCAACTGCCTCGCCGAAGAACGCGCATTCGGCCATGATTTTCTTTTCGTGCCGGTCTTCACCGGCTGTGGAGCGATCCTCTGGTTTTCGCTGGAAGCAGCACCTTCATTGCCGCTTCTCGTTATTCTTTTTTTGATCGCCGCCGGCCTGGCATACGCCACCCGATATCGATTGACCCCGGCAGCGACGGTGTGCAGCGTCGTCGCCCTGCTGTTGCTGGGCATGCTTTTTGCCGAATTCGAAACGCGGCGGGCAGGGACCGTGGTGCTGGATACGCCCGTCACCACCACCATATCAGGCAAGGTATTGCGCCGGGAGGTCGATGCCCGCGGCGACTGGCGGTATGTGGTGCAACTGGCTGCGACGGAAGCGCCGACAGTGTCACGCCCGCCGGGAAAGGTCTCTTTGCTTGCCCGCGGTGGCGGCGAGCCAGCGGCACTCGGTGCGACCATCCGTGGCAAGGCGCGACTTTCGCCGCCATCCGGTCCGGCCTTGCCCGGTCTCAATGATTTCGCCTTCGCCTCCTATTTCAGGGGCATCGGCGCGACCGGCTTTTTTTATAAGTCGCCGCAGACGGTAACGGCCCCTGATATCGACGCAAAAGAAGACTTGCTGGAATGGGCCGATATGCGGCTTTACGGCCTGCGCATCGCCATTGCCGAGCGCATCCGCACCACCATTGGCGGCGACGCCGGTGCGTTTGCCGCCTCTATCGTCACCGATGAGAGACAGGCCATATCGGCCGGGACGATGGAGGCCCTGCGGCTTTCCGGCCTTGCCCATATCGTCGCCATATCCGGGCTCAACATGGCGTTGGCATCAGGCATATTCTTCGTCGGGCTGAGGCTTGTCTTCAGCCTGTTTCCGGCCTTTGCCCAGCGCTGGCCGGTGAAGAAAATATCCGCTTTTGCGGCGCTTCTGATGACGCTTGCCTATTACCTGATATCAGGTTTTGCCGTCTCTGCCGAACGCGCCTGGCTGATGATGTCGGTGATGCTGATTGCGGTACTGTTCGATCAGCCCTCGCTCAGCCTCAGAAATGTTGCGCTGTCCGCTCTCGTCATCCTCGCGCTGTCTCCTTCGGAAATCATGGGGCCGAGCTTCCAGATGTCCTTCGCCGCAACGATCGCGCTCGTTGCGGCCTATGCCGCGTGGAGCCGATGGCGCACCGACCGGGAGCGTCTGTTCATCGGGCGCAAACCGGCGTGGATGACGGTGGCGGGAACGGCAGGCGCCGTCATTGGCGGTGTCATCACCACATCGCTGATCGGCGGGCTCTCGACGGCGATCTATTCCGCCGAGCATTTCCAGCGTGTCACCACCCATGGACTTTTCGCCAATCTGGCAGCCATGCCGCTGATGTCGCTGGTCGTCATGCCCTTCGGACTCATCGCGATGTTGTTGATGCCCTTTGGGCTTGATGCGCCATTTCTGAAGGTCATGGGTTACGGCATGGCGCTTGTCATCGAGGTTGCGCAGGAAGTGGCGTCCTGGGGCGGCAGCGCCGCGACCGGGCGGCCGCATGGCTGGTTCATCGGCATCGCCTCGGCGGGCTTTCTGTTACTGACATTGCTGCGCACCCGGCTGGCTCTGCTTGGAATTCCACCTCTGCTCCTCGCCTTCGGCCTCTCCGGCGCTGTCGCTCAACGCAGTCCGCCCGATCTGCTTGTTCACGAAGAAGGCAAGCTGGTAGCGCTTCTAGACGAGGGTAGGGTCTACACCACAAAAACAAGACCGCAGGGCTTCATCTATGAGCAATGGCAGAGAGCGCTGCTTTTGCCTGAGAAGCCGATCGCGCCTGTGGTTCTGAAGACGGGGATCCCGGCAACCACCGTTGCTCTCAGCGCAAGATCGAAGCTGGCGCCGGAGGACATGAAGGCCGTGGCGCGGGAGATGATAACGACGCTGAGAGATGCTGCGCCGGGCATTTTCACCTGCGGGACAGGCATTTGGTGTGTGGCGCGTGCGAAAAGCGGCGAATTTATCATCGTGCTGGAAGACGGCCGGTTTGCCGGGAAAGCCTGTGACATTGCCGATATCGTCATCGTCTCCCGCAGAACCTCGTTTGCGCAATGCCGCTCGGGCGCCCTGCTGCTCAGCCGCGACACATTAAGACGTATTGGCTCGGTAGAGATAAATTTCGCCGGCAGCGATCAGGCGGGGGTGGTGGGGCGGATGCGCGCGGCAACCGCCAGCACCGACAGGCCGTGGAGCGAACATCGCTTCTACGACTGGAAGAGCGGGCGCTTTGACCATGAGGTGCCTGAAGCCGTCACCCGGTTGCTGACGGCATCGCATTGAGCGCCGCCAGCATGATTTGTCAGGCCTTGGCGCGCAAATCCGCGGTCAATTCGCCAATGCTGCCGATTTCCTCTTCGTGCGGCAGATCGCGCCAGATTTCCTTCAGCCCGGCCTCATACCATTCGCGCATGGCGGGCAGGGCAAGCAGCCGGTCGCAATAATCCTTCGCCCCCGGCGAAAGATCAGCGCCATAGGTCTGGAAGCGGAACGCCACCGGGCAGAAGAAAGCGTCGACCGCCGTGAATTTCTGACCGGCGAGAAACGGTCCGCCGAATTTTGCAAGACCTTCGCTCCACAGCGAATCTATGCGTTTTATGTCGGCCGCAAGCCCGGCATTGCCGGTTTTGGGTTTTACGCGGATACCGACCGACATGGGGTAAAGATTGCGCAGCGAGGAAAATCCCGCATGCATTTCACTGGCCGCCGAACGCGACCAGGCCCGTGCCTGCTTGTCGCTTGCCCATACGCCCTGATGTCTCTCGGCCAGATATTCGGCAATCGACAGCGATTCCCAGACCGTCACGCCCTCATCAACAAGGCACGGCACCTTGCCGGTCGGCGAAAAGCTGGAGAAGGAAACACCTTCGCCGAAGGGAACGAGTTTTTCATCAAAGGCGATGCCAAGCGTGCGCATCAAAACCCAGGGCCGTAGCGACCATGAGGAATAGTTCTTGTTGGCAATATAAAGATCGTACATGGCGTTTTCCCCCGATGGAACGCGCATTTCTATACCTGCGAAGGGCCTAGGAATATCGCAAAGAATCCATGGCTCCCATAACGCCAATTGATGGACGGGCCGTCATACGCGACGGAACTTCGCAGCAACGAGCGCTTTTGCCAATTTCACAAAGAAAAGGCGCATCAATTCAACGGAACAATGCGCCATTCATTTCGAACGCCAAATCTGTCGCCCCTGAAAACCTATTCGGTGTCATGATGGCGGCGGTAGCCTCCAGTTATCAATGGTAACGACGGATCAATCCCACCAGCTTGCCCTGAATTTTCACCCGATCAGGTCCGAAAATGCGGGTCTCGTAGGCCGGGTTCGCCGCTTCCAGCGCGATGGATGCACCCTTGCGGCGGAAGCGCTTCAGCGTGGCTTCTTCATCATCCACCAGCGCCACGACGATATCGCCCGGATTGGCGGTGTTGCCGTTGCGGATGATGACGGTATCGCCATCAAAAATCCCGGCCTCGATCATCGAATCGCCTTTGACCTCAAGCGCGTAATGTTCGCCCGAACCCAGCATGTCCACCGGCACGGCCACATCATGGGTATTGTTCTGGATGGCGGAAATCGGCACACCGGCAGCGATACGACCCATGACGGGCACCGTGGCGGCTCCGGCGAAATCATTGGCGGGCGCCTTCGCGGCAGGGGCCTGTTCCGGCTCCTTCGGTTTTCCGAGACTGCCTTCGATGACGCTCGGCGAAAAGCCGCGCTGCGGCCTTGCGCCCGGCGTATAAGCCTCGGGCAGCTTGATGACTTCCAGCGCCCGTGCCCTATTAGGTAGCCGGCGAATAAACCCGCGCTCTTCGAGCGCCGTGATCAGCCGGTGGATGCCGGATTTGGAAGCAAGATCGAGTGCATCCTTCATTTCATCGAAGGAGGGCGGCACGCCGGACTCTTTCATTCGCTCATGAATGAAGAGAAGCAATTCCTGCTGTTTGCGCGTGAGCATGAGGAAAACACCCTTGAGAATCGTCGTTGGAGTCGCGAAACAAATACAGAACGAACACTATATGTTCCATATGTGTTCCGCAATCCCCTAAAATCTGGTTAAGCTTGGCTCGAATTTACATTTCGCAAATTGGGAGTAACCAAAGCTCCAGATGTCGTTCCTAGGCGAGACCCCGACGCGTCCCATTCGTTCCGCGTTTCAGGCCAGGGTGTAGATTGGGCTGTGCTATCGCGCGAAAACGACCGTCTTGTTCTTGTTGAGAAGCACCCGGTCCTCAAGGTGCCATGAGACCGCCCGGGCAAGCACGCGTCGCTCGATGTCGCGTCCCTTGCGGACCAGCTCATCCGGCGTATCGGCGTGGCTGACCGGCTCGACGTCCTGGCAGATGATCGGCCCTTCATCGAGATCGCGGGTGACATAATGGGCCGTTGCACCGATCATCTTGACGCCCCTCTCATGGGCTTGGTGATAGGGCTTTGCGCCCTTGAAACCAGGCAGGAAGGAGTGATGAATGTTGATGCAGCGCCCGGATAAGTATTCGGAGAAATTGTCCGATAGGATCTGCATGTAGCGGGCAAGAACGACGAGTTCGGTGCCCGTTTCTTCGATGATGTCCTTGATGCGTGTTTCCTGTTCGGCCTTGTTGTCTTTTGTCACCGGCAGGTGATGATACTTTATCCCGCCCATGAGCGTGAGGTTCAGGGCCTCGCGGGGGTGGTTGCCGACGATGCCGACGATCTCGGCATTCAATTCGCCAATGCGGTGGCGATAGAGAAGATCGCCGAGGCAATGGTCGAAGCGGGAAACGAGCAGCAGCAGCTTGCGCGGCGCACCTGCTGGACGCAGCGTGGCGTCGAGAGCGAAGCGATCGATCTCCTCAGCAAGTCCATTGCGAAAGCCTGCCTCGTCGCCGGCCATGGAGAAGGCGACGCGCATGAAAAACATGCCCGTTTCATGGTCGTCGAATTGTTGAGCTTCATAAATATCGCCGCCATGCTGTGCGATGCGGCCCGAGACCGCAGCGACAATTCCGCTTCTGTTGGGGCAGCGCAGCGTCAGGACGTAATTCATCTAAAGCCTCCTGGAAGATGGAGTTGCGGTTGGACTGTTGTCATAGCGGCGCCCACGCGGAGCCACGCCCCGTTTCCACGGGGCCGAGCGTCAGCACGAAGCGGTCGCGGATGTCACTGGATGGCGTGTTCGCCCGGCCCGAGATAACTCGCCATCAGAGCGGGATCGACGGCGAGTTCGCAAGCTGGGCCTGAGCGGCGCACTTCACCGAGTTCGACGAGATAAGCTTCGTCGGCAATTTCGAGCGCGGCGCGGGCATTCTGCTCGACCAGCAGGATGGAGACACCGGTTTGACGCAGGTCGGCGACGATACGCAGGATTTCGGCGACAATCAGCGGTGCAAGTCCAAGGCTCGGCTCATCGAGAAGTAGCAGTCTCGGCCGGCTCATCAACGCCCGCGCGAGCGCCAGCATCTGCCTTTCGCCGCCCGACAGTGTTCCGGCGAGCTGCTTGCGGCGTTCGCGAAGGCGCGGGAAGAGTGTGTAAACAGCATCGCGTGTCTCGTCGCGCTCCCGACGGGAACGCAGGAAGCCGCCAAGTTCGATATTGTCCTCAACCGTCATCGAGCCGAATAATTCTCGCCTTTCCGGCACCAGGCAGAGGCCGGCGGCAACGCGGCCCTCGATCGTCTCGGGCACCGGCGCGCCGTCGTAAACAATAGTCCCGCGCGAAGGCACGACACCCATGATGGCGTTGAGCAGCGTGGTTTTGCCCGCTCCGTTCGCCCCGATGACCGTGACGATGCTGCCCGATGTCATGGATAGCGAGATGCCGTGCACCACTTCCGCCCGGCCATAGGCAACGCGAATGTCTTTGATGTCGAGTAGATGTCCGCTCACGCTGCCCCCCCAAAATAAGCCGCGATCACGGCCGGATGTTGCCGGATTTCAGCCGGCTTGCCTTCGGCGATCAGGGTACCGAAATCGAGCACGACGATGTGGTCGACCAGCCCCATGACGAAACCCATGTCATGTTCGACAAGCAGGACGCTGACGCCCTCGGTCCGCAGTTTTTTCAGCAGCGTCGCGAGCTCCTGCTTTTCCCCGTGGCGCAGACCGGCCGCCGGTTCGTCGAGCAGCAGCAGGGTCGGGTTGAGGCAGAGCGCGCGGGCGATTTCCAGAATTCGGATCTGCCCGAGAGCGAGGTCGCCGGCGGGGCGGTCGCGATGGGCACCGAGACCGACGCGATCGAGCTGATGCGCGGCTTCGGCAAGCAGAGCCTGCTCCTGTTGTCGCTCCAGTCGCAAGAAGCTTCGGAAAACGCCGGCATTGCCGCGCAGATGCGCGCCGAGAGCGATGTTTTCGAGGACCGACATGGTCGGAAGGACCTTGGCGTGCTGAAAGGTTCTCGCGATGCCGCGTTTGGCGATGAGCCGCGGATTGAGGCCCGAAAGCGTCTGTCCCTGATAGGTGACGTCACCGCCCGAAAGGTCGAGGATTCCGGTGATGAGATTGAAAGTCGTGCTCTTGCCGGCGCCGTTCGGACCGATCAGGCCGACGATCTGCCCGGCCTTGATGTCAAAGCTGACATCGTTGACCGCCGTCAGCCCGCCGAATGTCTTGCGGACCCGGTCGACCCGGACCAGCGGACTGCCGGCTGCAGGCATGTCCCGCGTTTCGAGACCGGCGCCTGCCCGGCGGATGGCGCGCGGCGGCCGGGTCGGCAGGTATTTTTCCAGAAGCGGCCAAAGACCGTCGCGCGAGAGCTGCAGGATCAGCACGAGCAGCACGCCAAACACGATCATTTCCACATTCACCGAGGTGCCGACAAGGCCGGGCAGGACCCGTTGCAGCACCTCTTTCAGCACCAGCACCACGGCTGCGCCGAAGATGGCGCCCACGACCCGGCCCGAACCGCCGACGACGGCCATCAGCATATAGGTGATGCCCATGTCGAGCCCGAAAGGCGTCGGGTTGATCGAGCGCTGCATATGGGCGTAAAGCCAGCCTGACAGCGCCGCTACAACGGCTGCGAAGACGAAAACGGTCAGTTTGGCCTGCTCGATATTCACGCCGAAGGCCTCCGCTGCCTGCGAGCCGCCACGCAGGGCGCGAATGCCGCGCCCGACACGGCTGTCGAGCAGGTTCTGCGCGCCGATCGCCACGGCAATGACGAATATCCAGATCACGTAATAGATTGAGCTGCTGCTCATCAGCGGTTCGCTGCCGATGGACAGTGGTGGAATGCCCGAGATTCCGTCATACCGGCCGAGGAGCTCGACGCGACCGAAAAGGTAATAGATTGCCAGCCCCCAGGCGATGGTGCCGAGCGGCAGGTAGTGGCCGGAAAGCCTGACGGTCATCAGCCCCAGCGGCAGCGCGACGATGACGCCGACGAGGAGCGCCAGTGGCAATGTGAGCCAGGGTGAAAAGCCGTAGGCCGTGGTGAGGACCGCTGTCGTATAGGCACCGAAACCGCAGAAGGCCGCCTGGCCGAAAGAAGTCATGCCACCAACGCCGGTTAACAGCACGAGCCCGATGGCAACCAGAGACGCAAGCCCGATATTGTTCGCGAGCGTCACCCAGAATGGCGGGATCGGCATGAGCGGGAAGAGAGCGACGACAAGTAGCGCGGCAATGGCGGGATAAAGATGTCTGCCGAGGGTCATATCACTCTTCCTCATGATGGCTGGCACCGAAGGAAAGCCAGATCAGCACCGGCACGATCAGGCCGAACACGATGATCTCCTTGAAATCGCTGGCGAAGAAGGAGGCGAAAGCCTCGATCAGCCCGACGCCGATCGCGGCAATGGCAGTGACGGGGAAGCTTGCCATGCCGCCGAGAATGGCAGCAACGAAGCCCTTGAGGCCGATCAGGAAGCCCGTATCGTAGAAGATGGTGGTGATTGGACCAATCAGTACACCGGAAACCGCCGCGATTGCAGCAGCAAGCACAAAGGCGGTGACACCGGTCAGTTCCGTTCGAACGCCGACGAGGCGTGCGCCGAGCCGGTTGATGGCGGTTGCCTTCAGGGCTTTGCCGAGCAGCGTTTTTTCGAAGAAGAAGTAAAGGCCGACCATCACCAGAATTGTCGCGAGATAGATGAAGATGCTTTGCGCGCTGACAAGCATCGGCCCGAGCGTGAAGCCGGCGTCGCTCAACGGCGCTGCACGAAGGCCCTCCGGGCCGAAAAAGGCAAGCCCGAGCCCCATCAGTGCCAGATGCACACCAACGGAAGCAATGAGAAGCACGAGCACGGAGGCGTCGGCAAGCGGACGGTAGGCGATACGGTAAACGTAATATCCCATCGGCGCGATGATCGCGATCGTAATGAGCGCGCGCAAAAACGATGGCAGTTGCATGGGCGCCAGAATGGCGACCAGCCCGTAGATGAGGCCCGGCAGCGCAAGGTTGATGGCCATCGCGCGCAGCAGCGCCGAGAGGCGCAGGCCCCGACGCATTCCCCACAGGTCGAGCAGTAGGGCCACGGCGCCCATGCATAACAGCAGCTTCAGCGTGCCAGGGACGCGCCCGGCATCGAGTAGCGCGAGCGTCAGCGCACCATGGGCGACAAACTCACCCTGCGGAATGAAGATCACGCGGGTGACGGCGAAGACCAGAACGAGGGCAAGCCCCAGCAGCGCGTAGATCGCACCATTGGTGACGCCGTCCTGGATCAGGAATGTGGCAATTGTCGCGTCCAAAATGCACCCTTTGGTTTGGCTCTCGGTAAGGCGTGACGGATATTTTGAATGGCAGGCGATCCGCGGCGGGTATCGCCGACGCCAAGGGCTTGCGGCAGGGCCGGGGAGACAGGCTCCCCGGTCGATCTTAAGTGCCGGCGATTATTTATCGTCGGGCAGTAGTACGAACTTCCCGTCTTTCGCCGTCAGAAGCACGACGCCGCGCTGGTCGAGGCCATAATGATCGTCTTCCTTGAACTCATAGACACCGTGCGTGGCATTATACGGCCCGCTTGTCTCGATGGCATCGCGCAGTGCGACACGGAACTCGGGCGTGCCGGGCTTTGCCTTTTTGAGCGCAACCGGAACGGCTTTCTTCAGGATCACCATCACATCCCAGACATGCGAGCCGAACTGGGTGCGCGCGTTCGCGCCGAACTTGGCTTCGAGAGCCTTGAGATAGGCAAGGCCCTGTTCCTTGGTCGGAGAGCTGTCCGGTTGATCTTCCGCGACCATGACCGGACCGGAGGAAAACACGGTGTTCTCAACGGCCTTGCCGGCAATCCGCAGGAAATCGAAGGTGACCGCACCCGAGACGACATAGATCTTGCCCTTGAAGCCGCGCTCGCGCACGCCGATCTGGGGCAGGGCGGCACCCGTGCCGGATGCGCCGATGAACACGGCATCCGGACGCGCGGCAAGCGACTTCAGTACCTGGCCGGAAACAGAGGTATCGGCGCGGGCATAACGCTCCTCCGCAACCAGTTCGAGGCCATAATCCTTGCCTGTGGTCTTCAGCGCATCGACCCACTGCTGGCCGTAGGAATCGGCAAAACCGATAAAGGCGACGCGTTTGATACCGTCCTTCTGCATGCGGGCGAACATGCTCTTCACCAGGACGGTGGAGAACTGCGGCATGACGAAGTTCCATTTCTTCGCGGCCGTCGGCGGAATTGGCGAGAGCGCGAAATGCGGCACTTCCGTCTCGTTCGCCACACCTGCGACAGCAATCGCGGCCGGCGTGAGGGCAGAACCGACGATCACATCCACCTTATCGTCATTGGCGAAGCGGCGCGCGTTGGTGGTGGCAACCGAGGGGTCACCGGCATCGTCGAGCAGGATGACCTTCAGCTTTTCACCGTCGATCTCGGACGGCCACAATTCGATCGATTGCTTGAGCGGTATGCCGAGTGCGGCGCCCGGGCCGGTCGTCGGAATGGTCACGCCAATGGTGATATCGGCGAAAGCCGAGCCGGCCGTCATCGTCAGGGCAACAGCCGTTGCCATCCATGTCATCATACGCTTTCTCATTGTCTCTCCTCCCAATGATCGGACGTTCACGAGCGCCCGGAAATGCATTTCAGTATCTCGTCGGGATCAGGCAGCTTCCCCCGCCGTCGATTGTTGCAGTGCTGAAAGGGCTTCGACCCGAACAGCCATCCAGGCGGCGAAAGCATCCCAGGCGGCGTTCAGATAGGCGTTGGCCTGCCAGAGGCCCGTCTCAGGCTGATCTACGAGTGCGGCCATGCGCCGGCTCTCGGCCTCGAAAGCTTCAAGCGTAGCCTTCGCCGCTCCTGCTTTTGCCGTCGGACAATCGGCGAGATCGTCGCGGGCGCGTTCCAGAAAAACCTCGAGGCCCCTTCCGCCATCGCGCCAAAGCCGGCGGGTCAGAAGGTCGATTGCCTGCATGCCAGTGGTGCCTTCGTAAATGGTCATCACGCGCGCATCGCGCAGATATTGCTCCAGCGGCCATTCCCGCGTGTAACCCGCCCCGCCCAAGATCTGTATGGCCTGATTGGCGACGGTAAATCCGGCATCCGCACCAAAATTCTTGACGAGCGGCAACAGCCAGCCCGACAGCGCCCGCAAATCGGCCCGCAAATTCTCATTCGGCTCGAGCCGGGCAAGGTCCATGACGGTGGCAAGTTCGAGCGTTGCGGCCCGCAGCGTTTCCGTGCGCAGCCGCGCCTCTTCGAGCTGGCGGCGTATATCAGGGTGGCGCGCGATCGGGATGGCGGGTTTTGCCGGATCGCCACCCTGAAGACGCTCCTGCGCATAGCTCTCCGCAATGTCGATGGCGGCCGAGGCGAGCCCCAGTCCCTGACAGCCCGTTTGCAGGCGCATCAACTCGATCATGGCAAATAGCTGGGCAAGACCGCGCCCTTCTTCGCCGAGCAAAATGCCACGTGCAGCTTCAAAACGCAGGGCGCAGGTGGGCGAGCCGTGCAGGCCCATCTTTTCCTCGATGCGGTCCAAGCTGACACCATTGCGGTGGCCGTCGATTTCATCCGGCACAAGAAAAAGGCTGAGGCCGCGTGTCCCGATCTCCTCACCGGTACGGGCAAGCAGACAGTGGCCGATGCGGGCCGCCATGTCGTGATCGCCGAAAGATATCCAGATTTTCGAGCCGGTGATGCGCCAAGCACCGTCTCTCAAGACAGCGCGGCTGCGCAGCCGCGCGAGATCAGAACCGGCATCCGGCTCGGAGATGCAGATTGTCGCCGCCCATTCTCCCCGCGCAAGACGCGGAACCCATTCCTTCGCAACGGCATCGACCGCCACCTCGGCGATCAGATGGCAGGCCGCTCGGGTAGACCCGGAGGCCATCATCAACGCGACACAGCCGCGTTCGAAAAGCGGTGCGCAAGCGGTCTGGATCGATAGCGGCAGGCCCTGGCCACCGAAGCGTTCCGGCACGTCCATGGCGAGCCAGCCATCGCCCCCATGCTGGCTGAAAGCATCACCGAAACCGTCTGGAACAAGTACGCGGCCATCGACGACGGTGCAGCCCTGACGATCGGCCGCTGTGTTCAGCGGCGCAAGAACGGTTTCGGCAAAACGTGCCGCTTCGTGGAGAACGGCCTCGGCGAGAGCATCGTCACAATCGCCGCGAAGCGACTGGATGCGATGCCAGCCCGGCGTTGCTTTCAGAAGCTCTAATGTGCTTGTGGCCTGCGTTGAAAA
The DNA here is from genome assembly GCF_900101425.1 of Rhizobium sp. NFACC06-2. Classification (NCBI taxonomy): domain Bacteria; kingdom Pseudomonadati; phylum Pseudomonadota; class Alphaproteobacteria; order Hyphomicrobiales; family Rhizobiaceae; genus Rhizobium; species Rhizobium sp. NFACC06-2. The sequence goes on along the minus strand of NZ_FMVA01000002.1, from coordinate 69,776 downwards.
ACTCATCGTATCACCGCGGCTGCATGCGGATCGCGCCATCCAGCCGGATGACTTCGCCGTTCATGTAATCGTTCTCGATGAGAAACCGGACCGCATCGGCGAATTCGGCTGGATCGCCGAGCCGGGACGGATGGGGTATCTGGCTCGCAAGGCTCTCCTGAACGTCCTGTGGCAATCCCTGGAGCAGGGGCGTCATAAAGATGCCCGGCGCGACGGTGTTGACCCGAATGCGGAAGCGGGCAAGCTCACGGGCCGCGGGCAGGGCCAGCGAAACGATACCGCCTTTCGATGCCGCATAGGCTGCCTGTCCCACCTGACCTTCAAAGGCGGCAACCGAGGCCGTATTGACGATCACGCCGTTGTCTGCGCCGTCGATCGGCTCCGCCTCAGCCATACGGGCGGCTGCAAGGCGCATCATGTTGAAGGTACCGAGCAGGTTGACGCGGATAACCTTTTCAAAATCACCAAGTGGCTGAGGGCCTTCGCGCCCGAGAATCCGGCCGGCCGTGCCGACCCCGGCGCAATTGACGAGAACGCGAAGCCCGCCCTTGGCGGAGGCTGCCGCGTTGACCGCGAGTTGCGCATCGGCATCGCTTGCCACGTCACCCTGAACGGCTGTAGCGCCGATTTCCGTCGCCAGTTTCTGGCCGGCTTCACCATTCCTGTCAAAAATAGTGACCGCAGCCCCGCGGGCCGCGAGCATGCGGGCCACTGCCGCGCCGAGGCCGGATGCCGCACCTGTTACAAGAGCGCCTGCGCCTTCGATTTTCATGCTGCCACCTCCTTGTTGACCGTGATGACCTGAGGCGCATCGCCGTAGAGTGTGTCGACCAGTTCCTTGCGATGCAGAAGGACTGCACGCTGATTGATCGATCCCTTGTCGGTGACCTCACCCTTTTCGAAGCGAAGGGGGTCTTCGATGACCAGAAGGCGCATGACGCGGCTTGCAGAACCGCTTGCCTGTTTCTGATGCGCGGAAAGCTTTGCAGCAATCTGCGCCCTCACAATGGGATGCCGGATGATCTCTGCATCGGACAGCTGGTGTGAGCCCGGAACAAGCTCGCGCAGCGCCGGCATGAAGGGAACCACTAGCGCTCCGAGTTCGGAGCGGTTCTCGCCGGTGATGACAGCATCGCGGATGAGGCCCGAGAACATGTTGACGAATTGAGCGCGCAGCGGCCCGACAGCAACCCAGGTGCCTGTCTGTAGCTTGAAATTCTCGGCAATGCGGCCATCGAAATAAAAGCCCTGGCGAGGATCCTCAGGAACTGCGAACTTCACCGTATCGCCGATGCGATAGAAGCCTTCCTCATCAAAAGCGGCCGCGGTCAGCTCTGCGTTACGCCAGTAACCCGGCGTGATGTTCGGGCCTTTCAGCCTCAGCTCAAATCGATCATCGACCGGCACGAGCTTCATCGTTACGCCCTGCGCCGGGATGCCGATATTGCCTGGCTTCTCCTGCGGTTCGGTGCAGAACAGCGAGAAGGGGGCGGTCTCCGTCGAGCCGAGGCCGGCACCCATCGGGACCGCATGGCCAACCGTGGCAACCGAAAGCTCGATCAGCGCATCCCAGGTGTGCTGGGCCATGCCCGCGCCGGCATACATCAGCAATTTCAGGTCACGAAAGAAGGTGCGGCACAGCGCCTCGTCCTTCCGCATCGCCCGAACCAGCATCTCGTGGCCAGCGGGAACGTTAAAATACCAGGTAGGAGAAACGTCACGCAGATTATCGATGGTCTGGCCGATCAGCGCGGGGCTCGGCTTGCCTCGATCGATATAATAGGTGCCGCCATTATAGATGACGAGGTTGAAAACCTTGTTGCCGGCTGCCGTATGGTTCCACGGCGCCCAGTCAACGACCACGGGCGGTTCATCGCGAAAATAGGCATAACAGTCGGCAATCATCTCTTGATTGGAGCACAGCATCCGCTGTGTCTGAATGACGGCCTTGGGCGAGCCGGTCGTGCCTGACGTGAAAAGGAATTTGGCAACAGTATCAGCGCCAACCGAATCGAAGGCGCGATCCACCGCTTGCGTGGGTACGGTCTCGAGCAACGTGTCGAACCGGAATGTGTTGGGGCGATCCTCCGGCAGATTGCTGATGCCGACGAGCGGCGTGCCGTCACCAAACACCTCTTCCAGGGCGCGCCGGAACGGTGCCGCGTCCTCGGCAAATACCATGCCCGGTGTGATTTGCCTGCGGATATCGTGAAGCTTGCCGAGATCGGACGCGGTTGCATAGGCCGGGGTGATCGCTGCCGAGGCAATACCGACATGCTGGGCCGCAAGCACAATCAGCGCATGTTCGATGGAGTTTTCCGAAAGGACCAGAAGCGGCCTTTCGACCGAGAGATCCTTGTCAAGCAGGAACTGGGCGATACGGCGGACCTTATCGAGGGCCTGCGCATAGCTGACTTCACGCCACGGTTCACGCCCCTGTCGATCCGCCATCCAGGTGCGATCAGGCGTTGTCGCCGCCCAGTGAACGAGGCGTTCATTGAGTTTGTGCGGGTAGGGGCCAAGAGGATCGTTCCGCCAGACCATGATCTCGCCGTTCGGCCGCTTCTCCCATGCGACATCGGGCGACCAAAGCTTCACCTTCATCGTCACGACCTCCTCCCAGACGTCATTCACGTGACCGTGCAAATAATCTTTTGTCAAAAAAATGATTACAAGAAAATAATATCCTTGTAAACAAAATGCGGAAAGCTAATTGTGTATTTGCCTTGGACTATTGGAGACGTCGGCATGAACGAAAAAACGACAGACGAATTCGTCACCTATGAACTGCGCGGCGACGTCGCCCTTGTGGGGCTGAACCGGCCGCAAAAACGCAACGCCATCAGCGACCGTTTCGTGGAAGCCATTGCCGGTGCCGCGGCGAGGGCGGAAAGAGAAGCGCGCGCTGCCGTCATCTTCGGGCATGGCGATCATTTCTGCGCCGGTCTCGATCTTGGCGAGCATATTTCCAAGACGCCGATTGAAGGTGTGCGCGGCTCCCGCCGCTGGCATGCCGTCTTCTCGCAGATCGAACACGGCACCATTCCCTGGGTGTCGGCGCTGCACGGCGCCGTGGTCGGCGGCGGACTGGAACTTGCGGCCTCCACCCATCTGCGCGTTGCCGATGAGAGCGCTTTTTTTGCGCTCCCAGAGGGTCAGCGCGGCATCTTCGTCGGAGGCGGGGGGTCTGTACGCATCGCCCGGCTGATGGGCGTTGCCCGCATGAGCGACATGATGCTGACCGGCCGTGTTGCCTCGCCGGACGAAGCCGAGCGATGGAACCTCGTGCAATATGTGGTGCCGCGCGGTGAGGCGCTCGCCAAGGCGCATCAGCTCGCCACCGCGGCCGCGTCCAATGCGCCGTTGTCGAACTACGCGGTCATCAATGCGCTTCCCCGCATTCAGGATATGGCCAAGGACGACGGCTTGTTCGTCGAATCCTTCATTTCCTCTTTCACGGCAGCCAGCCCCGAAGCCGAGGAGCGTCTGCGAGCCTTCCTTGAAAAGCGTGCCGCGAGGCTGAAAGCGCCGGATGCGACGGCCTGATCCGTCGAGAAATTCGGTCACCTCGCAATAGGGCGATGCCGTCTGGGAAAAGGTTTTCTCAGGCGACATTGGCGAAAGTCGCTGATGATGCATGTTTCTTCATCCATTCAGCGGCCGGCGTAATGCCGCCCAGCGGAAAGATATGAACCTGCTCGATCAGGCTATCGGGATGAGCCGCCTTATGGGCAACGAGCCCCGCGATGACATCGGTCGGCTCATAGGGAACGAAAAGCCTCGAAAGATCGAGCGCGCGCTTCTGCAGCACCTTCAGGGACGGCCCGACACCGCAGGCGATGGCAAATTTTATCAGCGTCTGCAGCTTGGTCGGTCCGGCAACGCCGACGTGGATCGGGATCGTGACGCCCATCGCCCGGATTCGCGTCGCCCATTCCGTGACGACATCGGCATCGAAGGCGAACTGGGTGGTCAAAGCGAGCCGGGCGTCTGTCCGGTCAGCAAAATTCTGCTTCCACAACAGGGCTTGATCGACCCCGCGCGATGAGCCGTCGCGATCGATGTCGCGATTGCCCTCGGGATGACCGGCCAGATGAAGATGCGTGAAGCCCATCTGGTCAAAAAGACCGGTCTCGATCATGTCGATCGCGCTCGAGAAGGCGCCGACCGCTTCTTTCTGGCCGCCGCCGAGCAAGAGCGCCTGCGTCACGCCAGCCTCTCCCTGATAGCGCTTCAGCCAGTCCTCCAGCTCGCTTTTACCTCTGATGCCCCGGGCCGGAATGTGTGGCATCACTGGAAAGCCTTCATCGTTCAGGCGTTTTGCGGTCGATACCATGTCGGCAATCGGCGTGCCCTCTATGTGGGCGATATAGACCCGCGTGCCCTCAGGCAGAATATTCGTAAATTTGGCGATCTTCGCCGCCGTGCGCGGCATGACCTCGATTGACCATCCACGAACGATGTCGCCAGCCGCAACCGCGGGTTCCACCGGAGCCGAATTCTCCCAGAAACTTGACCATCCCATCGCTTTCTCCCTTAGCGAGGTTCGATTATGTATACATAAAGATCGGCGTTTCAATCAAAAAGTAGCAAAAAATCCGAAATATTGACATTTTTGCTTTGCTTTTTTAGTATCGGTGAATACATTATTGGAATTTTTCGGGGTATTCCAATCCCTTACGTCGAGCTCCTGCTATCCATGGCTGGTCACAAACCATGGCGAGGATTATGTCTCGCAACAGGCGCGTGGCGGTGTATACACTGCGGAACAGGTGCCGCGACGTAATGGCGGCAGGTCGGAGGGTGGTATGAAGGGCGATGCGGCAACACATGGCGGCCGGGCGGTGATCGAACTCAGGGAAAAAATCCTGAGTGGCGAGCTCCCCGGCGGTATGCGGCTCTTTGAGGTGCCGACAGCCGAACTTCTGGATATCTCCCGAACCCCCGTGCGCGAGGCGCTTTCCCGCCTGACGGAGGAAGGGTTGCTCAACCGCCTACCTGGCGGCGGGTTTGTCGTGCGTCGGTTCGGTTATGCCGATGTCGTGGATGCCATTGAAATTCGCGGTGTCATGGAGGGAACGGCAGCCAGACTTGCGGCGGAACGCGGCGCTTCAAGGGGTGCGCTTGAGGAGATTGGGCGCACGATACACGAGCTGGATTTGTGCTTCGGCGACCGTGTCGATGACGTCGATTTTGATCGTTACTCCGCGCTTAATCAGGTGTTTCACCATCAGCTTGCGGCGCTCTGCGGCAGCGAGATGATTCGCCGTGAGGTGGAGCGCGCAAGTTCACTGCCGTTCGCTTCACCTTCCGCCTTCCTTCCCGACAAGGCAAATATCGGCGCCTTTCGCCGGTCGCTAAGGGGTGCGCAGGAGCAGCACAAGGCAATCGTGGCGGCCATTGCTGCGCGGGAGGGCGCACGTGCGGAGGCAATCGCGCGGGAGCATTCGCGCACGGCGCGCACCAATCTTGAATACATGATCCGCGAAGCGCCGGAATTGATCGCGCAGATGCCGGGTCTGGCGCTGATCAGCGACTAAGCCCCGGAAACCTCAGGAAATATACTGGCGGCCCCTTTGGGAGCCGCCTTTGTTTTTGCCGATACGCTCGTAAAACACGAAATTTTCCGCTTGCAATTTATCGATGCCCGGCGTTTCATGTATACATAGACGCGATTGCCAGGGAGGAGATAATGATGGCGAATTCCAGTCTGACCGAGGTTTTGAAGCAATATACGAACCCGGTTGAAATGCTTCGCAACTCGAAAATCGGTATGTATGTATACCCCGTTGTCGCCGGGGAGTTTAGCAATTGGCGCTCCGAGCAGGCTGCCTGGCGCGATGGCGCGGTCCTGTTTGACCAGTCCCATCATATGGATGAGCTGATCGTCGAAGGCCCTGACGCCGAAAAATTTCTCGCCCATCACGGCATCAACTCTTTCTCGAATTTCGACCTCAATCGCGCGAAGCACTTTGTGCCGGTCACGCCGAACGGACACGTCATCGGTGACCACATCATTTTCCGTGAACGGCAGGACAAGTTCATCCTCGTCGGCCGTGCACCAACCTCCAGCTGGCTGATGTTCTGCGCGGCCTATGGGAAGTGGAATGTCCGCATCAAGCACGATCCGCGGTCCCCGTCGCGGCCGGAAGGCGAGCGCGTGCTGCGCACCCATTACCGCTATCAAATCCAAGGCCCCGATGCGCCGAAGATCTTCGAGAAATTGAACCGCGGCCCAATACCTGACATCAAGTTCTTCCATGTCGACTGGATCAATATCGGCTCGAAGAAGGTCCAGGCGCTCCGCCACGGCATGTCTGGCGCGCCGGGCCTCGAGGTCTGGGGGCCCTATGAAGACAAGAGCTACATCCTCTCCTGCATTCTGGAAGCAGCCAAGGAGGCCGGCGTCAATCTCGTGCGTTGCGGCAGCCGCGCCTATTCCACCAACACGCTTGAATCAGGCTGGATACCGTCACCACTGCCGGGCATCTACACCGGCGACGGCATGTTGAAGGACTATCGCGACTGGCTCGGCGCCGACAGCTATGAGGCGACGGGTGCGATCGGCGGCAGCTTCGTTTCCGATAATATCGAGGACTATTACGTCAACCCGTTCGAGCTGGGCTACGACTTCTATATCGGCTGGAAAAAGGATGACTTCATCGGCAAGTCGGCTCTGGAGGCCATGAAAGGCAAGACGCAGCGCAAGAAGGTAACCTTTGAGTGGAACGCCGAAGATGTGGTGGATGTCATCGCATCCGCGTTCCGTCCGGGCGAAGACCATTACAAATGGATCGACTTCCCGCAGGCCAACTACGCTTCCACCGGCGCGGATCTTATCTTGAAGGGTGGCAAGCAGGTCGGCATGTCAATGTTCACCGGTTATTCCTACAATGAACGCTGCATGCTTTCGCTTGGCATCGTTGAAAACGATATCAACGTCGGCGACGTTCTCACCCTCGTCTGGGGAGAGCCGAATGGCGGTTCTGGCAAGACCTCGACGGAGCGCCACAAGCAGAAAGAAATCCGTGTCCGCGTCTCGCCGACGCCTTATGCAGCCGAAGCCCGTGACAATTACGCAGACAGCTGGCGTACCAAAAAAGCGTCCTGACAGGTTGGGCTTGCGCCATGCAGATGACGCGGCGCGACCCGGCGCAGGCGCGGTAAAGGCACGTCAGTGACTTTTACGGCTCTGAGGACCTGAGCAATGAGATGAGCTGAGTAGCGTCCAGTTTTCACTGGAAACGCTTAAACGAATAACGAGGCCTGCCGTAAACGGTGGGCCTTTTTCTTTTTGCGACGATTGCTGACTCTTCAAGCGCTCATTCGTGCAAACAAAAGGCCCCGGTTCGACACCGAGGCCCATGGAATGACAGTGGCCCCTGGGCTCAGAGCTTCAGCAGCCTTTTTGCGTTTTCCTTGAGGATCAGCGGACGAACCTCGTCTTTAATCGGAATATTGGCGAAATCGTTGAGCCAGCGCTCCGGTGTCATCGCCGGCCAGTCCGATCCGAACAGCATCTTATGTTTCAGCAGCGAATTGGCATATTGCACGAGGATCGGTGGAAAATACTTTGGCGACCAGCCCGACATGTCGATGTAGACATTCGGCTTGTGGGTGGCGACGGAGAGCGCCTCCTCTTGCCATGGGAAGGAGGGGTGCGCGAGAATGATCGGCATGTCGGGGAAATCGACCGCGACGTCATCGAGGTGGATGGGATTTGAGAACTTCAGCCGCATTGCCATGCCGCCGCGAAGGCCAGCGCCAACCCCGGTCTGACCAGTGTGGAAAAGCGTGATTGCGCCTTCCTCGGCGATCGCTTCGTAAAGCGGGTACGCCATGCGGTCGTTGGGGTAAAAGCCCTGCATCGTCGGGTGAAACTTGAAGCCTTTCACCCCGAACTCACGCACCAGACGCCTCGCTTCGCGAGCGCCGGCCTTGCCCTTGGCAGGGTCGATCGACGCAAAAGGGATCATGATGTCGCTGTTCTCGGCAGCGATCTTCGCCACTTCTTCATTTTCATAGCGGCGAAAACCGGTTTCCCGTTCCGCATCGACCGGAAAAATCACGCAGCCGATTTTGCGCTCGCGATAATAGGCGGCGGTTTCTTGCACCGTGGGCAACATGCCCTTGTGACCGGCGGGGTTCTTGAAATATTTCGCCATGCCGGCCTGAAATTCATCATAACCATCATCGCGCGGGCCGCAGCACGGCTCCTCGGCATGGGTATGCACATCTATGGCGACGAGTTCATCAATATTCACGGCCTGTTTCTCCCAAATTCATGCCTAGAAATTTATGCAGCAGGGCGATGAACTGATCGCGCTCGACCGTGGTCAGGCCCGCGCCGAGCGTTGCCTCGTGCGAAAAGAACCACTCGCTCTCCTTGCGCACATGCGCGACGCCTTCCGCGGAAAGCGTCAGTTCGATGGCGCGGCGATCGTCATCGGGAACACGGCGGGTCACCAGGCCCCTGTCTTCGAAAGCACGGATCAGTTTCGTCATATGCGCGCGCTTGATCATCAGCCGCTGGCCGAGCGCTGTCTGACGAATGCCGGGATTGTGCATGATGACGAAAAGCACGGAGAATTCCCCCGGCCGCATGCCCGAATCCCCGAGTGCCGTGAAAAAATCGTCATAGGTCTTGAGCTGGGCGAGGCGGATGAGGAAACCGAGCGCTGTCTCCAGCCGGTCGAGATTGACGTCGGTCGTCCTGCGGGGGAGTTGGTCCATGCTATTTCCGTTTCATGCTTTGCGAGGCGTGAACCGCGTCTGTCGAACGGAGCGCGGCCAGCATCATCATACCCTTCACAGGAAGCCACATCAAACCCGGCAAATCCTCTATAACTCTACGAATGGATTGTTTACAAGTCAACAATTATGGGCGTTCCAGAATTGAAACACAGTGGACACGGGCCTGCGTTTGAAACCTCTGACCGTTTGCCTCTTGATCATCGGCGTGCTTTTGTGGCCGGACAGATTTTGCGTCCACGGAGGCCGTTCAGTTGAAACCTTATCCTGTCGATCATCTCGTCCTGCCCGTTGCGCATATCGATGTCGCCAGGGCGCGATTGTCGAAGCTCGGTTTCACGGTGGCACCTGAGGCGATCCATCCCTTCGGCACGATGAACGCTTGTGTCTTCATCGCAGACGGCACCTATCTGGAGCCGCTTGCAGTTCATGATCCGGCTAAATACCGTCAGTCTGTTGCGAAGTCCGATGTATTCACCGGCCGGGATTGCGACTTCCGGGCGCGGCATGGAGAAGGTTTCTCCGCCCTTGTCGCAGCAACGAAAGACGCCCTTTCCGATCATCAGCGGTTTATCTCCTCAGGCTTATCCGCCGGCGATATTTTCGAATTTTCGCGACCGGTGCAGATGCCAGATGGATCGAGAAGCGAAGCGTCATTTCGATTGGCGTTTGCCGCAAGCGGATCGGCTGCAGATTTTTTCCTGTTCAGCTGCCAGCGTGTCAAAGCCTTGCCGGGTGACCGGTCCGCGCTGGAGCGCCATGCGAACGGCGTCACCGGGCTCGCTGAAATCGTCCTGAGCCCGGGCGCGGATCAGAGGGCAGGGGAGCTGGTCGAAGCGGTGTTCGGTATTTCATCCACTCTGTCTCCCGATGGTGACGCCATGTTTGCGACGGCAAATGCGGCGATCAGATTGACGGAAAAGCCTGCCTTCGGCGACGCGGCCATAGATGCATCCAGCGAAACCGCGGGCGGTTTGCGCGGAACGGGCATCGTCTTCTCCGTCAACGATCTTGCCGTGACAGCGGCGGTGCTTGCTGCTAATGGCGTGTCCTCAGCAGAAGCGGGTGGCCGTCTGGTGGTGCCCGCAGTACCCGGTCAGGGCGTTGCCTTCGCCTTCGAGGAAAAATGATGAGCGTTACGAACAATCTCAAAGTCACCGCCGGCGACGGCGCCAATTCGGTTTCCTTTTCCAATAGCGAGCGATTTTCCCTGATCGCCGGCCCCTGCCAGATGGAAAGCCGGGAACATGCCTTCATGATCGCTGGCGTTCTGAAGGAGCTTTGCGACAAGCTGGGGATCGGGCTCGTTTATAAGTCGTCCTTCGACAAGGCGAACCGTACGTCGCTTTCCGGCAAGCGCGGCATCGGCCTTGAGAGCGCCATGCAGGTTTTCGCCGATCTCAAGAAGGAATTCGGCTTTCCTGTTCTGACCGACATTCACACCGAAGAACAATGCGCCATTGTGTCCGAAGTGGTGGATGTGCTGCAAATCCCGGCCTTTCTCAGCCGCCAGACCGATCTTCTCGTCGCCGCGGCAAAAACCGGCCGCGTCATCAATGTCAAGAAGGGCCAATTCCTCGCTCCCTGGGACATGAAGAACGTGCTGGCCAAGCTGAATGAGAGCGGCAATCCGAATGTGCTTCTGTGCGAGCGCGGCGCCTCCTTCGGTTACAACACGCTTGTTTCCGACATGCGCTCGCTGCCGATCATGGCTTCGCTCGGCGCGCCTGTTGTCTTTGACGCCACGCATTCGGTCCAGCAGCCGGGCGGGCAGGGCGGTTCCACGGGCGGCCAGCGCGAATTCGTCGAGACTCTGGCGCGGGCGGCGGTTGCTGTCGGCGTCGCCGGGCTCTTCATCGAAACCCATGAGGACCCGGACAATGCACCGTCCGACGGCCCCAACATGGTTCATCTTAAGGACATGCCGAAACTGCTCGAAAAGCTGCTTGCTTTCGACGCCATTACCAAAGCCTGAGGGGCGGGGCGAGCACAGTCTGTGCCAATCGATTTTAATGGCGGGCGGGCCATTTCTGCCGCCCGCCGTCATTGTAATTTCTTCGCCATCGTCTAAGACAGGCGACTGAAAATATCTGTTCCATTCCCAAGGGAGAGACCATGACTGCCATTACCGATATCATCGCGCGCGAAATCCTCGACAGCCGCGGCAACCCGACCGTTGAAGTCGATGTGTACCTCGAAGACGGCTCCATGGGCCGTGCGGCCGTTCCGTCAGGCGCTTCCACCGGCGCGCATGAGGCGGTTGAGCTGCGCGATGGTGGCAAGCGTTATCTCGGCAAGGGCGTGGAAAAGGCGGTCGAAGCCGTCAACACGGAAATCTTCGACGCCATCGGCGGCTTTGACGCTGAAAACCAGATCCAGATCGACCAGACGATGATCGTGCTCGACGGCACGCCGAACAAGTCGCGCATCGGCGCCAACGCCATTCTCGGCGTATCGCTCGCCGTCGCCAAGGCTGCTGCCGAAGCCTCCGGCCTGCCGCTTTACCGTTATGTCGGCGGCCCGAACGCACATCTTCTGCCGGTTCCGATGATGAACATCATCAATGGCGGCGCGCATGCCGACAACCCGATCGACTTCCAGGAATTCATGATCCTGCCGGTTGGCGCGGAAAACATTCGCGAAGCCGTTCGCATGGGTTCGGAAGTGTTCCACACGCTGAAGAAAGAACTGTCTGCGCAGGGCCACAACACCAATGTCGGCGACGAGGGCGGTTTCGCACCGGGTCTCGAAAGCGCGCCGGCCGCGCTCGATTTCATCATGAAGTCGATTGAAAAGGCCGGCTACCGTCCGGGCGACGACATGTTCGTTGGTCTTGACTGTGCCTCGACCGAATTCTTCAAGGACGGAAAGTACGTTCTCGAAGGCGAAGGCCGCACACTGGAGCCGGGCGCAATGGCGGAATATCTGGCGGAACTCGTTGCCAAGTACCCCATCATTTCCATCGAAGACGGCATGGCCGAAGACGACTGGGAAGGCTGGAAGACGTTGACCGATCTCATCGGCAACAAGTGCCAGCTCGTCGGCGACGATCTCTTCGTCACCAACTCTGCCCGCCTTCGTGATGGTATCAAGATGGGTGTCGCAAACTCCATCCTCGTCAAGGTCAACCAGATCGGTTCGCTCTCCGAGACGCTGGATGCGGTCGAGACAGCGCACAAGGCCGGTTACACCGCCGTCATGTCGCACCGTTCTGGCGAAACCGAAGATTCTACCATCGCCGATCTCGCGGTCGCCACGAACTGCGGTCAGATCAAGACCGGCTCGCTTGCCCGTTCCGACCGGCTCGCAAAGTACAACCAGCTTATCCGCATCGAGGAAATGCTGGGCCCGCAGGCTGCGTACGCCGGCCGTTCTATCCTGCGCGGGTAATTCGCGTTCGGGTTTCTTGATGTGGCCCGCTGCCTGGCGGGCTCGTTTAAGCGGCGAGTGGTATGGTCCGCACTCCGTCACCCCGGACTTGATCCGGGGTCCAGCGCGATCAAGTCCTTGATCGCGAAAGACTCTTCTCACAGCGCAGACGCGCTGTGGCTGGATGCCGGATCAAGTCCGGCATGACGAGCGTTCTTTTAGCGTCTTTGCCAATCCAGCCCGCCTTTCGGCGGGCTTTTTAATGCCCATTTGCCAATCGCCCGTTAAGGTCAACGGATAGTTAAACAATCCGCCTTAGTCTCGAGACTCACGTTATGCGTTTTAAGGCTTCTCTCCGGCATGTGGACCAGACATCATAAAAAGAGACGATTCGGCCGTTTGATCGTTCCGGCCATCACGATCGCTTTTCTTTCCTATTTCGGTTATCATTCCATCCATGGCGACTTCGGCCTGCAGGCGACGGAGCGGCTGGAGCGGCAGCGTATCACCCGTACTGCCGAGCTTGCAAAGCTGACGCAGGCGCGTGTGGCGCTGGAGCGGCAGGTGGAATTGATGAGCGATGGCTCGCTGGAGCGGGACATGATCGACGAGATTTCCCGCTACCAGCTGAATATGTCCCGCACGGACGAAATCGTCATCATGAACACATATTTCTAATTAACCGAAATTGAGTTAATTTAACATTTCTGATTTATTCACAGCATCTTAGCGTGAATATGTGCCATGCGTTTAAAGCATTGCTGCATGGCATTTTCTTGCATATGGTACGCGCCACTCTATCCATTCAAATGGCAACTCAGGGAGGGATGAATGGCGCCGCGAAAATCAGCGACCGTATCCGGCCGCAAGACCACGGCAAAGGCTGCAACCGAATTCACCGGCAAGAACAGCCCCGACTTCTCCAAGGAAGACGAACTTCACGCCTACCGTGAAATGCTGCTCATCCGCCGCTTCGAGGAAAAGGCCGGCCAGCTCTACGGCATGGGCTTTATCGGTGGTTTCTGTCACCTCTACATCGGCCAGGAAGCCGTTGTCGTCGGCATGCAGATGTCGCAGAAGGAAGGCGATCAGGTCATCACCGCTTATCGCGACCATGGCCACATGCTGGCTCTCGGCATGAGCGCGCGTGGTGTCATGGCCGAATTGACCGGCCGCAGGGGCGGCCTGTCGAAAGGCAAGGGCGGCTCCATGCACATGTTCTCCAAGGAGAAGCATTTCTACGGCGGCCACGGCATCGTCGGCGCCCAGGTTTCGCTTGGAACCGGTCTCGCATTCGCCAACAAATATCGCGGCAACGACAATGTCTCCGTGACCTATTTCGGCGATGGCGCAGCCAACCAGGGCCAGGTCTATGAGAGCTTCAACATGGCTGCTCTCTGGAAACTGCCGATCATCTATATCGTCGAGAACAACCGTTACGCCATGGGCACCTCGACCGCCCGCGCCACCGCCCAGTCGAACTACTCGCTGCGCGGCCAGTCCTTCGGCATTCCCGGCGTTCAGGTGGATGGCATGGATGTGCGCGCCGTCAAGGCCGCCGCCGATCAGGCGCTGGAACATTGCCGTTCCGGCAAGGGTCCGATCATTCTGGAAATGCTGACCTACCGTTACCGTGGTCACTCCATGTCCGACCCGGCGAAATACCGTTCCAAGGACGAAGTGCAGAAGATGCGCTCCGAACATGACCCGATCGAGCAGGTCAAGGCACGGCTTCTGGAGCAGGGCTGGGCAAGCGAAGACGAATTGAAGGCCATCGACAAAGATGTCCGTGATATCGTCGCCGATAGCGCCGACTTCGCCCAGAACGACCCAGAGCCGGATGTATCCGAGCTCTACACCGACATTCTGCTCTGATCGGGAAAGGGAAACCAATGCCAGTAGAAATTCTTATGCCCGCCCTTTCTCCGACCATGGAGGAAGGCACGCTTTCCAAGTGGCTTAAAAAGGAAGGCGACAAGGTTACCTCCGGTGACGTGATCGCCGAAATCGAGACCGACAAGGCGACCATGGAAGTGGAAGCCGTCGACGAAGGCGTCATCGGCAAGCTGCTGATCGAGGCCGGCACCGAAGGTGTAAAGGTCAACACGGCAATTGCTGTTCTCCTTCAGGATGGCGAAAGTGCCGACGCCATCTCTTCTTCCGCCAAGAAGGAAGAGCCGAAGGCTGAAGCTGCCAATTCCGGTTCTGACGCCGCTGGCGGCAAGACCCGCGAAGCGGCCGAAGAGCCGAGCGCTGCCAAGGAAGCCGCCAAGGTTCCGGCAGCCCCGAAGATCGAAGTCGCTGCCGATCCGGATATTCCTGCCGGTACGGAAATGGTGATGACGACCGTGCGCGAAGCGCTGCGCGACGCCATGGCCGAAGAAATGCGCGCCGACGAAAAAGTCTTCGTCATGGGTGAGGAAGTCGCCGAATATCAGGGCGCCTACAAGATCACCCAGGGCCTTTTGCAGGAATTCGGCGAGCGCCGGGTCATCGACACCCCGATCACCGAGCATGGTTTTGCCGGTATCGGCGTCGGCGCTGCGATGACGGGCCTGCGACCCATCGTCGAATTCATGACCTTCAACTTCGCCATGCAGGCGATCGACCAGATCGTCAACTCGGCGGCAAAGACGCTTTACATGTCGGGCGGCCAGATGGGCGCACCGATGGTGTTCCGTGGTCCCTCGGGTGCTGCTGCCCGCGTTGGCGCTCAGCATTCGCAATGTTACGCCGCATGGTACAGCCATATTCCGGGCCTCAAGGTCGTCATGCCTTACACCGCAGCCGACGCTAAGGGTCTGCTGAAGGCGGCTATCCGCGATCCGAACCCGGTCATCTTCCTTGAGAACGAAATTCTCTACGGCCAGAGCTTCGAAGTGCCGAAGCTCGATGATTTCGTGCTGCCGATCGGCAAGGCGCGCATTCACCGCAAGGGCAAGGATGCGACGATCGTTTCCTTCGGCATCGGCATGACCTACGCGATCAAGGCGGTTGCCGAACTCGAAAAGCTTGGGATCGATGTCGAACTGATCGACCTGCGCACCATCCGCCCGATGGATCTGCCCACGGTCATCGAATCGGTCAAGAAGACCGGTCGTCTGGTCACCGTCGAGGAAGGCTTCCCGCAGTCATCGGTTGGTGACTTCATCGCCAATCAGGTCATGCGCGCCGCTTTCGATTATCTCGATGCGCCGATCCTGACGATTGCCGGCAAGGACGTTCCGATGCCTTATGCGGCGAACCTCGAAAAGCTGGCTCTGCCAAACGTCGATGAAGTCGTTCAGGCCGTCAAAACCGTCTGCTACAAGTAAGGGGAGGCGTTTCGATGCCGATAAACATCACCATGCCTGCCCTTTCTCCGACGATGGAGGAGGGCAATCTGGCCAAGTGGCTGGTCAAGGAAGGCGACAAGGTCGCTCCCGGTGACGTGATCGCCGAGATCGAGACCGACAAGGCCACCATGGAAGTGGAAGCCGTGGACGAAGGCACCGTTGCCAAGCTGGTCGTGCCGGCTGGAACGGAGGCCGTGAAGGTCAACGCTCTCATCGCAATCCTCGCCGCTGATGGCGAGGATGTGGCCGAGGCGGCAAAGGGCGGCGATGCGGCTCCTGCCAAGGCGGAAGCTCCGAAGCAGGAGGCCGTCAAGGCAGAGGCTCCGAAGGAAGAGGCTGTCTCTGCCAAGGCTGAAAAGCCGGTTGCCGACCAGCCTGCTGCTTCGTCTACGCCAGCACCGGTTTCCAAGTCCGGCGAGCGTATCTTCGCGTCGCCGTTGGCACGTCGTCTCGCCAAGGAAGCCGGTCTCGATCTCTCGGCAGTCTCCGGTTCCGGTCCGCATGGCCGCATTGTTAAGACCGATGTGGAAAAAGCTGCGGCTTCCGGCGGTGCAAAGGCTGCTCCCGCCGCTGCTGCAACCGCAGGTGCACCGGCTCCGGCGCTCGCCAAGGGTCAGTCGGACGAGGCGGTTCTCAAGCTGTTCGAAGAAGGCTCCTACGAGCTGGTGCCGCATGACGGCATGCGCAAGGTCATTGCCAAGCGTCTGGTCGAATCCAAGCAGACCGTTCCGCATTTCTACGTTTCGGTCGATTGCGAACTGGATACGCTTCTGGCGCTGCGCGCCCAGCTCAACGCCGCTGCCCCTGAAAAGGACGGCAAGCCGGCCTACAAGCTGTCGGTCAACGACATGGTCATCAAGGCGCTGGCGCTGGCCCTTCGTGACGTGCCTGACGCCAACGTCTCCTGGACGGAAAGCGCCATGGTCAAGCACAAGCATTCGGATGTCGGCGTTGCCGTGTCCATTCCCGGTGGCCTGATCACGCCGATCATCCGCAAGGCCGAGCAGAAGTCGCTCTCCACCATCTCCAACGAGATGAAGGACTACGGCAAGCGCGCGAAAGAGCGCAAGCTGAAGCCCGAGGAATATCAGGGCGGCACGACCGCCGTGTCCAACATGGGCATGATGGGCGTGAAAAGCTTTTCCGCCGTCATCAACCCGCCGCATGCCACCATTCTGGCGGTTGGCGCGGGCGAACAGCGGGCAGTCGTGAAGAACGGCGAGATCAAGATCGCCAATGTCATGACGGTCACACTTTCCACCGACCACCGTTGCGTCGATGGCGCGCTGGGAGCCGAACTGATCGGCGCCTTCAAGCGCTACATCGAAAACCCGATGGGCATGCTGGTTTGATCGGAGCGTGAGATGAGAGCTGAAGAGCTGACGAAAGAAGCTGAGGTGTCGCGGAAGCGTGCCTTTGCTATTTCGTGCTCTTCAGCCTCTCTGGCACTGTTTGGCGGATTGGCGGCCTTCTTTGTTGTTGCCGGCAATTTCAAACCAAGCGGGGGTGAGGAGGCAATCGTGGATCAGGATTTCTTCCTTATCGTTGTCAACCTCATTCCTCTGGTGGCTATCATTGCAGCATTGTCGTTTGCTGCGCTGCTGTTCCAAGCCCCGCTAAGGGCTGTTTCTGTTGCGATGACAGCGTTGCTTGTTCTTGTCGCGGGTGGGTTGGCATATCTGTTTTTCCGATATTCCGATCCCTCATCAAAGCAGGATCAGGCTTATCTAGTGGCTGCTTTGGTACCGGCTATGGCAGCGATATTGGTGAACTGGCTCTCCATCATTCTGCGCGTGAAGAGGCGGATCAACATGGATAAAGTAGGGAAGCTGGCATGAAATCAGTTCTTTGCTTTGGCGATTCCCTGACCTGGGGATCGAACGCGGAAACGGGTGGCCGGCATAGCCATGACGATCTCTGGCCGAGCGTCTTGCAAAGGGCGCTCGGTTCCGATGTGCATGTGATCCATGAAGGTCTTGGCGGTCGTACCACTGCCTATGACGATCTGACGGCCGATTGCGACCGCAACGGTGCGCGGATTCTTCCGACGCTGCTGCACAGCCACGCGCCGCTTGATCTGGTCATCATCATGCTCGGCACCAACGACATGAAGCCATCGATCCATGGATCGGCAATTGTCGCCATGAAGGGTGTCGAACGGCTGGTGAAGCTCGTCCGCAACCATGTATGGCAGGTAGCCGAATGGGAAGCGCCTGACGTGCTGATCGTCGCGCCGCCGCAGCTTTGCGAAACGGCGAACCCCGTCATGGGCGCGATCTTTCGCGATGCGATCGATGAATCGGCGATGCTGGCATCCGTTTACCGGGACCTTGCCGACGAGCTTGATTGCGGCTTTTTCGATGCAGGTTCCGTCGCCCGCACGACGCCGGTGGATGGCGTCCATCTGGATGCTGAAAATACGCGGGCCATTGGGCGAGGGCTGGAGCCCGTCGTCCGCATGATGCTCGGACTTTAAGAACAATTCCCGGTCGTGGCGCTGCTCGCGACCCGATAGGACAAGGCAGGATTTCCAATGGCTCAATCTTATGACGTCATCATCATCGGTTCGGGACCGGGCGGTTATATTGCCGCGATCCGCGCAGCCCAGCTCGGCATGAAGGTTGCCGTCGTGGAGCGTGAGCATCTGGCCGGCATCTGCTCCAACTGGGGCTGTATTCCGACCAAAGCGCTGCTGCGCACCGCCGATGTCATGCACACCGCCACTCATGCCAAGGATTATGGCCTGACGCTGGAAGGCTCGATCAAGCCGGACGTCAAGGCAATCGTGGCGCGTTCGCGCGGCATTGCTGCGCGCATGAACAATGGCGTCGGTTTCCTGTTCAAGAAGAACAAGGTCGATATCATCTGGGGTGAAGCGAAGATCACCAAGCCGGGCGAGATCGTCGTCGGCAAGTCCGCCAAGCCGGTGGTTCAGCCGCAGGGTCCGGTTCCGAAGAACACGCTGGGTGAGGGCACCTACACCGCCAAGCACATCATCGTCGCGACAGGCGCCCGCCCGCGCGCACTGCCCGGCATTGAGCCCGATGGCAAGCTGATCTGGACCTATTTCGAGGCAATGAAGCCGGAAGAACTGCCAAAGTCGCTGCTCGTCATGGGCTCGGGCGCCATCGGCATCGAATTCGCCAGCTTCTACCGCACCATGGGTGTGGACGTGACCGTCGTCGAGATCATGAGTCAGGTCATGCCGGTCGAGGATGCAGAAATCTCCACCTTCGCCAAGAAGCAGCTCGAAAAGCAGGGCATGAAAATTCATCTGGAGACCAAGGTTTCCAAGGTGGAGAAGGGCGCGAACTCCATCACCGCGACGCTCGAGAAGAAGGACGGTTCTTCCGAGAAGATCACCGCCGACCGGATGATTTCCGCCGTCGGCGTCGTCGCCAATATCGAAGGTATCGGCCTCGAGGCTGCCGGCGTGAAGACGGATCGCGGCTTCATCGTCATCGACGGTTACGGCAAGACCAATGTGCCTGGCATCTACGCCATCGGCGACGTCGCCGGCCCGCCGCTGCTCGCCCACAAGGCCGAACATGAGGCCGTCATCTGCGTCGAAAAGATCGCCGGTCTGCCGAATGTGCATCCGATGGACAAGCTCAAGATTCCGGGCTGCACCTATTGCAACCCGCAGGTCGCCTCGGTTGGTCTCACCGAAGCCAAGGCTAAGGAACAGGGCCGCGATATTCGCGTCGGTCGCTTCTCCTTTGCGGCGAACGGCAAGGCCGTGGCGCTTGGCGAAGATCAGGGCATGGTCAAGACCATCTTCGACAAGAAGACGGGTGAGCTGCTTGGCGCGCATATGGTGGGCGCGGAAGTCACCGAACTCATCCAGGGCTTCGTTGTTGCGATGAATCTGGAGACGACAGAAGAAGACCTGATGCACACGATCTTCCCGCATCCGACCATTTCGGAATCGATGAAAGAAAGCGTGCTCGACGCCTATGGGCGTGTGCTGAACGCATAAGTGCTCCGTGATACCCGGCATTGTCTAACCATGCCGGGTGTCCCATATGTCTCGATGCAGGCTCCTTAAAAGGGGCTGGTTCTTTCAGGGAGCGTGGGAATGGAAAGTGTAGGCTGGATTGCAGCAATCATCATCGGCGGTCTCGCCGGCTGGCTTGCGGGCAAGCTCATGGATATGCGCTTCGGCATTTTCATGAACATCGTCCTTGGCATCGTCGGTTCGGTGGTTGCCGTTGCTGTGCTTCGAACCTTCGATGTTTTCGTGCAGGACAGCAGGCTCGGCTATTTCGTCACCTCGTTCATCGGCGCCAGCCTTTTGCTGTTTCTGGCGAAGCTGGTACGGCGCTGAAAGGCTTCGTGACCGGAAGGGGCTTACGCTTTTTCTGGAATTGTTCTAAAGCATCGGGCCAACAGATGTTTAGGTCGCCAGGGGCGATGGAAGCAGGTTTTTAATGGTCACTATTCTCGACAGGACGTCGTCCGACGAAAAGCGCATTCGCCACCCGGAAAAGGCGCATAAGCCCGATACCGAGGTGATGCGCAAGCCGGAGTGGATCCGCGTCAAGGCACCGACCTCCAAGGGTTATCACGAGACGCGCGAACTGGTGCGCAGCCACAAGCTCGTCACGGTGTGCGAAGAAGCCGGCTGTCCGAATATTGGCGAGTGCTGGGACAAGAAGCACGCGACCTTCATGATCATGGGTGAGATTTGCACCCGTGCCTGCGCCTTCTGCAATGTCGCCACCGGCAAGCCCAATCCGCTTGATATGAACGAACCCGAGAACGTCGCCAAAGCCGTGAAGCAGATGGGGCTTTCGCACGTCGTCATCACCTCGGTTGACCGTGACGATCTCGCCGATGGCGGTGCTGAACATTTCGAAAAGGTCATCTGGGCGATCCGCGCCGCGTCTCCGACGACAACAATCGAAATCCTCACGCCCGACTTCCTGAAGAAGCCCGGTGCGCTGGAACGTGTCGTCGCCGCCAAGCCTGACGTCTTCAACCACAATATGGAAACCGTTCCGGGCAATTACCTCACGGTTCGTCCGGGTGCGCGTTACTTCCACTCCGTACGCCTGTTGCAGCGGGTGAAGGAACTGGACCCGACGATGTTCACCAAGTCAGGCATCATGGTCGGCCTTGGCGAAGAGCGCAACGAAGTGCTGCAATTGATGGACGACCTGCGCAGCGCTGACGTAGACTTCCTGACCATCGGCCAATATCTGCAGCCGACCCGCAAGCACCACAAGGTTGAGGCTTACGTCACGCCGGAGGAATTCAAGTCCTACGAGACGGTGGCCTATACCAAGGGCTTCCTGATGGTCTCGTCCAGCCCGTTGACCCGGTCGTCCCACCATGCCGGTGACGATTTCGAACGCCTGCGTGCGGCCCGCGAAAAGAAGCTGCTAGCAGCTGCGGAATAAGAGGCAGAGGTTCGGCAAGTCATGCCTAGGCTTGTCCCAAGCATCCGCGACCTATCGATTATACGATACGGGGTTGGATTCCCGGGACAGGCCGGAGGACAACGTGAGTGGGAAGCGAGGCTAGTAAAATAGCTCAGCCGTCTGTCGCTGGTCTTCACCCGGATTACACCACAACCTTCTCCGGCCGATGCGCCCGCATGCATAGAACGACGCTCAGCACCACCGAGCAGATTGCGACGATCTCGACAAGCGTCGGGCCACGTCCTTCCCAAAGAAAACCGTAAAGCAGCGCAAACAGCGTTTCGAAAAGGATCATCTGCCCGACCATGGTGAGCGGCAGAAGGCGGCTCATCCTGTTCCAGAGCGCATTTCCCAAAATGGAAGCGGTGAAACCGAGCCCTGCCGCGACCGCGGCAAAATGCAGCCAGTCCTCTGTACCATGCGTGTTTTCGCCAAAGATGAAGGCGGGGATGGCGAGCGCAAGGGCAAGAGCGCCGGTTACCACACCCGTCATCATGTTCCAGTCGTCCGCACTGACGTCATGAAGGTGGGACAGCCAACGGGCATTGCCAACCGCGAAGGCCGTCCATGATGCGAGCGCGCCCAGCGCGCAGGCAAGGCCAAGGATGCGCGACATATCCAACCCCGTATCGCTTTCCGTTAGCGACTGCCAGGAGATGCCGATAATGCCGATCGCACCGAAGGCAAGCGACGGCCAGAGCCGTTTCAGCGACACCGCGCCGTGATCGCGACTGCCGATGACAGTAACGGCAACCGGCAGGAAGCCGATAATGATCGACGTGAAGGCGACGCCGCTCAGTTTCACTGCCGTCGATATGAAGACATAATAGGCGATGTTGCCAATCATGCTCAGCCAGCCGAGCGCGAACCATTCGCGCGCACCGAAATGGGCCGATACCCGTTTGAGGCGCGGCCCGATGATAATGAGGGAAATCAGCCCGTAGGTGAGATAACGCGCCGTCGAGAGTTGCAGCGCGGAAAAATCCGGCACGAGTTTGGGTGCGAGGAATATACCGCCCCAGAGCGCACCCGCCAGCATGCCGTAAAAAACACCGAGACCTGTTCTGTTCATGTCATGTCACATCCGCATTCACATTTGCTTGCGATGTGCCACAGCCCTTTGCAGCTGTCTTGACAAAAACTCCTGACCGGATGTGCCGGTGGTTTTAATGAATCCCGTAGGTCCGACGGTAGGCTGCGGGCGTTTCACCCACTGCATTGCGCATGGCCCGCGTCAGTGCAGTCTGGTCGGAAAAACCGGCCCGCAAGGCGATCTCGGCAATCGGCAGAGTGGAATTGCTGAGCAATGCACGGACCTTGTCCATGCGCAGCCCGGCCAGCCAGCGGTGAGGCGGAAGGCCGAATTCCTCGAGAAACAGCGCATGCAGGCGGCTGTCGCTGATGGTCACGCAGGAGGCGAGCATCTCTATGGTCCAGGGGAAGAACGGTTCCGCCCTGATAAGTGCAACGAGCCTGTGCAGGCGTTGGCGGATGTCGGCTTTCTCATTGGCAAGGCTGTCGATCAGGAGCGGTGCCCACAGGCCGGCAATATCGTCGCGTCGCCCCTCTGTTCCGATGACACCGCGCATATAGGCGATCAATTGCCGGGTATCCTGCGCGATATCGAGAAACGGCGAATGGGCGAATTTCTCGAGCGTTTGCTCGGGAAGGGCTTCTTCATCGATATCGACCACCAGCGAGTGGTTGCTTGCCGTCGCTTCCTGCGTATGCGGCGCATCGCGATGGATGAACACGCCGCGTCCGGCCGACAATTCGTCCTGCCGTCCCGCCACATCGATCAGAAGCCGCCCGGAAACCGGAAGAACGATCTGAACGAAGCCATGCCGCTCCTTCGGTCTTTCTTCCCTGTAGGTTCTGATATCGGCGGATGCGGCTGTCATGACGCTGTCGTTTCCATTGTGCAAAGAAATGGCCGCCTCGAAAAAGCGGCCAGTTTCATTGTTTGATTATGACATCGTCTTGAAGATTGGGCCAGTCGGCTTTATCGGTCGGCTCTGCGCGCCGGCGATTAACAGTCTTCCTTGGCGGTCGATTCGCCGCGTTTGCGCTTGCGCAGAACCGGCTTGTTCTCTCTCGCCTCGCATTTCGCGACGTCGATCAGATAGGCAAGCACGGGCATGCCGTTCATCGACGCGAGTTGCTTGGCGGATTCGAGAAGGTTGATGATGTTGGAAAAATCGTCCATCGGCTCACTCAGTGGCTCAAAGCGGTTATATGTCGGGTCTGAACCCAAGGATGAATACGCTGGGTGAAATCGGGAGCTTCCAGCGCCGTTGCATCCAATGGGTGTAATATTAGTCGCAAATAAATAGCAATCCCTGCGACGGGGTTACAATAGTCAATTTTCCGTAACTGTCATGCACGGAGAAGATATTGCTGCGGGGCGATGGCAGAAAAATCCAGCAGTCAGATGAGGTTTCTGAAATGCCAAACTATCTTCACAGGCTGGAAGATGCTGCTGCGATCATCGCCGGGGCGCAGCGAATCATGGTCGTGGGCTGTTCCGGCGGCGGCAAATCGACGCTTTCGCAGAAGCTCGCGCGCAATTTCGGACTTCGCTACATCTCCATGGATCGAGATGTTTTCTGGCTGCCTGGCTGGCAGGCGCGCCCGCGCGACGAGCAGCGGGAGAGGATAGCCACCATCATTGCCGAGGAGCGCTGGTTGATGGATGGCAGCAACCCGTCGTCTTTCGATATACGGCTGCCGCGATCCCACATCGTTTTGTGGGTGCGCATGCCGCGCTGGCTCTGCCTGTGGGGCGCCGTCAGCCGGGCGATCAAGGGGTATGGCAAGGCCCGCCCGGAAATGGCGGAGGGGTGCCCCGAAAGAATAGACATCGAATTCCTGCGCTATATCTGGAATTTCGAGCGGCGCCATACGCCCATCTTCGAGCAGAATTTCGCGCTTTATGGTCCTGATGTGCCGGTATTCCAGCTGAAAAGCCGAAAACAGTTTCGCCGCCTTCTTGATCTTCTGCGTATCGAGGATTAACTGCCGCTCATGCCACAGTTCGAAACGCATCGTCACGTCAAACACTCGCCAGACCGCATGTACGACCTCGTCGCCGATGTGGAGAAATATCCGCAGTTTCTGCCCCTTTGCGAGGCGCTCACCGTCCGTTCGCGCAAGGAGCGCGATGGCAAGGTGTTGCTGGTGGCGGATATGACGGTGGGCTACAAGGCCATTCGCGAAACCTTCACCACGCAGGTGCTGCTGAACCCGGCCGAGCGCGCCATCGACGTGAAATATATCGACGGTCCGTTTAAATATCTCGACAATCGCTGGCGTTTCGAGCCTGCCGACGAGGGCGGCTCAGCCATTCATTTCTTCATCGATTACGAATTCAAGAACCGTCTGCTCGGCGCGGTCATGGGGTCGATGTTCGACCGGGCCTTTCGCATGTTCGCAGAAGCCTTCGAAACGCGTGCGGATAAAATCTACACGGACCCGGCCTGATTGAGGGCAATCAGCATCTCAAGCGCCGTTCTCACCGTCGCAAGCCGGATTTCTGTGCGGCCGATCTCGCCATAACGCATTTCTCGATGCAGGATTTTACCGCTGCGCGCCTTTGCGGCCAGATGCACCAGCCCCACCGGCTTGTCGGGGGAACCGCCACCCGGACCGGCGATGCCAGTTACCGCCACGGCGAAATCCGCGCGGGAACGGAAGAGGGCGCCATGCGCCATCTGCAACGCCGTCTGCCGGGATACCGCGCCGAAATTCGCCAGCGTCTCGGCGCCAACGCCCAGCATGTCCATCTTGGCTTCATTGGTATAGGTGACAAAACCACGGTCAACGACAGCGGAGGAGCCGGCAATCTCCGTCAGGGCACCGGCGATCAGGCCGCCCGTGCAGCTTTCCGCGGTCGAGACCATGAAACCATGCGTGGTGAAATCGACAATGATCTGTCGCGCCAGCTCTTCTATGTCGGCGGGAAAAAGGCTCATAAGGGTCTACCCCTGTAGACGACAGTAGCGGTGGCGATTGCAGCGATGCCTTCCCGGCGGCCGACGAAACCGATGGTCTCATTGGTCGTCGCCTTCACCGAGCAGCGCTCCAGCGCGATGCCCAGCATGTCCGACAGTGCTTCGCGCATGGCTTGCCGATGCGGGCCGATGCGCGGTGCTTCCGCAATCAGCGAGACATCGGCATTCATGATCGTGCCGCCATTGTCGCGAACCACTTTGGCCGCATGTTCGAGGAAGATGCGCGAGGCGGCACCCTTCCATTGCGGATCGGAAGGCGGGAAGTGATCGCCGATATCGCCGGCGCCACAGGTGGCGAGCAGCGCATCCGTCAGCGCATGCAAAGCCACATCGGCATCCGAATGACCTTTGAGTTTCTGGTCGTGTTCGATGAAGACGCCGCACAACGTCACGCCGTCGCCGGCTTCCAGCTGATGCACGTCGTAACCATTGCCGGTGCGCACGTCCGGCAATCCGTGGGAGAGCTTTTCATCGGCCATGGTGATATCCCGCTTGAGAGTGAGTTTTACATTGTCGACCGAACCTTCGGTCAGCGTCACCGTCAGTCCCGCCCATTCGGCAATCGAAGCATCATCGGTAAAATCGGACTTTCCGGAGGCGGCAGCGGCGCGGTGCGCGGCGAGAATATCGCCGTAGCCGAAACTCTGCGGTGTCTGCGCGGCATAAAGCCCCTGCCGGGAAACCGTTTCCACGACGCGACCATCCGAGCCGCGCTTCAGCGTGTCGGTGACGGAGAGGGCAGGCAGAACGCCGCTGGCGCCGGCCCGGTGCAGGGCGACGATGCGTTCCAGCATGTCCACGGAGACGAAAGGCCGCACGGCATCATGGATCATCACATGCGTCAGCTCTTCCGAAGAGAGTGCTTCCAGCCCGGCAAGCACCGATTGCTGGCGTGTTGCGCCGCCCGTGACGGTAACGATCCGCTCGCCGGCATCAAGCCGCTGGAGGATCGGCGACAGCAGTGCCGCATCGTCTGCATGGCCGACGATCACGATGGGGGAGGCACGATCCCAGGCAAGGAAGGTCGACAATGTATGCTCGATCACGGCCCTGCCTCCGATAGGGCGATATTGTTTCGGCCCTTCCTCGGGAGAACCCGCTCTTTCTCCGCGTCCGGCGGCGACGATGACGATGCCGAGTTTCATGGTACTTTCCTGCATTGGTCTTATGCTTTGCGCGCAACCCTTAGCGGTTGACAGTCCTGCTCTAGCGTTTCAAAACCCGGATGGCCAGCCCGATAAGACGCGCATTCGCCCCTGCATGATGCAGGATCAGCCACCATTGCGTGTTCGAACCTGCACAAATTGCTGCCGACAGCAAAACAGGCAGGCAGTCGCCCAGCAAATAAAAGGTGCAACCCTCTAAAAGTGCTTGGCAACTGCACAAACACTGTCTAAAAATAATGCAAATAACCCTTCTGCATGAAAGATCATCAATTGCATCTTCCGGAGTTGTCAGAACCGTTCAGCATCGGCTCAGTCACGATCCGTAATCGTGCCGTGCTGGCGCCCATGTCGGGTGTGACGGATCTACCGTTCCGGCAGCTTGCCTGGCGTTATGGCGCGGGCCTTGTCGTTACGGAAATGGTGGCAAGCCGTGAGCTCGTCGCCAACCGAGGGGAATCCTGGGCGCGGCTGAAAAATGCCGGCATGGTTCCGCATATGGTGCAGCTCGCCGGGCGCGAAGCGCATTTCATGGCCGAGGCAGCCAAGATCGCCGCCGATAATGGCGCCGGAATCATCGATATCAATATGGGCTGTCCAGCCAAGAAGGTGACGGGTGGTTATTCCGGCTCGGCTTTGATGCGCGATCCCGATCATGCACTCTCGCTCATCGAGGCGACTGTCGGCGCGGTCGATGTACCCGTGACGCTGAAGATGCGGCTCGGCTGGGACGAAAACACGATCAATGCGCCGGAGATCGCCCGCCGGGCTCAAGCCGCAGGTGTTCAGCTGATCACCATTCACGGCCGCACCCGCATGCAGTTTTACGAGGGGCGGGCGGACTGGAATGCCATCCGCGCCGTGCGTGAGGTGATTTCCGTGCCGCTGATCGCCAATGGCGATGTGGAAACGGCCGGGGACGCACGGGAAATCCTGCGCCGCTCGGGTGCTGATGCCGTCATGGTCGGGCGCGGCGCGCAGGGGCAACCCTGGCTGCCGGCGGTGCTTGCCGGACATTCAGCGCCGCACCGCGACGATATTCCCGCCATCGCCATCGAACATTACGAGATGATGCTGGAATTTTATGGAAGGGAAGCCGGTCTCCGGCATGCCCGCAAACACCTCGGCTGGTATCTCGACCGTTTCGCGCCAGAGATCGCCACGCCTGACAAGGCTGAAATCATGACATCGCGTGACACGGCGGAAGTGGCGGATCTGCTGCGCTCCGCCCTTAGCGAAAATGCGGGCGAAGACGCCGCAAGGAAGGCCGCATGAGCGCTGACAAACACAGCCCGGCAGATGCAAACCCGCTTGCCATGGCGGTTCTGAACGCGGTGCAGAACCCGGTTATTCTGGTGGATGCCGAAGGTTTCATCGCCTTCGCTAACTGGGAAGCCGAAGCCTTTTTCGGGGCGAGCGCCTCCCATCTCGCGCGCTACCGCGTTTCCACCTTCATTCCATTCGGCAGCCCGTTGCTCGCACTGATCGATCAGGTGCGGGAGCGCCGCGCGCCGGTCAACGAATATCGCGTCGATCTGAGTTCGCCGCGTCTTGGCCAGGACAAGCTGGTCGATCTTTATGTCGCGCCCGTTGTCAGCGAACCGGGATCGGTGGTCGTCGTCTTCCAGGAGAGGTCGATGGCCGACAAGATCGACCGGCAATTGACCCACCGGGCGGCGGCGCGCTCCGTTACCGGCCTTGCCTCCATGCTCGCCCATGAGATCAAGAACCCGCTGTCTGGCATTCGCGGCGCTGCCCAGCTGCTTGAGACGTCGGTTGCCGATGAAGACCGGGCGCTGACGCGGCTGATCTGCGACGAGACCGACCGCATCGTCTCGCTGGTCGACCGTATGGAGGTGTTTTCCGACGAGCGGCCGGTGGATCGCGTGCCGGTCAACATCCATTCCGTGCTCGATCATGTGAAGGCCATCGCCAAGGCCGGTTTTGCCCGCAACATCAAGATTTCGGAAAACTACGACCCCTCGTTGCCGCCTGTTTATGCCAATCGCGACCAGCTGGTGCAGGTGTTTCTCAATCTGGTGAAGAATGCGGCGGAAGCCGTGGGCAACCAGCCGGACGGCGAAATCATCCTCACCACCGCCTATCGCCCCGGCATGCGGCTTTCGGTCGCCGGCAGCCGCGAGCGCATCTCGCTGCCGCTCGAATTCTGCGTTCATGACAATGGACCAGGCGTTCCGGCCGATCTTTTGCCACATCTTTTCGATCCCTTCATCACCACCAAGACGAATGGTTCGGGCCTCGGGCTGGCGCTTGTCGCCAAGCTGATCGGCGCCCATGGCGGCATTGTGGAATGCGACAGCCAGAACCACCGCACGACTTTCCGCGTATTGATGCCCGTCTCGCCGGAAGTGGCGCTCGACGACCGCTCTTTGCCGAACACGACAGGAAATGACCAATGACAGCTACGATCCTCGTCGCCGATGATGATGCCGCAATCCGCACGGTGCTGAACCAGGCGCTGAGCCGCGCCGGTTACGACGTGCGCATCACCTCCAATGCCGCCACGCTCTGGCGCTGGGTTTCGGCGGGCGAGGGCGATCTTGTCGTAACCGATGTCGTGATGCCGGATGAAAACGCCTTCGACCTTCTGCCGCGCATCAAGAAGGCCCGCCCGGACCTGCCGGTTCTGGTCATGAGTGCGCAGAACACCTTCATGACGGCCATCAAGGCCTCGGAAAAAGGCGCTTACGACTATCTGCCGAAGCCCTTCGACCTGACGGAACTGATCGCCATCATCGGCCGCGCTTTGTCTGAGCCGAAGCGCAAGCCGGCGAAGCTCGATGACGACATGCAGGACGGCATGCCGCTCGTTGGCCGCTCGGCGGCGATGCAGGAAATCTACCGCGTTCTCGCCCGCCTGATGCAGACCGACCTGACGCTGATGATCACCGGTGAATCCGGCACCGGCAAGGAACTGGTGGCGCGCGCGCTGCATGATTACGGCAAACGCCGCAACGGCCCCTTCGTCGCCATCAACATGGCGGCAATCCCGCGCGACCTGATCGAATCCGAACTCTTCGGCCATGAGAAGGGCGCCTTCACCGGCGCGCAGAACCGCTCGACCGGCCGTTTCGAACAGGCCGAGGGCGGCACGCTGTTCCTCGACGAGATCGGCGACATGCCAATGGACGCCCAGACACGCCTGCTGCGCGTGTTGCAGCAGGGCGAATATACGACGGTGGGCGGCCGTACGCCGATCCGCACCGATGTCCGCATCGTTGCCGCCACCAACAAGGACCTGAAGCAGTCGATCAATCAGGGCCTTTTCCGCGAAGACCTCTATTATCGCCTGAACGTCGTGCCGCTGCGGCTGCCGCCGCTGCGTGACCGCGCCGAGGATATTCCCGATCTGGTGCGCCACTTCATCCAGCAGGGCGAAAAGGAAGGTCTGGAAGGCAAGCGTTTCGAGAGCGAGGCGCTGGAGGTCATGAAGGCCTATGCCTGGCCGGGCAACGTGCGCGAGCTGGAAAACCTGATCCGCCGCCTGATGGCGCTTTACCCGCAGGAAGTCATCACCCGCGAGATCATCGAGCAGGAATTGCAATCGGATGTTCCCGACAGCCCGCTCGACAAGATGGCGGTCCGTACGGGGTCGCTCACCATTTCGCAGGCGGTGGAAGAAAATATGCGGGATTATTTCGCCAGTTTCGGCGATGGCCTGCCGCCGCCCGGCCTTTACGACCGCGTTCTGCGCGAACTCGAATATCCACTGATTCTCGCGGCTTTGACGGCGACACGCGGCAACCAGATCAAGGCCGCCGATCTTCTCGGCCTGAACCGCAATACGCTGCGCAAGAAAATCCGCGAGCTTGGCGTTTCCGTTTATCGCAGCTCCCGCCCAAGCTGAGAATGTTGACAAGGTCGCATTTGTCGTTGCACTTTCGCCACATTGTGTTGCTTGAAAAACACTAGGAAGGAAAGAGATTCGCCGGTCTGAGGCGCGTCTTACCTGACTTCAGAAATGTGGTGCTGGCTGGCCAGCGATTGGGAGTAGTGCATGCGGAAACCCGCCGCCGAAAACGCCGTTGCCGATGAAGCAGCGGGCATGGTGGTTGCCGATCGCAGGATGTCTTTCGCTTTGCCGGGGCTGGTGCTCGCCGGCGTCGCTCTCGTTTGCGCCATCCTCACCCTGTTCGTGCTTCTGGGTGTCACGCCAATCGCGCCGACATCGAACGTCGTCATCGCCTCCGTCGTCATCAATTCGATCTTCGTGATCGGCCTGATCTTCCTCATCGGGCGCGAAATCAACCGGCTGCTGAAAGCGCGTAAAAAGGGCAGGGCGGCGGCGCGTCTGCATGTCCGCATCGTCGTGCTTTTCTCCATCGTGGCGATCACGCCTGCCGTGCTCGTCGCCATCTTCGCCAGTCTGACGCTGAATGTCGGTCTAGACCGCTGGTTTTCGCTGCGCACGCAGTCGATCGTCGATTCATCGAGCAATATCGCCCAAGCCTATATGATGGAGAATGCCGGTTATCTTCAGGGTCAGACCCTGTCGATGGCAACCGACCTCGACCGCAACCGTGCGCTTTTTTATCTGGATCGCACCGGCTTCGTCGATCTGATGACCCGTCAGGCCAAGGGGCGCGGCCTTCTCGGCGCGTTTCTGGTGCAGGAGGACGGCGACGCCGTTGCTCAGGCCGACATCAAGACCGAAAAACCGCTTCCCGCCATACCGCATGACGCGCTTGAAAAGGCGGCCGCCGGCCAGCCGACGCTGATACCGCCCGGTATCACCAACCTCGTCGGCGCCATTATCAAGCTCGAAGGCATCAGCGGCACCTTCCTTTACACGGTGCGCGCCGTCGATCCCAAGGTGATGAGCGCGATGCGGCTGATGGAAGAGAACCGCGCGGAATACAAGGCGATGGAGGCAGGCCGCGCGCCGCTGCAGATCGCCTTTGCGATCCTTTATCTCGGTTTCGCACTGATCGTGCTTCTCGCCGCCATCTGGACGGCGATTGCGGTGGCCGACCGTATCGTGCGGCCTATCCGTCTCCTCATCAGTGCGGCAGACAGTGTCGCCACCGGCAACATGCATGTGCTGGTTCCTGTCCGTGCGGTCGATGGCGACGTCGGGCGACTGTCGCGCACCTTCAACAAGATGGTCTCCGAACTGCGCAGCCAGCAGGAACAGATCATCGAGGCCAAGGACGATATTGATGATCGCCGCCGCTTCATCGAGGCCGTGCTGTCAGGTGTTACCGCCGCCGTCATCGGTGTCGATGAGAACCGCAGGATCACCATCGTCAATCCGTCGGGCGAAGAATTCCTGGCGCAGACATCCGAGCAGCTTATCGGCGCGCAACTGTCGGAGATCGCGCCCGAGATCGAGCAGGTCGTCAACGAGGCCAATACCTGGTCACGCGGCAATTTCCGCAAGCAGATCAACATCATGCGGCGGGGCAAGGAACGGACGCTGAATGTTCAGGTGACCCGTGAGGACGCCCGCGACAGCCGTGACAGCTACGTCATCACCCTCGACGACATCACCGATCTCGTCATCGCCCAGCGTTCGACCGCATGGTCGGATGTGGCGCGCCGCATCGCGCATGAAATCAAGAACCCGTTGACGCCAATCCAGCTTTCCGCCGAGCGTATCAAACGCCGTTTCGGCAAGCAGATCGACGAGAGCGACCGCGCCGTCTTCGACCAGTGTACGGACACCATCGTCCGGCAGGTCGGCGATATCGGCCGGATGGTGGATGAATTCTCCGCTTTTGCGCGCATGCCGAAGCCGACGAAGGAAAAGTCGGACCTGCGGGCGATTCTTAAGGATGCGGCGTTCCTGAGGGAAATCAGCGCCGCCGACACCAAGTTTGCGACGGAGCTGGGCGATATCCCGCTCGAGGGCATGTTCGATGCCCGCATGCTGGGTCAGGCCTTCGGCAATCTCATCAAGAATGCGACGGAAGCCATCGAGGCGGTGGAAGGCGAAAAACGACCGGGTAAAATTCTGGTGCGCGCCGCTTTCGACGAAGCCAATTCGCGTTTCGTGGCTGACATCATCGACAATGGCCGCGGCCTTCCCGTCGAGAACCGTCACCGCATTCTCGAACCCTATATGACGATGCGGGACAAGGGCACGGGCCTCGGCCTCGCCATCGTCAAGAAAATCATCGAAGAGCATGGCGGGTATCTGGAACTCCACGATGCCCCGCCGGAGTTCGATCACGGCCACGGCGCCATGATCAGAGTGCTGCTGCCCTATATCGAGGCGGTCGGCGGCGAAAATAACAAGGAAGCAGCATATGGCGTCTGATATTCTGGTCGTGGATGACGAGGCGGACATTCGCGAAATCGTAGCGGGCATTCTTTCCGACGAGGGCCACGAGACCCGCATGGCGTTCGACAGCGACAGTGCGCTGGCCGCCATTTCGGAGCGCGTGCCGCGTCTGATCTTTCTTGATATCTGGATGCAGGGCTCGAAGCTCGACGGTCTGGCGCTGCTGGATGAGATCAAGAGCCGCCATCCCGAAATCCCGGTGGTCATGATTTCCGGTCACGGCAATATCGAAACCGCCGTCAACGCCATCAAGCGCGGCGCGTTCGATTTCATTGAAAAGCCGTTCAAGGCTGACCGCCTGATCCTGATCGCCGAACGGGCGCTGGAAAACTCCAAGCTGAAGCGCGAGGTTCAGGAACTCAAGAAGCGCACCGGTGACGCGGTTGAACTCGTCGGCGCATCGCTTGCTGTGTCGCAGCTCCGCCAGACCATCGACCGGGTTGCGCCCACCAACAGCCGCATCATGATCCTCGGCCCCTCCGGTTCCGGCAAGGAACTTGTGGCGCGCATGGTGCACAAGAAGTCCTCGCGTGCGAGCGGGCCCTTCGTGGCGCTGAATGCCGCGACGATCACACCGGACCGCATGGAAATCGCGCTGTTCGGAACGGAAGGCCTGCCTGGGCAGCCGCGCAAGGTGGGCGCTCTGGAAGAAGCCCATCGCGGCGTGCTTTATCTCGATGAAGTCGGCGAAATGCCGCGCGAGACGCAGAACAAGATACTGCGCGTGCTGGTCGATCAGCAGTTCGAGCGCGTCGGCGGCGGCAAGCGGGTGAAGGTGGATGTGCGCATCATTTCCTCGACCGCCCATCACCTCGAAAGCCTGATTGCCGAAGGCCAGTTCCGCGAAGATCTCTATCATCGCCTCGCCGTCGTGCCGGTGAAGGTGCCGGCGCTTTCTGAGCGGCGCGAGGATATTCCGTTCCTCGTCGATATGTTCATGCGCCAGATTTCCGAGCAGGCCGGCATCCGTCCGCGCAAGATCGGCGACGACGCCATGGCCGTTCTTCAGACGCATGACTGGCCGGGCAATATCCGTCAGCTGCGCAACAATATCGAGCGGCTGATGATTCTCGCCCGTCCGGAAGGCGGCGAAGCGCCGATCTCTGCCGACATGCTGCCGTCGGATATTGGCGACATGCTGCCGAAGATTTCGGCGCAGGGCGATCAGCACATCATGACCCTGCCGCTGCGCGAAGCGCGTGAAATGTTCGAGCGCGACTATCTGATGGCGCAGATCAACCGCTTCGGCGGCAATATTTCGCGAACGGCGGAATTTGTCGGCATGGAACGGTCTGCACTGCATCGCAAACTGAAATCTCTCGGCGTATAAGGAAAGAAGGCGCTTCGCCGTAACCGATTATTCCGTCAGAGAGACAGCATGAAAGTCATCATTTGCGGCGCAGGGCAGGTGGGTTACGGCATCGCCGAACAATTGTCGCGGGAAGATAATGAAGTATCGGTGATCGATACGGCCGCGCCGCTCATCACCGCCATTACCGAGACGCTGGATGTGCGCGGTTATGTCGGCCATGGCGCGCATCCCGACATGCTGGCCAAGGCCGGCGCCGACCAGGCCGACATGATCATTGCCGTGACCTTGCATGACGAGATCAATATCGTCGCCTGTGAGGTGGCGCATGCGCTTTTCAGCGTGCCGACCAAGATCGCCCGCATCCGCGACCAGAGCTATTTGAAGCCGGAATATGCCGATCTCTTCAGCCGCGAGAACATGTCCATCGACGTGACGATTTCGCCTGAAGTCGAAGTCGGCAAGATGGTGCTCCGGCGCATCGCCTTTCCGGGCGCAACGGATGTGGTGCGTTTCGCCGACGACACGATCTACATGCTGGCCATCGAATGCATGGAGGATTGCCCGGTCATCAACACGCCGCTGCAGCAGCTTTCCAGCCTCTTTCCAGACCTCATCGCCACGGTGGTCGGGGTGTATCGGGATGGTGTCCTCAAGGTGGCGCATTCTTCGGAACAGTTGCGGGTGGGCGACCTTGCCTATGTCATCTGCCAGCGCCAGCACGCCCGCCGCACCTTAAGCCTTTTTGGCCATGAGGAGCAGGAAGCGCAGCGCATCGTGATTGCCGGCGCCGGCAATATCGGCCACTTCGTCGCGCGCAAGATCGAGGAAATGCAACCGAAAACGCGGGTAAAGATCATCGAGGCGGACCGCGACAGGGCGGTCGCCGCATCCGAACAGCTCAGCAATACCATCGTCATGCACGGCTCGGCGCTCGACCAGAAAATCCTGATGCAGGCCGATATTCAGGATGCCGATCTGATCGTCACGCTCACCAATAACGATCAGACCAATATTCTGGCCGCGGTCATTGCCAAGCAGCTCGGCTGCAAATCGAATCTGGCGCTTTTGAACAGTACGTCGTTCCACGACGTCGCCCGCTCTCTGGGGCTCGATGCCTATATCAACCCTCGGGCCGTGACGATCTCCCGCGTGCTTCAGCACGTGCGCAAGGGCCGAATCCGCTCCGTCTATGCCGTCCAGCGCGGCTCGGCTGAGGTGATCGAGGCGGAAGCGCTGGAGACGTCGCCACTGGTCGGCCAGTCCTTCCGCGACATCGATATGCCCGACGGTGTGCGCATCGGGGCGATCTATCGCGACGGCGTGGTGATCCGCCCGGATGGCAGCACGAAAATCAAGGCGAAGGACCGGGTCGTTCTGTTTGCATCCGCCGATGCCGTGCGCGACGTGGAACAACTTTTCCGCGTTTCGATACAATATTTTTGACTGTCCCGAATTGAAAATGTGGGTCAATACTCGTACTCATTCGGCTGTTTTGACCGTTGCGGAACGGAACATGATTTGATACCAGAGTTTGAGGTCGGCCAAGCGGGGGACATGACTCGGCCGGCTTATTATTGATTGATTATTTTCCGGTATCCCTGCCGGCAAAAAAGAAAGAAGCGGCGCCATGGCGGAACGTTCTCAAAACCTTCAGGATCTCTTCCTCAATACCGTTCGTAAGCAAAAGATTTCGCTCACGATTTTCCTGATCAACGGCGTCAAGCTGACGGGCGTTGTCACCTCCTTCGACAATTTCTGCGTGCTTCTGCGCCGTGACGGTCATTCGCAGCTTGTCTACAAGCATGCGATCTCCACCATCATGCCCGGCCAGCCGATGCAGATGTTCGAAAGCGAAGAAGGCGCTGCCTGATCGGGCTCCCTCGACGGATATTCGACATAGACTGACCCGGACCGGGAACATTTCCCGTGCCGTCAGGTTAATTCCCATGGCCGCCCGCGCGGATGCGGTCGGCCGCAATCCTCTTTCTGGACAAGGCTGAACCCATTTCAACGCGCGACACCTCGAATGAATCGATTATTCCGGAGCAGGAAAAGCGCCGCGACGACATGCGTGCGGTTGTCCTCGTGCCGGTCCTCAAGCAGCGCGAAACGCGCGACGCGGCTGCCGGCCCGGCTGCCCCCGGCCGTTCAGTCGAAGCCAAGCTTGAGGAAGCAAAGGGACTGGCGCTCGCCATCGATCTGGAAGTGACGCAGGGTCTCATCGTTCCGGTGAACCAGCCGCGTCCCGCCACGCTGTTTGGAACCGGCAAGATCGAAGAAATCGGTCATCTTCTCGACGAGACCGATTCCGGCCTGGTGATCGTCGATCATCCGCTGACCCCGGTGCAGCAGCGCAACCTCGAAAAGCAGTGGAATTGCAAGGTCATCGACCGCACGGGCCTGATCCTTGAAATCTTCGGTCGCCGCGCCTCCACCAAGGAAGGCACGCTGCAGGTCGATCTTGCGCATTTGAACTACCAGAAGGGCCGCCTCGTCCGAAGCTGGACCCACCTTGAACGCCAGCGCGGCGGTGCGGGCTTCATGGGCGGCCCGGGTGAAACCCAGATCGAAGCCGACCGCCGGCTTTTGCAGGAACGCATCGTCAAGCTGGAGCGCGAGCTGGAGCAGGTGGTGCGCACGCGCCAGCTACACCGCGCCAAGCGCCGCAAGGTGCCGCATCCGATCGTCGCGCTGGTCGGTTACACCAATGCCGGCAAATCCACGCTGTTCAACCGCATCACCGGCGCCGGCGTTCTGGCGGAGGATATGCTGTTCGCCACGCTCGACCCGACCTTGCGCCGCATGAAGCTGCCGCATGGCCGCACCGTCATCCTGTCCGATACGGTCGGTTTCATTTCCGATCTTCCGACGCATCTGGTCGCCGCTTTCCGCGCCACTCTGGAAGAGGTGCTGGAAGCCGATCTCGTTCTGCATGTGCGCGATATGTCCGATCCGGACAATGCCGCCCAGTCTGCGGATGTGCTGCGTATTCTTGGTGACCTCGGCATCGACGAGAAGGAAGCGGAAAAGCGCATCATCGAGGTCTGGAACAAGGTCGACCGTCTCGAGCCGGAAGCGCATGATGCCATCATGCAGCGCGCCGAAGGTCGTTCGGATATCCGCGCCGTTTCGGCCATCACGGGTGAGGGCGTCGATGCCCTGATGGACGAGATTTCAAAGCGTCTTTCCGGTGTTCTGACGGAAACGACCGTGTTGCTTTCCGTCGAACAATTGCCGTTGATCTCGTGGGTCTATAGCAATTCCATTGTCGACGGTCGTGAAGACCATGAGGATGGATCGGTTGCGCTTGATGTGCGCCTGTCCGAAGCGCAAGCGGCCGAACTGGAACGGAAGCTTGGTAAAGTGACTATCCGCGAACGCGAGGACTGGGAGCGCTAAGCGTTCCTGGGACGATTACAAGGCGCGAAAACCTCTCCCCGTCATTCCGGCCTTGAGCCGGAATCCAGCCACGACGCGTCTGCGTCGTGAAAAACGAGTCTTTTGCGATCAAGGACTGAATCGCCCTGGACCCCTGACTAAATCCGGGGTGACGGTGGGCTAAGACGAAACCGTATCAAGCGAACGTTCGATGCGTTTCGCCGCCTGCCAGAGATCTTCCATTCTCTCGAGGCTCGCTTCTTCCAGCGTTTCGCCATTTTGGGTGAGCGACGTTTCGATGTGATTGAAACGTCTGCGGAATTTCGTGTTCGTACCGCGCAGCGCATCTTCCGGATCGGCTTTGACATGCCGGCCGATATTGACGAGGGCAAAAATGAGATCGCCGAGCTCGTCCGATACCTTCTCCGGTTTTCCTTCCGCCAGCGCCTCACGCAGTTCGGCGATTTCCTCCTCGATCTTGTCGAGAATGGGAGCGGGGTTCGACCAGTCGAAACCGGCACGCGCTGCCTGTTCCTGCAGCTTCAGGGCTTCGGTCAGCGCCGGCTGGCTGCGCTGTACGCCGCCCAGAAAGCCGGCCTTGAAATCCTCGGTGATACCACGTCGCGCGCGTCGCTCTGCACGCTCGCGTTTTTCTTCCGCCTTGATACGATCCCATTGCAGTTTGACGCCGTCCGGCGTGTCGGCGTCGGATACGGCGAAGACATGGGGATGACGGCGGATCATCTTCGAGGTCACGGCATGCACGACGTCGCCGAAGGCGAATTCGCCCATCTCTTCGGCAATGCGGGCGTGGAAAACCACCTGCAGCAGAAGGTCGCCCAGTTCCTCGCAAAGATCGTCCATGTCCTTTCGCTCGATGGCGTCGGCGACTTCATAAGCCTCTTCAATGGTGTAGGGCTTGATCGTCTCGAAGGTCTGCACGACATCCCAAGGGCAACCGGTTTCCGGCTGCCGCAGGGCTTCCATGATCTCGATCAGGCGGGAAATATCCTTCGAGGCTTCCATAGTGTCTCAAACCTTCGTTCTTTGTTTCTGCGCATCGCCGGGACGGAAAACCGTCACGCACGTCCTGCGGAAATGCCCTAGTTCAACGGAATGTTGTTGCCGCTCTTCGATGACTGGTAGCTGGTGGAAAGATCGTCATAAGCGGCCTTGATGCGGGCCGTCTGCGCCTTCAACGTGGTCTTCAGCGGATCGTCTTCACCCTCCACCAGATCGGCAATGAAGTACGAACTCCAGAAGGCATTGTTGCGGCGATACCCGCCCGGTTCCAGCCCGAAAACTTCCTTGAGGATTTTCAGGTCGTGAGGGATCGCGAAAGCGTCGCGGGAATCCTCGTGGCTGAAGAAGGAGTAGAAATTATCGAAGCCGGCCCAGGTGATGGCGGACATGCACATGGTGCAGGGTTCGTGGGTGGAGAGAAAAATCAGCTCCTTCGTGTTCGGCTTTTCGCCCAGCTCGTAAAACCGTTTCAGCGTGTGCACTTCGCCATGCCAGAGCGGATTTTCCAGCTCGTTATTGGTCTCGGCGACCACCAGCGACAGGTCCGATTTGCGCAGGATCGCCGCACCGAAAACCTTGTTGCCAAGGCTGACGCCACGCGCGGTCAAGGGCAGAATATCGTGTTCGATGACATCGAGAAGGCGGGCGGCGAGGGTGGGGTTGGTCAAGGGTCTAGTCCTTCGTGCCGCTTTAAGAAAAAGCGGTCTTCGCATGGGGAAATCGGCAGTCGATGGTCGCTCCTTGTTCGGCGCGAGGACCCGCTTTGTCAAGGGATTGCGAGGGGATTCTCAGGGCTAGCGCGGGTGTGGAAAAGCATCGCCGGTTTGTTTTCCTCCAAAACCGGGGTCTTCGAGAAATAAAAATCCAAGTGCCGGAAAGGCTTGAATTTCTGTTTCTTCAATCTTGCACCGCAATGCGGGATATATGTCCGATGCACAACGAACACGATTTTTCCGCTGCTGGCGACCGCCTTTCAACCTTCCCCGCTTTCTTCCGGGTCGAGGGGCGGCAGGTCGCTGTTTTCGGAAATGGCGATGAAGCCTTCGCGAAGGTGAGGCTTCTCGCCAACACCAACGCACATATCGTTGTCTATGCCGACCAGCCGGAAGCCGATTTTGCCCGTTATATCAGCGAAAACGGCATCGATCATCGGGCTTTGGCTTTCGCCGGCGAATTGATCGAAGGCGCCACGCTGGTCTTCGCCGCTACCGGCGATGAGGCGCTGGACCGTGAGATCGTCACCGTGGCGCGCGCCGCGAAAATCCCCGCCAATGCGGTGGATCAGCCGGAATTCTGCGACTTCTTTACCCCCGCGCTCGTCGCCCGCGCACCGGTCGCCGTGGCTATCGGCACGGAAGGGGCAGGGCCGGTTCTCGCCCAGATGATCCGCGCCCGCATCGACCAGATGCTGTCGCCGTCGCTTGGAAAGCTTGCGCGCCTTGCCGTGCAGTATCGTGATGCGGCGGAGGAGAACGTGCCGAAGGGCGCCTTGCGGCGCAATTTTTGGCGACGGTTCTTTTCAGGTGAGGTGGCGGATGCCGTCGCTGTTGGCGACACGTTCTCCGCTCGTCAGGCCGTCGGCCGCCTGCTGCAATCGCCCGAACGCAGCGAAGGCCGTATCTGGCTCGTCGGCGCGGGGCCGGGCGCTGAAGATCTGCTGACGCTGCGCGCGCAGCGCGTATTGATGGAAGCCGATGTGATCGTTTACGACGCGCTTGTGCCTCGGGCGATTGTCGATATGGGGCGCCGCGATGCCGAGCGGCTGTCCGTCGGCAAACGCAAGGGCTGCCACAGCAAATCGCAGGATGAGATCAACCGCCTGCTGGTGCGCCTCGGCAAAGATGGCAAGCGCGTCGTGCGCCTCAAATCCGGTGATCCGCTGGTCTATGGCCGGGCGGGCGAAGAAATGGCGGCGCTGCGCGAGGCCGGTATTGCCTATGAGATCGTGCCCGGCATCACCTCGGCCTTTGCTGCGGCTGCGGATTTCGAATTGCCGCTGACGCTGCGCGGTGTCGCTTCATCGCTGATTTTCACCACCGGCCACGATCTGGCTGGCGATGTCCTGCCCGATTGGGCACGGCTTGCGGTTTCCGGCGCCACCATCGCCGTCTATATGGGCCGCAGTGTTGCTGCTTCGGTCGCGAAGCGGCTGATCGACGCGGGATTGGGTGTGGAAACCACGGTTGCCGTCATCGAAAACGCCAGCCGCGCGGATCGCCGCCTGCTGCATGGCACACTGAACGATCTGCCCGAACTCGAACATCGCGATGAACTGACCGGACCGGTCATGGTCATCATCGGCGATGCGGTGGCGGGCGCCAATTTTGACAGGTCCGAGGCGCTTGCATCGTCAGTGCAGCCGGCGGATTTCAAACGGGAGTATGTAAATGGCTGAAAAGGTTTTGACCGCCAACCGCCTGAGCGATGGCATCGCCGTCTGGCTCGATGCCAACGGGGAGTGGACGGAGAACCTGCAGGGCGCAATCGTTGCCCGCCATGCGGAGGCCGTCGCCTCGTTCGAGGAAATCGGCAAGCGGGATTTTTCCGCCAACAAGGTCGTCGATGTGGCCGTCATCGATGTCATCGAAGAGAACGGCAAGCTTTGGCCGACGCGTCTTCGCGAACGCATTCGCGCCGCCGGCCCCACCGTGCACTATGCCACCGGCTTCAAGCCGGCCGATGCAGCATTCATCGCAGTCTGAGGAAGAATATGTACCGTTACGACGAGTTCGATCACGCATTTGTTGAAGGCCGCGTGGCGCAGTTTCGCGATCAGGTCGAGCGCCGCCTTTCCGGCGAACTGGCCGAGGATGCGTTCAAGCCGCTGCGCCTGATGAACGGTGTCTATCTTCAGCTGCACGCCTATATGCTGCGCGTCGCCATTCCTTACGGCACGCTGAATTCGAAACAGATGCGGATGCTGGCCCACATCGCCCGCAAATATGACCGGGGTTATGGCCACTTCACCACCCGCCAGAACATCCAGTACAACTGGCCGCGCCTTTCCGATACGCCGGATATCCTGTCTGAACTGGCGAGCGTGGAAATGCACGCGCTTCAGACGTCCGGCAACTGCATTCGCAACGTCACCGCCGATCATTTCGCCGGTGCGGCCGCCGATGAGGTCGCCGATCCGCGTCCCTATGCGGAAATCCTGCGT
Organism: Rhizobium sp. NFACC06-2; assembly: GCF_900101425.1. Classification (NCBI taxonomy): domain Bacteria; kingdom Pseudomonadati; phylum Pseudomonadota; class Alphaproteobacteria; order Hyphomicrobiales; family Rhizobiaceae; genus Rhizobium; species Rhizobium sp. NFACC06-2. The sequence goes on along the minus strand of NZ_FMVA01000002.1, from coordinate 28,548 downwards.
CAGTGGTCTTCCGTTCACCCGGAATTCTCCTTCCTGCCGCGCAAGTTCAAGATCGCCGTCACCGGCGCCGAGCGCGACCGTGCAGCCATTCAGGTGCACGATATCGGCCTGCATCTGAAAAAGAACGATAAGGGTGAGATCGGTTTCGCCGTCTATGTCGGCGGCGGGCAGGGCCGCACGCCGATGATTGCCAAGAAAATCCGCGACTTCCTGCCGGAAGAGGACTTGCTTTCCTACACGACGGCAATCATGCGCGTTTATAACCTGCACGGCCGCCGCGACAATAAATACAAGGCGCGCATCAAGATCCTCGTGCACGAGATCGGTGCGGAAGAACTGGCCCGCCAGGTCGAGGTCGAATTCGCTGAACTCAAGAACACCGAGTTGAAGCTTCCGGATGCCGATATTGCGGCAATCACCGCTTATTTCGCGCCGCCGGCGCTGAAGGACCGTCCGGAAGGCTGGGAAAGCCTGGCGCGCTGGAAGCGGGCCGATGAAGGTTTTGCCCGTTTTGTCGAGCAGAACGTCGCGCCGCACAAGCATCCCGATTACGGCATGGTGACGATCTCGCTGAAGCCGATCGGCGGCATTCCGGGCGATGCTACCGATGAGCAGATGGAACTCGTCGCCGATATCGCCGCGGAATATGCCTTCGACGAAATCCGTATCAGCCATGAGCAGAACATCATCCTGCCGCATGTGGCGCTGGCCGATCTCGAGCCGGTTTATCGCGCGCTGGTGGGTGCGGGCCTCGCGACCGCCAATGCCGGGCTGATCACCGATATCATTGCCTGTCCCGGGCTGGACTATTGCGCGCTCGCCAATGCGCGCTCCATTCCGGTGGCGCAGGAAATTTCCACCCGCTTCGGATCGCCGGAGCGTCAGGCGGAAATCGGTGAGTTGAAGATCAAGATTTCCGGCTGCATCAATGCCTGCGGCCACCACCATGTCGGCCATATCGGCCTGCTGGGTGTGGAAAAGAAGGGCGCGGAACTCTACCAGATCACGCTTGGCGGATCGGGCGATGAGAACACCTCGATCGGTGAAATCATCGGCCGCGGCTTTGAGCCGGAAAAAGTCACCGACGCCATCGAAACCATCGTCGACACCTATCTCGGGCTTCGCCTTTCGAAGGAAGAAATTTTCCTCGAAGCCTATCGCCGCGTTGGACCGCAACCGTTCAAGGATGCGCTCTACGGTTCCGCTGCAGAAGCCGCCTGAGGAGAATGCCATGACGAAAATCTGGAACCGCGACGGCTTCGTGGAAAACGATCCCTGGCTGATCGAAACGGAAGAAGTGAAGGCGACGGCGGAGCAAAAGCCGGTGCTGCCGCTTGCCGATTTTCTGGTTCGTGCCGCCGAAAGCAACGATATCGGTCTCGGCGTTCTGATCACGCCCGCCGACGATGTGACGCGGCTCGGACCCTACCTCGACCGTATCGACCTTGTCGCCATAAGCTTCCCGGCCTTCAATGACGGTCGCGGGTTCAGCCACGCTTCGCTGTTGCGCAGCCGTCTCGGTTTTGCGGGCGAGGTGAGGGCGGTTGGCGACGTCCTGATCGATCAGGTGCCGCTGATGCTTCGTACCGGCTTCACCAGCTTTGCAGTGACGAACGGCACGGCCATCCGCCGACTGTCCGAAAATCGCCTGCCGGAAATTCCGGTTTATTACCAGCCGACAGCCAAGCCGGCGAGCGGCGGTGAGGCCTACAGCTGGCGTCGTCGTGCGTCTCTATGACACGTTGCGTGGAAATATGAGTTTTTGATACATATTTCCTACGCACATGGCAGTATTGACATTCTCATGCCTTCAAACCGGAGCAAAAATGGTATAATTGCCCGGTCGGAGAATGTCGCATCGAATAAGAATGGACGGAACCTGAAATGAACGCGCCAGCCAAGACGGAAGATTTCGCGATCAAGATACCTGACGGTGTTTACGCCGAGACGGTTTTATCGGTGGAGCACTATACCGACCACCTGTTCCGTTTCCGTATGACGCGCCCGGCCGGCTTCCGTTTCCGTTCCGGCGAATTCGCCATGATCGGCCTGACGGTCGGCGACAAGCCGATCTACCGCGCCTATTCCATCGCCAGCCCTGCCTGGGACGAGGAACTGGAATTCTTCTCGATCAAGGTTCCGAACGGCCCGCTGACGTCGCATCTCCAGGCAATCACGCCCGGCGATACCGTTCTGATGCGCAAGAAGCCGACAGGCACGCTGGTTCTGGATGCGCTGACGCCCGGCAGACGGCTTTACATGTTCTCCACCGGCACCGGCATCGCGCCGTTCGCGAGCCTGATCCGTGACCCGGAGACCTATGAGAAGTTCGAGGAAGTCATCCTCACACATACCTGCCGCGACGTGGCCGAGCTGAAATACGGCTTCGATCTGGTCGAGGAAATCCGTAACCACGAATTCCTGAACGAGATCGTCGGCGACAAGCTGAAGCATTATGCGACCGTCACCCGCGAGGATTATCCCTTCAAGGGCCGCATCACCACGCTGATCGAAAACGGCAAGCTGTTTGCGGATCTGGGCGTTCCGGCGCTCGATCCCGAAATCGATCGCGGCATGATCTGCGGTTCCTCCGCGATGCTGAAGGACACCAAGGAGCTTCTGGAAAAGGCCGGCCTGAACGAAGGCGCCAACAACAAGCCTGCCGAATTCGTGATCGAGCGCGCTTTCGTCGGTTGATCCCATAAAATGCTACGAGATTTCAGGAGGCCGTCGGGCCTCCTTTTTGTTTGCGCCTTCAGTGCCGGTGTTGAGAGGCGGCGTCGTCATCCTGTTTCGGGGCTATTTCGTTGCGATAGAGAAGAAAAAGCCCGATGGCGATAGCGGCAATGCCGCCCCCGACGAGATGCGACAGCGAATAACCGCCCTTCGTCACCAGCCAGCCTGCGACGACATTGCTGAACGATGCGCCGATACCCTGAACCATCATGACGCTGGCAAGGCCGACATTAAAACGACCGGTGCCCTTCAAAATCCTCTCCACCGCAACCGGGGTGACGATGCCGAGCAGGCCCGCACCAACGCCATCGAGAAACTGCACCGGGAAGATCACCCAGAAATCCGAAAAGGCCGAGGCGAGGAGACCGCGTATCGGCAACGCGATCAGCGCGATGATGAAAACGGTCGAGAGACCGAAACGGCGTATCAGCCATGGGGCCATTGCGGCGACGAAGATCATCGCGAATTGCGCGACGCCGGTAATGATGGCGGTGGTGCGGAAGGGGGTCTGCAGTTCGATGGCGAAATCCTGTGCGATCAACCTGCCCATCGGCGCGTTGCCGAAGTGGAAAACAAGCAGAATGATGGCGAGAAAGATCAGCCCGCGTTCGTGCAACAGCACCCTGATGCCGGACGGTCCCGGCTCTCCCTTGTCTTCGGCAAGGCCACGCGCAACCTTGTGATCAATCCTATCGGGATCAATGGCCGCCGCAGCGAGCAGGGCGCCTGCAGCGGTCAGCAGCATCAGACCGATGATCCCGTTCATGCCGAAGAACGTTACGACCACATAAGTCGCGAAAAGCGACGCAAAATTACCACCGTGGTTCCAGAATTCATTACGCGAAATCTGGTGGGAAAACAGTCGCTCGCCGACAAGGCCGAGTGTGAGGCCGGCAAGCGCGGGACCGACGACTGCGCCAACCACCGCCGTCATGATCTGGCCTGTCCAGACGATCCAAACATCCGGAAAGATCAGCGTGATCAACGCCCCGACGGTCACAAGAACAACGGGGATGGCAATCAGCGTTCGTTTCCACGTCGTCCCATCCACCAGCGCGCCGCAGAGCGGTGTGGCAAGCAGACCGACGAGGCCACCGACCGTGGCGATCATGCCCAACGAAAGCGAAGACCAGCCCTGTGTCGCCAGAAATGCATCCAGAAACGGCCCGAGGCCGTCACGGGCATCGGCAAGGAAAAAATTCAGCGCTGCAAGGGCAAAAAGCGTGCGGTCTGAGATACCACCGCTACGCGGCAAGCCACCGGAAGGAAGTCCGCCGGGTGGTGCCGAAACGCCGATTGTCGTCATGAAATATGCTCCGAAAAATATGAAAGAGGGAATGGGAATTAATTGAGGCTGGCGAAAAACATCTGTGCCCGCATTTGGTTGCATTGGCACGACATGAGGATAAATCCTAGATGTTTTTGGTCGCTGCAAAGTCGGCTGGAGGAACGTTTAACGGTACTGGTGAGTTAGTCTTCGTGGAAAAACGGATACGCGCCATGAAGATCAAGGTTTTTGCAGTTTTATTTTCGGCCGGATTGCTCGGCACGCAGCCCGCACATGCGGACGAACGCGCATTTCTCTCCTCGCTGAAAGGAACATGGGCAGGCAAGGGAACCGTGATTACCCGGATAGGCACGCCGCCGATCAATGTGAGTTGCACACTGAACTCCAATGCGGGGGCATCGTCGCTCAACATGTCCGGCACTTGCCGCGGTCTTCTCGTGGTCAGGCGGGCAATCGCTGCCGATCTGTCGGAGAAGGGCGGACGCTACAGTGGCGCCTATACCGGGCCTTCCGGCCGCCCATCCGCGCTTTCCGGCACAAGACAGGGAAACGCCATACACCTGACGGTGCGATGGAACCGCGATATCAACGGCGATCGCATTGCCGCCATGACCATTGAAAAGATTGGAGCCAATGGCCTGCGGCTGCGCACCACCGATAAGGACGGCAGGACCGGCAAGACGGTGGTGACGAGCGACATCCGGCTCGTTCGCTAAGTCAGCCGTGAGACAATGACGGATGGGCGGCTCGGGTTTCTAGTGGAATTCGAGCAGCAGGGGGCAATGGTCCGAAACTTCCGGCTGCCTCACCACATCGAAACGATCGATCTGCACGGCTGGATTGACCAGCATGTAATCCGCATAACGGTTCGCTTTGGCATAATGTGAGGTCCGGGTGTCAGTAAAGCCGCGTGTCGTGACGAGTTCGGTGAGTTCCAGTTCCTTCAGCACAGTGAAGGTCTCGCTGTCAGGCAGGACATTAAAATCACCGCAGACGATGATCCGGTCGCCATCCTCAGCAATGTTTTTGACAAGTTGCACGAGGCGCTTTGCTTGTGTCAGGCGAGCGGGGATATCTTGTTTGCCATTAAGGTCGCGCAGGCCATGCATATGGGCGATGACGGCCGGCTGACCGGTGGTGAAGTCGAAAACCCTGACGGCGTGGCCCGTGCGCGACCGTGGATGATCGCCATATCCGTCTGCGGAAAAAGTCCCGTGCACGAACCCCTGTGCCTGCGCAACGATGGCCATGGACTTGCGCACAAAGGTCGCCAGCCCCCATTGGGAAGGATATCTGGTCTCGCCGTGCCAGAGATCACCCTGCGCCGCCGGACAGAAGATCGCCAGGTGATCCGGCAAGGCCTCGGCGATTTCGTGGAAGAAATTTGCCCTTTGCGGCAGGTCGATGCCGTGATCGCGGTAGCTCAGCCAGTCCTCAAAGGCAGTCGGCGTGTGCACCACCTCTTGCAGGCAAAGCATATCGGGATCGGATGAGGAGATATAGGGAACAATCTCGTCATGAAGCTTTCCGCCCCAACCATTCAGGCAAATCACACGCATTCCCACTCCATCGCCGCTTGTTTGCGGCATCCGTTCTAGCATGGAAGGCGTGACGATCAATCGTGTGTGACGAGGCCGCGAAATGTTGCTGCTGTAACGGAAAAGGCCCGGAGCGATCCGGGCCTCTGCATGTGCCAGTCGCCTGCCGTTTCGTTATATTACATCTTCGGCAGCAACACCTTGTCGATGACATGAATGACGCCATTGGATTGTTTGACGTCGGCGATGGTGACGTGGGCAACCGTACCATTCTCGTCCGTCAACGTGATTTTGCCCATGCTTTCCTTGGCCTTGAGAACGCAGCCGCCGACGGTCTTCACGTCATGCTCACCTTTGTCGTCCTTGATCATTTTTTCGATGGCGGGTGACAGTGCATTGGCGGCAACCACATGGCAGGTCAGCACCTTGACCAGCTTCTCCTTGTTCTCGGGCTTCAGAAGATCATCGACCGCACCCTTCGGAAGGGCCGCAAAAGCCTCGTTGGTTGGTGCGAATACCGTGAACGGGCCTTTTCCCTGAAGTGTTTCGACAAGCCCGGCAGCCTTGACCGCTGCGACAAGCGTTGTATGGTCTTTCGAGTTCATCGCATTTTCAACGATGTTCTTGTCCTCGAACATTGCCGCGCCGCCAACTTTGGGGTTCGCGGCATAAGCGGAAACCATGCCGATGGAAAGAGCTGCGGAAAGCGTCAGGGCGCGAACAGAAACGTTGTACATCGTTATTCCTCCTTGTGACTTCCAAACCCCGAAAGGTACTTCTTCCGGTGGCCGCTATCGGTTATCCGTAGCGACACAAGAGACGGAAGCCGGCTCCTCGAAGTTTCGAGGCGAGCCAGGAAAAATAATAAATAATTGATTTCAAGAATGATTATGTATGTGTCGACATAAAAAAGCCCGGAGCGATCCGGGCTTTTGTCTTGAGCGAAACGAAGTTTACTCAGCCGCTTCGGCATAAGCCTCCATCGGCGGGCAGGTGCAGATGAGGTTGCGGTCGCCATAGACGTTGTCGATGCGGTTGACCGGCGACCAGTATTTGTCGATGCGGAACGCGCCGGGTGGGAAGCAGCCCTTTTCGCGGCTATAGGGACGATCCCATTCGCCAACGAGGTCTTCCACCGTGTGCGGCGCGTTCTTCAGCGGGTTGTTGGTCTTGTCCGCACGGCCTTCCTCGATGTCGCGGGCTTCCTCGCGGATCGCCAGCATGGCATCGCAGAAACGGTCGATTTCCGCCTTGGTTTCGGATTCCGTCGGCTCGATCATCAGCGTGCCGGCAACCGGCCAGCTCATGGTCGGCGCATGGAAACCGCAGTCGATGAGGCGCTTTGCGACATCGTCCACCGTCACGCCGCAGCTATCTGCCAGCGGACGGGTATCGATGATGCACTCATGCGCCACGCGGCCGGTTTCGGACTTGTAGAGCACGTCGTACGCACCCTTCAGCCGCTCAGCGATATAGTTGGCGTTGAGGATCGCCACCTTGGTCGCCTGCGTCAGCCCTTCGCCGCCCATCATCAGGCAATAGCTCCACGAAATCGGCAGGATCGATGGCGAGCCGAACGGGGCAGCAGACACCGCACCCTCACGACCGTCCGTCGCCGGATGGCCGGGCAGATAGGGAGCAAGATGCGCCTTGACACCGATCGGTCCCATGCCGGGGCCGCCGCCGCCATGCGGAATGCAGAAGGTCTTGTGCAGGTTGAGATGCGAAACGTCCGAACCGATATCGCCGGGGCGGGCGAGACCGACCATGGCGTTCATGTTGGCGCCGTCCAGATAGACCTGTCCACCATGCTTATGGGTGATTTCGCAAATCTCGCGAACCGTCTCCTCGAACACGCCGTGGGTGGACGGGTAAGTGATCATGCAGCACGAGAGGTTTTCCGCATACTGCTCTGCTTTTGCACGGAAATCATCGATATCGATGTCCCCGTTATCACGCACTTTCACCGGCACGACTTTCATGCCAACCATCTGCGCCGAAGCAGGATTGGTGCCATGCGCCGACGTCGGAATGAGGCAGACGTCACGGTGTGTGCCGCCATTGGCGAGGTGATAGTTGCGGATGGTCAGAAGCCCTGCATATTCCCCTTGCGCGCCGGAATTCGGCTGCATGGAGAAGGCGTCGTAGCCGGTGACCGAGCACAGCTTTTCCGAGAGATCATCGATCATCTCCTTGTAACCGAGTGCCTGATTGGCAGGTACGAAGGGATGAATGTCGGAAAATTCCGGCCAGGTGATCGGCAGCATTTCCGCTGTCGCATTCAGTTTCATGGTGCAGGAGCCGAGCGGGATCATCGAGCGGTCGAGCGCCAGATCACGGTCCGAAAGGCGGCGGATGTAACGGGTCATCTCGCTTTCGGCACGGTTCATGTGGAAGATCGGATGCGTCATATACTGGCTGGTGCGCAGCAGGTCCTTCGGCAGACGATATTCCGGCTCGAAATCCGAGATCGAGAAATTGCCGCCGAAAGCGCGCCAGACAGCTTCCAGCGTTGCCGGGCGCGTGCGCTCGTCAAGGCTCATGCCGATCTTGGTCGCGCCAACCTTGCGCAGGTTCACGCCCTCTGCAACAGCCGAGCGCAGGATGACGCCCTGCATATGGCCGACTTCAACGGTGATGGTGTCGAAGAAGGTTTCCGGCTCGATGGTGTAGCCGAGCTTTTCCAGCCCCTTGGCCATCAGAACGGCCTTCTGGTGGGTCTGCTGGGCAATTGCCTTGATGCCCTGCGGACCGTGGAAGACGCCGTACATGGAGGCCATGACGGCCAGCAGCACCTGCGCCGTGCAGATGTTCGACGTCGCCTTTTCGCGGCGGATATGCTGTTCGCGTGTCTGCAGCGACAGGCGATAGGCGCGGTTGCCGCGCGCATCGACCGAAACGCCGACCAGACGGCCGGGCATGGAGCGCTTATGCGCATCCTTGACGGCCATGTAAGCGGCATGCGGACCGCCGTAACCAACCGGAACGCCGAAGCGCTGCGAGGTGCCGATGGCGATGTCAGCGCCCATTTCACCGGGCGACTTCAGAAGCGTCAGCGCCAGAAGATCGGCAGCGATGGCGGCAATCGCGCCCGTCTGGTGCAGGCGGGAAATCAGGCCGGAGAAATCGCTGACATGGCCGTGGGTGCCCGGATACTGGAAGATCGCACCGAACACATCGACCGGGTCGAGATCAGTAAAGGGGTTGCCGACGATCACCTTCCAGCCGAGCGGGGCCGCACGGGTCTCGATCAGCGCAATGGTCTGCGGATGGCAATTGGCGTCAACGAAGAAGGCGGTCGCCTTGGACTTGGCAACACGCTGGCACATGGCCATGGCTTCGGCAGCCGCCGTCGCTTCATCGAGCAGCGATGCGTTGGCAACATCGAGACCGGTCAGATCGCACACCATGGTCTGGTAGTTCAGCAGCGCCTCAAGGCGGCCCTGGCTGATTTCCGGCTGGTAGGGCGTGTAAGCCGTGTACCAGGCCGGGTTTTCCAGAATATTGCGCTGGATGACCGGCGGCGTGATCGTGCCGTAATAGCCCTGGCCGATCAGCGAGGTCAGAACCTGGTTCTTGTTGGCCGTCTCGCGAAGACGGTCGAGCGCCTCGCGTTCAGTCAGCGCAGCACCCCAGGTCAGCGGCACCTTCTGGCGGATGGAGGAGGGAACGGTGGCGTCGATCAGGGCATCGAGGCTCTTATAGCCAACGACCTTCAGCATCTCGGCCATTTCCGACGGCGACGGCCCGATATGACGCCGGTTGGCGAAATCATAGGGCTGATAGTCGGTGAAATGGAATTCGGTGGGCGTCGTCATTACGCGATCAGCTCCTTGTAGGCTGCTTCATCGAGCAGCGTCTCGGCATCGGCCGGATTGGAGAGTTTCAGCTTGAAGAACCAGCCCGCGCCCTGCGGATCGGAATTGACGAGCGAGGGATCATCGACGATCGCCTGGTTGATTTCGACCACTTCGCCATCCAGCGGACAATAGACATCGGAAGCCGCCTTGACGGATTCAACGGTCGCCGCGTCGCCATCCTTGGAGAAGGTGGCGCCCACTTCCGGCAATTCGACGAAAACGAGATCGCCGAGCTGTTCAGCGGCGTGGCTGGTGATGCCAACGGTGGCGATATCGCCTTCGAACTTCAGCCATTCGTGTTCTGCGGTAAATTTCAGCATGGGGACGTCCTTTCCGGGAATGTTATCTGTTGTGTTGATTGGGCGTCGGCGGCGGGGATACCCCCCTCTGTCCTGCCGGACATCTCCCCCTCAAGGGGGGAGATCGACACGCGGATAAGTCTCGCCCATCGCCAAGTTTGAGAATGGAGCAACGAATATGCCTCTTGCCGATCTCCCCCCTTGAGGGGGAGATGCCCGGCAGGGCAGAGGGGGGTGGCGGCTGGCTCGACCATTATCGACTACCGTTTGTAGGTGGGCTTGATGAAGGGCAGGGCAGCGACGGTGACGGGCAGGTATTTGCCGCGCACTTCCGCAAAGATCGCCGTGCCCGGAGCAATATAGGCTGCAGGGACGTAGCCCATGGCGACGGGACCTTCGACCGACGGTCCGAAGCCGCCGGAGGTCACTTCGCCGATTTCCGTCTTGCCTTCGGCATCCGCAAAAAGCCTGGAATGACCGCGCACCGGCGCCTTGCCCTCTGGCTTCAGGCCGACGCGACGGCGCGATGTGCCGTCCTTGAGTTCACCGAGAATACGCTCCGCCCCCGGGAAACCGCCCTCGCGATCACCGCCAGCGCGGCGCGCCTTCTGGATCGCCCATTCAAGCGACGCTTCGATGGGGGAGGTCGTTGTATCGATATCGTTGCCGTAGAGACAAAGACCGGCTTCCAGACGCAGGCTGTCACGCGCGCCAAGCCCGATCGGCTCGCAATCGGGATGTTCGAGCAGGGCCTTGGCGATCTCTTCCGCCTTTTCGGCAGGCACCGAGATTTCAAAACCGTCCTCGCCGGAATAACCGGAACGGGACACGATGCAGGTAACGTCGTGAAGCGGAACTTCCAGCACGTCCATGAACTTCATGTCGGAAACGCCAGCCCAGAGTTCGGCCAGAACCGCTTCCGCCCTTGGTCCCTGAAGCGCAATCAGCGCCCGATCGTCGAGGAGGGTAACGTCGCAGGCATCGGAAAGATGCGCCTTCATATGGACGACATCGGCATCCTTACAGGCGGCGTTGACAACGACAAAAAGATGATCGCCGCGATTGGTGATCATCAGGTCGTCGAGAATACCGCCGTTCTCGTCGGTGAAGAAACCGTAACGCTGGCGGCCTTCCTTGAGGCCGAGAATATCCACCGGCACCAGCTTTTCCAGCGCAAGCGCGGCATCGGCATTGCTGCCGGACTTCGCCTTCAGAATAACCTGACCCATATGGGACACGTCGAACAGGCCGGCGGAGGTGCGGGTCTGAAGATGTTCCTTCAGAACGCCGGCCGGATATTGCACGGGCATGTCGTAACCGGCAAACGGCACCATGCGGGCGCCAAGCGATATGTGCAGGGAGTGGAGCGGCGTGGTTTTCAGCGCGGCGGTATCGTCCAAGGACGCCTCCAGGGTTGCGCGAAAGATCGCGCGGGCTCAGGTCATGGCGCAAAGCACCGGTTCAAGAGCCCCCTCTGTCCTTGTCGCCTGAGATTGTTATCCCTTCGGCGAGCCGTCCTTATGAAAGGTGGCTTCTCTCCAGAGTTCCGTCGTCACCGCTGGTCCTTTTGCCTGAGAGTTTCCGGGGCGGTTGCTCCTTCGGCACCGCATTGAAGCGGTTTCTCCCAACGATGATGCGACGCTCATTATCTTCGAAGACCCGTTATTGGCAAGGACCAAATGACGCATCTGAACAGATTCTTGCTCCATCTGCGCCATCGGCGCAGCGATCTGGGGCGACAGATGGTCTTGGCGACTTTCTTCAGTCGGATTTTTTCTCCGGCAGACCCTTGCGTTTCGTCGATGCGAAATCCTCAAGTTCTTTTTCCGTCATGGACTTCTCCATGCTTTTTGAAGCACCTTTTAAACTGGATTTCTTCATTTCTCCGCGTTTGGCCGCCAGTGCGGCGCCCGCCGCTTTCTGCTGGGCCTTCGATTTGGCTGGCATGTCGGGCCTCCCTTGGAACGATGGTTGCGGCAGGAAAATGCCCCCCGGCATCTATTGTTCCCTTGCTACGGTCTGGCCTGCGGCAAAATTCCCCTTTGAAATCGGAGAGAAACAGGGATATCGCCTAGAACATGGATGCAAATCGAACACGACGATTGATGGGAATGGAGAAAATGCTTCGCATTTTCTGCGCGACCCTGATGTTGTCCCTCGGTTTTGCCCACAAGCCGGCGCTTGCCGCAGCACCCGCCGTTGCGCTGGATGAGAGTTACCGGCTGCCGGACGGCACCTTCGCGGAAATCTGCCTTGGCCATGGCAACGGCGTCAATGCTTCTCATAACAAGGAAGGCCCCGCCCATTCCGGCGACGCCATCCTGTTTTGCGAGGCCTGCCTGCTCGCCTCGTCCATTCTTCTGCCGATGCCCGATACGGCTGGCTGGCTGAAGACTGAATTTGCCTGGCTCGACAACCGCCTGCCTGCGGAATGGAGCTTCCGCTCCGTGCTGACGATCCAGAAGCCCGCCGCGCGCGGCCCGCCATCCCTGTCCGCCTGATTTTTCGTTTTACGGGATCATCGCCGCCTTTTGCGGCACGGAGCGGCTGCGCGGACCCAGAGGGATAGCAGCCGCAGGGACAAGCAAATGAAAACCACCAAGATCATCACCTGCAGCCTTTTCGTCGCCTCGGTTTCGACCGCGCAGGCTTTCGCCCATGCCACATTCGTTGACGGTTCGGCCGAACAGGAAAGCACCGTCGTTGCCGCCCTCCAGGTGCCGCATGGCTGCGAAGGCGGGCTCGCCACCACAGAAGTTCAGATCAAGCTGCCGGAAGGATTCATTGCCGCGAAGCCCCAGCCCAAGGCTGGCTGGGAACTGGAGGTCATCAAGGGAGACTACCAGAAGGCCTACAAGAACCACGGCAAGGAGATTAAAAGCGGACCGGTCGAAATCCGCTGGAAGGGCGGCAACCTGCCGGATGAATTCTACGACACCTTCGCAGTGCAGGGAAAAATCTCCGGTATTGAGGCGGGGCAGGACCTGCCATTCAAGGTAACGCAGCTCTGCGGCGACAAAGGCAAGGTTGCCTGGGACGAAGTGGCAGCGGCCGGCGTCGATCCGCATTCCCTGAAAAGTCCCGCTCCCACCATTCGCGTTGCCGAAAAGGCTGCGCATGCCGGCGGCCATGATCATTCCGCCATGGATATGGATGTCGTAAAGGCCGGCAGCCTCGAAGTGTCGGAGGGAACGACCAAGGCCATGCTGCCGGGCCAGCCCGTGGGCGGTGGATACGTGACGATCAAGAATACCGGCGATAGCGACGACAAGCTGATCGGCGTTGGATCGTCGTCCGCCGGACGTGCAGAAATCCACGAGATGGCCATGGTCAACGACGTCATGAAAATGCGCAAGCTGGATGACGGCATCGTCATTCCCGCCGGCCAGACGGTGGAGCTGAAGCCCGGCGGCCTGCACATGATGTTCTTCGATGTGAAGAAGCCCTTTGCCGAAGGCGACAAGGTGCCGGTAACGCTCATATTCGAAAAGGCCGGCAAGGTGGAGGTCGTGCTGTCCGCAGGCGCAGCCAAGGGCGGCGGCGACCACCAGCATAATTGACCGATAAAAAACGGCTACCGGAACGCGTGACAGGTCCGGTAGCCGCAAATTTTCATCTGTCGTGTTTGTTCTTCAGCGCCGCGGCGAAAAGCAGGATGGCATTTGCCCACGTAATTTTCCGGAACTCGGTCGCAAATCTCTAGAAGATCAGTCTGACACCAAGCTGAATGCGGGGATACCGCGTATATGGCGAAAAACTGAAGAAACGACATTAAAATATCTAAATATCAGCCTGATTTATAAGTTACTTTCAGATTTTGATTTGAAGCTGTTTTCCTCGTAGGCCTCCACGGCCTGCTCCAGCGTCGCCTGTGGTTCTTGGCGCTGGCTGCTTGCTATCAGGAAATAGAGGGTGAGGGCCGGCGGCTTGATCGTCGTCATCAGGCCCCGGAGCTGGAAGTCATCCCCGTTTTCGGCCTTGCGCGCCAGTTCGTGAATGGCCTCTTCAACCTCGCTCTTGCGCGGCACGCGTTGCGGCGGCTTCATGGCCTCCAGCGCATAGGCCGCTGTATTCGCGGAAACGGAAAGAACCTGTGTCATCGAACCTCCGGCCATCTTCGCCGACCCTGAAAAACCGTAGATTAACAGTTGCCCATTGTTGGAAGGCTAAATCGCACAGCTGCAATTTAATCGTATTTTAACAGCCGAAAGCGCCGGGCGAAGGGGTTTCGCCAGCGCTTCCCATGGTCTAAAAATGTCCTGGACCGTCCGGTCCGACGATTTCTTCCGGAGACACAATTCCCCATGATCAATATCGCCCTTGTCGCTGCAGGCGGCGCAATCGGTTCCGTGTTCCGTTATCTGGTCGGGGTTTGGAGCATGCGGTTGGCCGGACCGAATTTTCCCTGGGGAACCCTTGCCGTCAATGTGGTCGGATCTTTCCTGATCGGTCTGCTGGTCGAGCTTGTGGCGCGGCGGCTGAACGCCTCGATGGAAATGCGCCTGTTTCTCGTCACCGGCGTGCTCGGCGGGTTCACCACATTCTCGTCCTTCTCACTCGATGCGGTCGCGCTGTTCGAACGCGGCGCGCTCGGGCTATCGGCCGTTTACGTGCTTGCAAGCCTTGCTGTTTCCATCGCAGCGGTTTTCGCCGGGCTGGCCTTGGGCCGCAGTTTGTTCTAAAGGCTTGGTCCAAACGGCGCGCCGACGAATAGGGCGCGCGATCAGGACAGAAAGACTGGAAATTTCATGGCAGGTATCGAGCATATCAAGGTCGGGGCCGACGAGGCCGGTATGCGCCTCGATCGCTGGTTCAAGATTCATTATCCGGGACTTGGTTTCGGGCAGTTGCAGAAGCTTCTGCGCTCCGGCCAGGTGCGTGTGGATGGCGGCCGGGTGAAGACGGATGCACGCGTGCAGCCGGGACAGATGGTGCGCGTTCCGCCGGTTGATTCCGATCTGAAGGTAAAAAGCGGGCCGATCGGCTCGCGAGATCTCAAACATTCAGAAGATTCCGAACTTCTAGCGCGCATGCTGCTGCACGAAGATGACAAGGTCTTCGTCTTCAACAAGCCGGCCGGCATTGCCGTGCAGGGAGGCTCCGGCGTCAATCGCCATATCGATGGACTCTTGGAAGCCTGGACAAGCCAGAAAGGCGAGAAGCCGCGTCTGGTGCATCGCCTCGACCGTGACACGTCAGGCGTGCTGGTTGTTGCCCGAACACGCGGCGCAGCACAGAAACTGACCGCCGCCTTCCGAGAGCGCGACACCAAAAAGACCTACTGGGCGCTGGTCAAGGGCGTGCCTCGCAAGCATCAGGACAAGATCTCCACCTGGCTCGTCAAGGAACAGACGATAGACGGCGATCGTATGCGCATCGCCAAACATGGTGAGGATGGCGCCGATCACGCCGTTTCCTATTACCGCGTCATCGATACGGCTGCCCAGAACCTCGCCTGGCTGGAGATGGAGCCCTATACTGGCCGCACCCATCAGCTGCGCGTTCACGCGCTCCATATGGGCCATCCGATCATCGGCGATCCCAAATATTATATCGACGATCCGAACTGGGATTTTCCAGGTGGCATCCAAAAGCGCCTGCATCTCCATGCGCGTCATATCGATATTCCCCATCCGAATGGCGGCCGGCTTCGGGTCAGTGCGCCTTTGCCGCCGCATATGGTCCAGACCTGGAACCTGCTCGGTCTCGATGTGGCAGATGGCGATAGGGAAGACTGACAGCCCATGAAACTGGTTCTTTTCGATTGCGACGGAACGCTGGTGGATAGCGCCGGCCTGATCCATGCCGTCATGTCCGATACTTTCGCCGATTTCGGCAAGCCGCGCCCCGACATCTCCAAAACCAAGGCGATCATTGGCCTGACGCTGGATATCGCCATCGCCCGCATGCTGGGCAAGGCGCATGTGGATGACGAAGCGAAGGCGATGACGGAACGTTACAGGGAACTCTATGATCCCCTGCGGGAGCGGCCGGAAATGACCGTGCCGCTTTTCGATGGTATCGCCACGCTGATCGATACGCTTTCGAAACGCGACGATGTGCTGATCGGCGCGGTGACAGGCAAAGGCCGGCGCGGTCTTACCCATATCCTGCAGACCCACGGCCTTGCCGATCACTTCATCGTTTCGCGCACGGCGGATGATTGCCCCTCCAAACCGCATCCGGCCATGGTGATGGAATGCTGCCATGAAACCGGCATGGTTCCGGCCGATACTGTCGTTATCGGCGATGCGATCTACGACATGCAGATGGCCAAGGCTGCGGGCGCGAAAGCAATCGGCGTCGCCTGGGGTTATGCCTCGGTCGACGATCTCTGGAAGGCGGGCGCCGATGCGGTCGTCAGCCACCCGCGCGAAATTCCGGCCTATGTTCCGGCCGAAATTCTTGAATAACCCTTTCTATCCGACTGACGAGGACGTGCCATGCGTGATCTCCTGAACGACCTTTCGGAGGGCCTGAGCCATCCCGACCCGATCCTGCGCGCGCAGATCCAGATGCAGAAACCTCTGCCGAAGCGGTTCTACAGGGATGTCACCGTCGGCGAGGCGGAGGAGGGCGGCTTTACCATCCTTCTCGATGGCAAGCCGCTGCGCACTCCCGCCAAGAAGCCGCTGACCGTCCCGACGCGCGCGCTGGCGGAACTGCTTCGCGACGAGTGGGATGCCCAGAAAGAAGTGGTCAATCCTGTGATCATGCCCGTTTCTCGGCATGTGAACACGGCCATTGATGGCGTCGCCAATGATACCCAGGCGGTTTTTGAGGACATACTCCGTTTTTCCTCTTCCGATCTCCTCTGCTATCGCGCCGGCGATCCGGAAGCGCTGGTTGCGCGTCAGACGGACCATTGGGATCCGGTTCTGGACTGGGCGGCCAATGTGCTCGGAGCGCGCTTCATTCTCGTCGAAGGCGTGATGCATCAGGACCAGCCGCGCGAGGCCATCGCGGCTTTTGCGGTAACGCTGAAGAAATACGACACACCGATTGCGCTTGCCGCTCTCCACACCATGACATCGCTGACCGGCTCCGCCATTTTGGCGCTGGCGCTGGCGGAAGGGGAGCTGGCGCTGGAGGAAGCCTGGGCGCTTGCGCATCTCGATGAAGACTGGACCGCAGAACAATGGGGCGAGGACGAGGAAGCACTGGAGCGTCGCGCTGTCAGGCTCGTTGACATGCGCGCGGCATTCAACGTCCTGGAGTCCCTGAAGGGCGCCGCTTAACGCTTTTCTAACCCTGATCAACGATCATGCGGTTATCTCACACCAGAGCCCCGCTCACCCGACGAAGGGGCCGAAAGAGCGCTCTGGACGCGTGAGTTTGTGCATCGTTTCCGTCGAAAATCGTTCTGATTTTCGAGCCGGTGTACGAGGGGAGCCGCTGAAGATGATCACCACGCTGAAGCGCTTTGGCATAGTTTTGCTGGCGTGTTTCACGCTCATGTCTTTCAGGCTGGAACCGGAAGCAACCAATGGCGACCGGCTCCTTTACGATGTGCGGGGCGCCTTTGTCGCCGCACGACCAGATGTAGCGCCGGCGCTGATGCAATCCATCCATGCACAGGTGCAAAATGCGATCAAGACCACGGCACGGGGAGAAATTCGCCCGCGTGTGGTTCTGACCATCCGCCTTGCGTCTGTGACGCGCGCTCCTTTCCTCTTCGGCGAAAGGGCGTCCGCCAAGGTCATCGTTCGCGCCGCTGCGGTTGCGACAGGGGAGGTGATCGCGGAAGCACAGTTCACGGCGACCGTCGTCAGTCTCGATGACAGCGCTATAGAGCAGGAGCTCGCTTACGGCGTAGCCGAGCGCGTGATCCGCGAATTCCGGCTAAATCGGCCGGGACCGACGACGCTTGCAACAGCGCTCTTCCCCTGACACCAGTCAATCTCGGGGCACGCTTAAATACCTTCTGTCTATAATTTGACATACGCCATGTATGTTCCTATCTCACATACGTAACGTATGTAAAGTTGACCTTGATGGTTTCAAACATCGAGACGTCACGAAGCGGAAAGTGAGATGGAAATGAGTAAACGCGACGCAGTTTTTCCGGCAAGCAGACACGCGCTATATGAGGAGCACGGCTATTCGGCAGCCATCCGCTCGGGCGACCTTTTGTTCGTTTCGGGCCAGGTCGGCAGCCGCGCTGATGGAACAGCTGAGCCTGATTTCGAACAGCAGGTTCGCCTGGCTTTCGAGAACCTGAAGGCCACGCTCAATGCCGGCGGTTGCGATTTTGACGACATCGTGGATGTGACGACGTTTCACACCGATCCCGAAAACCAGTTCGGAACGATCATGACCGTGAAGAGTGAAATCTTCAGCCAGAAACCTTACCCGAACTGGACCGCAATCGGCGTCAACTGGCTCGCAGGCTTTGACTTTGAGATCAAGGTTATTGCCCGCATACCGTGATGCGGGCAGGGCTGTAACGGCGGCTCATGCGCAGTACCGCCGTTACGATCCATATGCCTAGCCAAGCCGCTCCGCATGCCACTTCAGATGATCATCCATGA
Source organism: Rhizobium sp. NFACC06-2 (assembly GCF_900101425.1). Lineage (NCBI taxonomy): Bacteria > Pseudomonadati > Pseudomonadota > Alphaproteobacteria > Hyphomicrobiales > Rhizobiaceae > Rhizobium > Rhizobium sp. NFACC06-2. Next base: position 10,296 of record NZ_FMVA01000002.1, on the reverse strand, counting down.
AGGTGGAGATAAAATAATAGGAATGGTCGTAACGCTCGTGCATGCGCAGGGTCAGGTCAATATCCGTGCCCTTGATTGCCTCCTCAAACAACCAGGGCCGCAAGCCATTTTCAAGGAAACTATCGGCCTTTCCCTGATCGATCAAAAACGCGGGAAAGCGCGCGCCATCTTCGACCAACGCGCAGGCATCATACTTACGCCAGGCGGACCTGTCGGCGCCAAGATATTTTTCCAGCGCCGGCTGAGACCAGTCAGCGGAGGAGGGTGCCACGATCGGCGCAAAAGCGGAGCAACTCCTGAAGCGCTCCGGGTTCTTCAGTGCGATGGTCATCGCGCCATGGCCACCCATCGAATGGCCGAAAATGCTCTGCCGGCTCATGTCGGCCCGGAAATGCTGGCCGATCAAGGCCGGCAGTTCTTCCGTGACATAGCTGTACATCCGGTAATGCTCGGACCACGGCTCCTGCGTGGCGTCGAGATAAAAACCAGCGCCCTTGCCCATTTGCCAGTTGGTCAGTTCGTCCGGCACGTCATTGCCACGCGGGCTTGTATCCGGGCAGACGATGATCAGTCCGAGCTCCGACGCCATGCGGCGATATTCACCTTTTTCCATGACGTTGGCGTGGGTGCAGGTAAGGCCTGAGAGATACCAGACAACGGGGCAGGGCTCGTGGATCGCCTTCGGCGGCACATAAACCGCAAAGGTCATCTCACATTTCAGGGTCTCCGACTGATGGGAAAATACGCCCTGCATGCCGCCAAAGGCCGTATTTTGCGAAATGATGTTCATGAAGACAGTCCTCTTGAAAAGAAAATTGGTTCAGCCCGCAAGCGAGACCGCGGCATTCACAGCCGCCGCTACCAGAACCGTATTGAAAAAGAAAGAAACGACCGAGTGGAGCAACGTGACCTTGCGCATAGCGGTCGTCGTCACGCCCACATCCGACGTCTGCGCCGTCATGCCGATCACCACAGCGAAATAAAGAAAATCATATCCGCACGGCTCCTTCGTCGCCGGAAAATCCATGCCGCCGCGAGGCTGCTTTTTCCCATCCACCGTGGCTGGCCGCCAGTAGAGATGGGCGTAGTGCAGGGCGGTCATGGTATGGATCGTCATCCACCCAAAGATCACCGAAGCGAAAGCAATGAGCAGCGTCCAGACCGTTTCGCCCTTGTGATTCAGCGCCTGGAACAGCGAGACAACCGCAACAGCAACGGCCAGCAGCGTGACGGCGATGATGGCAACCGCTGGCAGATCGTCGCTATCGGCGTGGGCCTTCAAATGCTGCGCCGTCAGGCTCGACAGCCGAAAGGCAATCAAGGTGAGATAGGTCAGGAAAAACAGCACCGCCGCAAACTCGATTGCCTCGGACGGAGCGAAAGCCAGCGCGCCGCCGAGGCCAATGGCGCCAGCAAGGAATGCGATGACGAAGGGTTGATGGCGACGATAGCTGTTGCTTTTCGGACTGGCCGAGGTCATGGGCGGCACCTTTCTGTTGGCACCCTCACTTTTTGACACGGCGGCAGAAACGGTCAAGCGTCTCCAGAAAAGCCGAACGGTCGCGCGGCGAAAAAGCGGCGTTATAGCCTTTGCTTTCGCCGCTTTCGCGCAAATGCGCACCGAGGTCACGCATCGCCGTCGCCATACCAATATTCGATGGATCGAACACGCGCCCCGTCGGGCCGGTCACCAGCGCGCCCTTGGCAACACAGCGGCCCGCGAGCGGCACATCGGCGGTAATGACAATATCGTTCTCACCGGCATGGTCGGCGATCCAATTATCCGCGGCGTCGAAACCAGCCGACACGATCACATTTTTTACCATCGGGTCGCGCGATGGGCGCAGACCGGAATTGGCAACGAAGGTCACCTCCAGGCCATGCCGCTCCGCTACCTTGAGAACTTCCGGCTTCACGGGGCAGGCATCGGCATCGACATAGATTTGCGGCGTTTGTGACATGGACACTCTTGATGGATATTTCCCGCCACGCTTCTAAGGCTAAATGCTGCGATTACCAAGCCCATCAAAGCCGAAATAGCGATGAGGCGTCGCGTGAAAAATCCTTGTCACGAGAGCTAAGGGTGGCTATGTTCATGTTACGTTCCATTCAGGCAGGTTGGTCAAATGCTGGAAGAGTTCATCGTGCAGGCCAAGTCCAATACGTATGTTGGTGGCGGCGACCAATTCGCAGCGCCAACGCGTCCGGGGTCGCACGATCTCAACTACCGCGAAGGCGACTGGCACTATATCGACAGTTATTTCGGAGGAACCGACTTCATCGGCCAAGAGGTCGTCTGGCATCAGGGAACGGCGGTGTGGGCGATGAGTTACTACGGCCGCATCCTCCGGCCCGACATGATCGACGGCGCCACGGCTGGCATGGTCATTCAGCGGTCGCTTTCCACGCTCTATCGTCAGGGCCGGTTTCTTGGCGGCTTCACCCACCCGGTGGAAAATCTGGTCTATGTCGATACGAATGAGGGGGAATTCCGGTCCTTCACCGGCATCGAGCGTATTTATCGGGGCCATGTCGAGACGTACCGGCTTGACTATCACGGCGGGATCATAAAGCCATGAGAGATGCGGCTGGATGGGACGATGATGTTTCCGCCCCATCACAGGCTTCAAATCAGCCGGGCTGCTTGGTCTTGCGCAGATACGGGAGAACCGTGTCGTAAGAACCGAAACGGGCAATCGCATCCTCGTTGGAAACGGCGGCGGTGATGATGACATCTTCACCCTGCTTCCAGTTGGCCGGTGTCGCCACCTGATGTTTGGATGTGAGCTGGATGGAATCGATCGCGCGAAGAATTTCCTCGAAGTTTCGGCCGGTGGTCATGGGGTAGGTGAGGACCAGCTTGATCTTCTTGTCGGGACCGATGACGAAGACGGAGCGCACGGTGGCGTTATCGGCAGGCGTGCGGCCTTCGGAACTGTCGCCAGCCCCGGCCGGCAGCATGTCGTAAAGCTTTGCGACCTTCAGGTCCTTGTCGCCGATCAGCGGATAATCGACGTTGAAACCGGTCGCGGTGCGAATATCGTTCTTCCATTTTTCATGGCTTTCGACCGGATCGACCGAAATGCCGATGATCTTGACGCCACGCTTTTCGAATTCCGGCTGCAGGCCGCCCATCGCACCGAGTTCCGTCGTGCAGACGGGGGTGAAGTTCTTCGGATGCGAAAACAGGACCGCCCAGCCGTCACCGATCCAGTCGTGAAAGCTCACCGGACCATGGGTGGTCTCGGCGGTGAAGTCGGGTGCTATGTCGTTGATACGCAGGCTCATCTGATGTTTTCTCCCTAATGATTTGAACTGAAAACTGATGGTTCTCGGCAATCCGTGTCCGGCGCTGGAGCTTAGAGTTTTTGCGTGAAATGGCCAGCCCTTTCATCTGGCTTGGGCGGTATTTGCTTCAGCCCCACAGAGATTTGATGGCCCTGATTTTCCCCGTTTGTCGCGGTTGCACGATATCCGCCTGGTTGATTGTTTCAGGAGGACATGATTATTCCAGAGACGATCGGGGGCCATCATGACGACTTCTTCTGCGCCTGTTTCCGCGACGGTTCGGGCACGCATTCCAGCGACGGTCTGGGTGCTGGGCATCGTTAGCCTTCTGATGGATATTTCTTCGGAAATGGTGCAGACGCTGCTGCCCTATTATCTCGTTTCCGGTCTTGGTGCTTCCGCGGTCACTGTCGGTTTCATCGAGGGCATGTCGGTTGCCATCGCTACCACGACCAAGCTGTTTTCCGGGATTATCGCGGACTGGACGAGGCGGCGGAAAATGCTCGCCGTGCTTGGATACGGTCTCGGCGCAATCTCGAAACTCGCTTTTCCCTTCGCCACCTCGCTTGGCTGGATCGTCGCCGCCAAGGCGGTGGACCGGGTCGGAAAGGGCATTCGCGGAACGCCGCGCGACGCTCTTATTGCCGATGTGACGCCGCCTGAAATTCGTGGCGCCGCATTCGGGCTCAGGAAGTCGCTCGATACGGTCGGCGGCTTCATCGGGCCGCTGGCGGCCATCGGGCTGATGTTCGCGCTCAGCGAAAATGTGCTCGCCATTTTCTGGATCGCGGTCATTCCCGCTTTCCTTGCGGTGTTCATCCTCATCGCCGGTGTCAACGAGCCGGATGCGCCCGCAAGACCGAAAGCCGAAAAGCCATTCCGGCTCGCAGATTTTGCGAAACTCAATCGGGCGGTCTGGATCGTCATCGTCGCGGCGTCGCTCCTGACCTTCGCGCGTTTCAGCGAAGCATTCCTGTTGCTGAAATCCGAAGAGGCAGGCTTCCGGCCGGCATGGATACCGATCACGATGGTCATCATGCATGCCGTCTATGGCCTGACAGCCTATCCCGCCGGCCGGCTTTCGGACAGGATCGGCCGCTCAGGGATTATCGCGGCGGGCGTGGCCGTGCTGATGGCCTCCTATCTGACGCTCGCTTTTGCCAATTCCATTCCGCTGTTCCTGTTCGGCATTCTTCTGTGGGGCCTGCATATGGGTCTGTCGCAAGGGCTGCTTGCAGCCCTGATTGCGGAAACGGCGCCGCCACATCTCAAGGGAACGGCCTTCGGCGTTTTCAATCTGATGACGGGTCTCGCGGTGCTGGTCGGCAATGTCATCGCCGGCTCGCTGTGGGACCTCCATGGTTCCTTCGGCACCTTCCTGGCAGGCGCAGCACTGTCTTTTATCGCATTACCGGTGTTGATCTGGGTGTCCCGTCGAAAGAGCGCCGCCGCCTGAGCCCGTGCCGAAAACACGACGACGTTGTTTTCGCTCATCCCAGCGCATAGTGTGACGCAACGTCAGGCGACATTCCGGGGTGGGGAGTGATGGAGAACAGCAATGACAATCACCATTACCGCTTTTGAACGTTCGCCCGATGGCGGCAAGGGTCTTGCCCGCGACATGCGCGTCCGCTGGGCACTCGAAGAAGTGGGCCAGCCCTATGACGTCCGCCTTCTTTCCTTCAAGGCGATGCGGGAACCGGCGCATCTGGTGCTTCAACCCTTCGGGCAAATCCCGACCTATGAGGAGGGCGATCTCGTCCTGTTCGAATCCGGTGCGATCATATTCCATATAGCCGAACGCCATGCCGGCCTGTTGCCGCAGGATGCCAATGCGCGGGCGCGCGCGATCATGTGGATGTTCGCCGCGCTCAGCACCATGGAACCGCCCATTGTCGAGCATTTTGTCACCGGCTTTCTCGAAAGGGACAAAAGCTGGCACGTGGAACGCCTGCAGATCGTCGATGAACGTATTCGCAAGCGGCTTGGCGAATTATCGCGCCGGCTCGGTGAGGCCGACTGGCTCGACGGCGCATTCAGCGCCGGCGATCTGTTGATGATATCTGTGCTGCAACGGATAAAAAGTTCGGGCATTGTCGATGAATACGCGAATCTCGCGGCCTATGTCGCCCGCGGCGAGGCGCGTCCCGCCTATAAACGCGCCTTTGCCGATCAGTTGGCGATTTTCAAAGCCGCATCGAACGGCTGAACCGCATCGACGGGAGGCCCCTCGCTGCGGACTGCCTGCGATCAAGCCGCGGTGCTGGTCGCGAAACCGCAATCCTGCTGGCGAAAGAAGGGGCGACGGTCGTTCTGACCGGGCGCCGCCTCGATCCGCTGCGCTAGGTCGCTGAACTGATCGAGAAGAAGAAGGGCAAGGCCATCGCTCGCACGCTCGACATCGCCTCGCGCGAGGCGATCTTCGACACGGTCAAGTCGATAGGCAAGGCCGTCGGTCCTATCGATATTCTGGTCAATAATGCCGGCTCCGCCAGCAAGGTGCTCAATGCCCGCTTCATCGGCGAGGAGGAGTGGAACGCCGCCATCAACGTTAATCTGACGGCGGTGTTCAACCTGACGCACGCGGTGCTGCCGCAGATGATCGAAAAAGGCGAGGGGACCATCATCACCGTTTCTTCGCTCGCTGCCCTCAATCCCAACCTCCTGGGCGGCGTGGCCTATGGTGCGGCCAAGGCGGGCGTGAAGAATTTCATGACCTTCCTGCACAATACCTATCGCAACCAGGGTATCCGCGCGACGACCATTCTGCCGGGCGAGACCGATACGCCGATCATGAACAACCGCGCGCGTCCGCCTCTGAAGGAAGAACGCGCCGTGATGATGGATCCGCATGACGTGGACCGCGCCATCCTGCTTTGCGCCAGCCTGAACAAAAGCGCAGTCATTCCGGAACTGCACATCTGCCCGACCCATATGCGTGACACATCGAAGGATATCGAAGTCGCGCGCTGGGTGGGCGCGCCGGACGACACACCGGATATGCCGAAAGACAACTGAGGGAGAGACGTCCATGAATGGAGCAAAGCTGCGCGCCCGTCTTGCGGCGGGTGAAGCCATCAGCATGTTCACCCCGCACCATACGTCGTCGGGCCTTTCCGCCCGGCTGGTGGAACTGGGTACGGACGCGGTCTTCCTCGACTGCGAGCATGGTACCTGGAGTTTCGAGGATGTGCGGGCAACCGGGCAGGTGGTGCGCTCCGTCGGTGGCGCTGCCATCGTGCGCCCGCATTCGCACGAGCGGCCGATCATCATTCGCTATCTGAATGCCGGTGCGGACGAGATCATGGTGCCCATGGTCGGCAATGCCGACGAGGCCCGCGCGATTGTCGATGCGGTGCGTTACGCCCTGCCATCCGATTATGAAAAGCGGCTGGTCATCGCCATGATCGAGACCGTCGATGCGATCGATGCTCTGGACGAGATGCTGACGGTGGAGGGCATCGACGTCTTCTTCATTGGCCCCGGCGATCTTTCGCAGGACATGGGCTATCCGCCCGCGCCGCCATTCGGCGAGCCGCGCCCGGAGGTGGTGATGGAGAAGGTCGCCATCGCTGTCGACAAGATACGCGCAGCCGGAAAAATCGCGGGAACGCTCGCGACGCTGGATGAAATGCCGCACTGGCGGGAGCGTGGCGTGCAATTCTTCTACGTCCATTCCGATCCGTTCCTGCGCCGCGGTCTCGCCGCGGTGAAGGAGGCGCTCGCCTGAGGCGGAGCAGGGGATTTTCCGATTCGATGCCGCAAGCGAGGGCCTGAACCTTCAGGCCCTCGCCATGCCGTTAGAAATCCGCCGTGACGGGTTTCCACAAATGCACCGGATCGAAGCCGCCGCAGCGCGCGATCACGATCCGCGTGCCGTTTTTAACCCGCCGCCGCAAAAGATCGGAACGTTCGGACTGCGCCCGAAGCGAACCGTCATCCTGAAGCTTCTGCAGCATCGACCGCGAAAGCCCCAGTTCAGACGCCAGCAGACGGTCAAGGCGTATGCCGGCCTGAAACGGAACCGTGAGATCGATCTCCGCCATGACCCAGTCGGGAGGTTCATCCCGTATCTGTTTCACGATGTCGAATTCGGGAAACTCGTCGACGCGCTGCGATTTACGTCTCAAGGCTTCGAGATTGAATGTCTCCGCCCTTATCCATTGCGGATCGTTGGACTGCAGCGCTTCGAGAACGGCAGGGCTTATGTCCCGGACCTTCTGCCGCTCGAAAATCGGCCTGTTCCAGCTCTTGTCGCAGATCAGGCATCTATAGATAAGCCAGGCATCCAGCTTGCGGCCATTGGCGTTAAGCCGGATCTTGCCGCTGGCCTGAAATGCCCTCAGGCCGCCGCATCCGCTGCATGCAAGCCAGGGCTTCGGCGCCGTTCGTGGCGTAATGGTCCATTGGACCCGAAGTAAGTTGCACATAGTCTCTTGGTCTTCCATTCGGAAGTCCACCAAGATGGTGCAGGAGAAAACCCTTACGGGAACGGCATGGCGGTGTTCTGGGGTGGTGAAGAGCTGAGACAGCGGCGCCGCGCAGGGCACATTGTAACAATGCCAGACCGGTCTCTTGCCACCACCCGATGAACATGATCATACGCCGACAGCCTGTGGCTATCCGCAATACGGGTGAAACTGGATTGAGACCGGTATTTACTTAGGCAAAGTCTACCTCGATGCGCCAATGCTCTTCGGCGGCGACAATAACAAACGATCGTTCCGAAACAGAGTCATCCAGCGCGGCGAAAAGGCCGAAAGCCGTTACGATGCGACTTTTCTGCAACGTCAGGTGACCCGCCCATTCTTTCCGGTTCGAACGACGTCGACGGACGGATTTTGCGCCTGTTAGCGGCTGTCGGAAACGGAAGATACCGGCGGCTATACGCCGGGCAAACATCCTTAAGGGGGGCGGTTTCAATCCAGAGGAATGTGGCGGCAAGGTTGGAATGTCGCGGATCGTGCAAAGTTAAAATGTCATCTGTCGCTCTGCCAGCCAGTTAGAAATGCGACACTGGCGCCGACGGCCAGCCCCCGACCGGACCGGCTGGGCCGGGTTGCAAGGGCAGGGAGGGGGCGGGTGATGGAACCCCCCTTCGGCTTTAGCTTCCTCAGCGTCTTGGCTGCTTTGCGCCAATAACGGCCATCAGCTCTCAGCGAAAAGTTACCGAGGAACCTTCGCCAGCCACTCTTCTGCACGGGAGATAACAGGGCCAATATGTGGACTAAACTCTTCTTTATCGTGCCAAGCCGCAATCTCAAGGTCCATTCCGATGTCTTCCATCTCTTTGACGAGATGATACGGGAGTGCTTCCAGCGCCCGTCCGTTAAGCAGGAAGGAACTTGCAGCAGATGACGGAAGAATTTCCCGACGACATAATGACAAAAGCGATTGCTCAATTTTTTGTACGAGCGACGCGTTTGACAATGGCGACTCCTGTATCTCTGGATCAGAGTGCCAATTGTCTATCATTTTTACTCGATCTGAAAAGCGGGCGGGTATCGTATCAGTCTAGTACAAATGTCTCCTTCGGGCCAAAAGCGGCCTTCACTCAGCCGCATCCATTTGAGCAAGAGCCTTTTGCCGTCTCGCAATGACGTCCGGATCATTCATGAAATCCGTCCGCCGACCGGGCTTGCGACCTGTTGGCTTATAGCCGTTCTTGTTGCTGTTGGTCTTCGGCTTCCCGACGTGGTGTCGATCTTGCTGATCTTTTATGTAAGCCAACACATCACTGAGACGCTTGTTCTCCACGACCGCCGCATGTGTCACGCTTTGGTCCTTATCGAAGGTTCTGTGAGGTAAAGAGTGACCTTTCCATCGGATATCCAGCCGACCATCGGCGTAAGCATATGTCTCGACATACTTTCCGACCAGGCCGCGTGTGATGTCGTTCTCCTCGAGCATGATGCGTTTGCGCTCATAAGAGAACGTCAGCTGCGCACCGACATAACGTTGCTCCCGTTTGCAGAGCACGTCGTTCAGCCTGTTTGCTGCCAGACTGACGGGTCGATGACGGTTCTCGGGGCGGGTAGGGGTCACCGCAAAGCGGTCATTGTATCGCTCGATGAAAGCAGGCACGAAGGCATTGCCGGCCTCCACGTCACTGATATTGGCAAGTCGCAATTCCTTGACCAAGCGATCTTGCAAGGTCCGGTTCATGCGCTCGACGCGTCCCTTGGCCTGGCTGGAATTGGCGCAAAGAATCTCGATATGCAGCTCCGATAGAGCGCGGCCGAACTGCGTCATGCCTTGGCCGCCCTTGGGGTCTTTCTTTGCCACCCGAAAGACCGAATGCTTGTCGGAATAGAAGGCAATCGGTGCGCCATGCTCTTTGAGGTAAAGCGCCAATGCCTCGAAATACGTAAACGCGCTCTCAGATCGAACAAACCGGAGCTGCATCAGCTTACCGGTCGCGTCGTCAACGAATACCAGTAGAGAGCAGGCCGGACCACGATCCTCGAACCAGCGATGCTCCGACCCGTCGATCTGCACCAACTCGCCATAGGCCTCACGCCGCAACCGCGGCTGATGAAACGTTCGCCGCTGCTTTCTCGAAAGCCATATGCCGGCATCCTGCATCCATTTGCGCAGCGTCTCACGCGAGATTGTGACGCCATGCTCTTCCTGAAGCTTCTCGGCCGCGAACGTAGGTCCGAAATCAAGGTAGCGTTCACGCACCAGCATCAAAACGTAATCACGGACGCCGGTGGCTATTTTATTGTTGGACGGTCGACCGATCGCTTTATGTCTGATCGAGGCAGCGCCGGTAGCCTCAATACGACCAATCAGTCTCTGAACATGCCGAACGCTGATTGCCAGTACATGTGCCGCTGCGACAATGGTCATGCGGCCATCAACGACTTTCGACAAAACCTCGATCCGCTGCAAATCGCGCTCACTCATCGTGATCAATCCCATCTGCATCTCCCAGGCATCGTTCAGACCCGGGGAGTGTGACATTCCAACTTTGCAGAAACAGGACACTTTAACTTTGCGGCTACA